>NZ_KB907307.1:631732-947599 GCF_000381925.1 Nocardia sp. BMG111209
GTCGAACTGGTTGCCGCACACCACGACTACACCACAATGTCAGAGCTGTAGTCCCGGTCAGCGTGCCGCACCCCCCACCGGGTGCGGCGTGTGTGGCCGGCGACCGATTACATCCGGTCGCCGGCCACACACGGTGGTTCCACGCCCGGAGCGGGCGGGGAATTTTGGTCCGGCTAGACCGGGCCGAAATTGTCTGCGGCGGCTCGGCAGCCGCCGCCGGACACCACCGCGATCGCGGCGTCGAGCCGCTGGCCGTGGAGGATCCGCACCAGGACGACGGCGGCGGTCACGGTGCACAAGTTCGCTGATCGCTCACGCTGCCTGTGGCGGGCCTTGCTCGGCCCGCGCGGATCGGATCGCGCCCTGTGGGCGGATGCTGTTCTTGCGGAGAGTTTTCCCCTTCTGGCTTTCGATTTTGGCCGCAGTCGCCTGCGTGCAACCCCGGGCGCTGCGCGGCCCTGCGGGCTTGCGGGAACTGTCCGCCGAGCCGCTCCCGGTGGTCGCTGCGGAAACTTCCCGCAACGGCGGGGTATGCGCTCCAGCGCCTTTGTGCGGCCGATTCATCTTCTCGCCAGCAGGGGAAAACAAATGGCGGGCACAGACCGTCACCCCGGCAATCCGGCCCTTCGCATCCCGAGGCAAAGGGGCGGGTGCAGCAGGCACATATGACGGTCAGCGCCGGGGACACACGATGCCCGGTGCTTCGGTAAGGACAAGACCACCATGCCCTCACAATCCCCGATCACCACCGGAGAAATCTTGCACCCGGTCGTGAATTTGATGTGGCGTATCGATTATCGCGACGGTTCGCACCACACCGTGCCCGCCGCCACCGCCACGGAGGCTCTTGCAGTCTCGGCTGACGAGTTCCCTGATGCGTTCATCGACGCGGTACAGGTGATGACGGTGAGCGCGGCGTTGTTCGCCGCTTACGGCGACCGGTGGGCGGACACGCTCGCTGCGGTGGCGGAACTGTGGTCTCCGGAGACCGGCCGGTGGAGCGATCACGAACGGCTCACCTTGCGGTTCGCTACCGCTGTCGACGAGCAGGGCCGCATCGATGCCGAAGGGCTCGCGAACTTCCGTGTCCTGCGTCACCGCTGGCATGGTGCCGATTCGGTTCGTTTCAGCGGTGGGCAGGTCACGTTGCGTACCGCCGGTCCCGCTCCGGCCGATCTCGTGGACACCCTCGAGTACATCCTCGACATGGATTCGGTCCTGGATCAGCAGATGTACGCCGCCGTGCGCCTCGAGTACGGAATCACCGCCGACGCAGCTGGACCGGGGGCATGACGGGCCACGGCGCGACCGTCCGATCGTCTGATCGCTCATCGATGGTGCTCGTGACTGCCCTCACCACCGCTGAACACCACTCACGACAACTATTTCCGTGCACCGCTGGGCCGGTGCCCTGGGCCGGTGCGTGCGCGTCCGGCCATGCAGTGAAAGGCAGTACACATGGGTAAAGGCTCGACCAAGGGACAGGTCAAACATTTCACCACCATGCCTGACGGCACTATCGGATGTTTCTCGCTGGGCTGCGGGAAGAAAGCCACGATGTGGGTCGACATGGAGCGGTACGGCATCCGCCGCTGGTTGTCCACCGCGTGCTGCGACGACTGCGGCGAGCGCAACGCCATAGACCCGCACCACACGATGCGGACACGCCGGATCACGTAACAGTGGATCGATGTCCGGCCGGGGCCGCGCGGCCCCGGCCGGACATCGCTGCGCGCGGCCGGGGCCGCGCGGGTACGGCAGACCGACATGCGTCGGTCTGCCGTCCGATAGAGCGCGGTGCTCCGGCGATCGAGCCGCCGGAGCACCGCGTGGACGTGCGGTTCGCCGGTGATCCCGCCGGCCCTTCGCGGACGGGACCAGGCGATGTCGACCCGGTGCCGGAGCCTGGTCGCCCGCCGACTTCTGGTTCGCGGTTCCCGCCGGGCGCGCGGGGGCGATACCGCGCAGAGCAACTTTCTCGGCGTGCGGCGTGCTTTCCGCCCGATCCCCGTTTCCGATTCCGGTGGCACTGACCGGAAGCGCTCCCGCTCGATCGGTGACCGGTTCGGTAGCGCTGACGCGCTGCTGGCTGTCGTGCACCGGTGCCGTGTCACCTCGTGCACCGCTGCTGGGTGTGCGCGATTGCCCGGCATGGCTACGGGTGCTGTGGAGCGTGCGTTGCCCGCGCAGTGCGTGTCCGGTTGCCCGTGGGACCTCGTGCTGTGTCTGGGGGTTCGTTCAATGGCTCGAGTTGCTTTCCCGATTGCCGGGTATCAGGTGTCCGGTCCGGTTGCCGTCCTTGTCTGGCAGATCTCGCGACTTTAGTGCGGGCGTCGGCGCAGCAAAACGAGGCTCGCGTTGCTCGGCCGCGCCGGGCGGGAAACTTCTGTCCCCGGACGCGGTCCGGCCGCTCGCGCACTCGCTGACACAACTTTCCCGCCCGCCGCGGCGGACCTCGTGTGGCAGCTTCTCCGTCCCGCACTGCGCACGAGACAAGCCAGACAGCACATCAACCGAAAGGACACATTCCAATGACCATCGTGAAGGGCAACATCGCCAAGATCTCCGACCCGTTCACCTACGACGCCACCGCCACCACACCGGAAACCACCGCGGTCTACGTGACGATCATCGACAACCATCAGCGCCGCACCGATGACGGCAGCTACACCGACACCGGCTCCAGCACCTACGAACTCCGGTTCTCCGGCGGCCTGGCCATGCGAGTGCTCCAGAGCTTCCACACCGGCGACCCGGTCCTGGCCGAGGTCCGCAACCTGCGCGCCGGCGTCTTCTCCACCCGCAAAGGGGAGACGGTAGCCAGCATCCGTGCCACCGGCGTCGACATCGGACTGAGCCCCCGCTACCGCGCCTTCGCCGACATGCACACCACTCCCACCACGAAAGCCGCCTGACCGGTACGGGGTGTGGATTGCCGGGCGTGCCGGTACCGACTCGCTGCCACCGAACCCGTAGTTCGGTGGCTACGCGACCCACCGACACGCCCCAGGAATCCACACCCCGGGCACGCACCGAGGCACGCCGGATCGTCAATCCGGCGCGGCAGGTCCGGTGGCCGATATTTTTCCGGGAATGAACATCCGGACCTTCCTCGATGCCGGTGTTGCCCGGCAGAACGGACGTCACCGCATCCGACTGTTCAGCCGGTCCGCAACCCGGCCGGCTGCCCCGGCGCCCACGATCTGCGCCGGCGCGGGACACGACCCCGACGCCAGTGGCGCGGTCGCGGTGTTCATCGACGCGGAAAACGTGGCGGCGGCCAGGATCGGCGCGGTACTCGAGTCGGTTCGGCAGCTGGGGCCGGTGCAGATCGTGCGCGCCTACGGTGATTGGTCCACCCCTCACCAGGGCTGGCGGCATGCGATGCAGGCGCACGGGATCTTCGGCCGCCACGTCCCGGCCATGGTCCGCGGGAAGAACGCCGCCGATCACGCGATCGTCGCCGAGGCGATCGAGTTCCGACACACCACCGGGATCCGGACGATGGTCATCGTGTCCAGCGATTCCGACTTCACCCACCTGGCGTTCCATCTGCGCGAGACCGGATGCAGCGTGCACGGCTACGGAGACCGGAAAGTGGTACCCGCCTTTGCTGCCGCCTGCACCAGGTTCGTCTACCTCGACACCCTCAACGCCGCCCGATCGGTGACTCCGGCGCCGACAAAACAGGCCGCCGCCGTCCGGAAACCGGTACCGGTACCTGTGCCGAAGGCGGGAACCGCGACTGCGAAGGCGCACGCCGGCATGTCCGCAGCGGTGGTATCGGAAGTTTTGGCGGTGGTGGGCGCGGTGGCCGACAGCGGCGGGCTGTCCCAGCTGCCGAAGGTGACCAAACGAATGCACGACACGCGTCTCACCGAGAAACTGCCGACGGAGACAGCCCGCAAACACCCCGGCAAATACCTCAAGAACTGTGGCCTGTTCGACGTCGTCGAGCATCACGCAACCAGCGGCAACTCCACCACCACCTGCCTGCGGATCAAACCGCAGTACACCCGGTAGGTGAACGCCGACACCGCGATTCAGGCGTCCGGCGCGACACCGCGGTCAGACACCGCCGAGGCGACCGGTGCTGCAGCGGCACGCGCCGCCGTGCCGGTCGCTCGCCGCCGGCCCCGGCGGGGCGTGTCTGCCGTCCGCTTACCGGTGCGGGGTTTGCGGGCCGGGGCGGGTGTGATGAGCTCGGCGATGTCGCGATACCCGGCAGCATCGAGCGCGCGCTCGGCGAACCCGGCCTTCAACGCCGCGGTGCGGGCGGCACGGACCGCGGCGACGTTCGCCGTATCACGGGCAGCGAACTCATCACGGTCTCGGCGCAGAGCCGCGTACGCTTCGCCGAGAGTCTTCACCGCGGCCAGTTTCGCATCCGCTTCGGCGCGCACCAGATCTTCCAGCTGCGCATGTGCCGGCGTCGGTGTGGTCACGTCTCCATGTATAGACCGCACAGTCTCCCGGCGGGGGGAAGGCAACCGAACTGCGTCATTCGCCCGTCGTTTTCGGGCCGGGCGGTGGACCCGGAGTCGTCGACTGCTCCCGGTGAATCGGATACGCGTCCCTGACGCGGAACAGCTGCGCTCTGCGCGGGTGATTTTGTTCGCGGACAGCCACCTGTCACACGCTCGAGGTCCCTACAATCACAGCGGTGACCGGACACAACGACAACCCGAAATTCGGTGGCGGACCGGGCAGCTACAACGCCGACGAGGTGGACGCGTACCTCGACCTCGTCGAGCAGGAACTCTCGGGCCTGATCGACGAAAAGACGACCTGCGGACCGCCCTCGGCAAGCGTGACATCGTCATCGCCCAGCTGCGCGAACGACTCGGCGACAACGACTCCGAGTAACCCTCACCACGCCAGCTGAGCTGACTCGCACAGTGACGAGATATCGGGTTGCCAGCGCGAGCGTCTGACTGTTCCATTCACTTACGACGGTCGAATCTTCGGTGCCACTTTTTCTCTGGGATTCACTTCGTATTCAGCGGGCCGCGACATCAGGCACAAACTGTACAATTAGTGTGCTGAGCCTTACCTGAATAGGTGATGTTTCGCGGAGCAAGCTGGACGGTTGGATATCCAACCGATTGTGGGTTCGCTCACACTCTCGCTCGGCGATCCAAAACTGATTTCAGTTTTCCTTGTCGCGCTGTACTGGGCATTCAACGGCCAACTGCGATGCGCCTGCACGGGAGGGCTCAAATATTGTTGCACAATATCGGAACCCGGACTTGCCGTGCGCGGATGCGATCCGTACTTTTGCCGGAACCGGCCCAGCGCATTGGTTGGTAAAGTTCTTCTCGGAACGTATCGAATCGCTTGGCTTCGCTGAACGCCTCCGTGCATGTAACCGGCACTCACCAATAACTAATTCACATGGGAGTTCGCGATGACCGACGACCGGCACGATGACGTGCCCGTGATTTGGTTTCCGGTGGCATCTCGTACACGCGCGCAGCGGCGTCGGCGGCAAGCCAATATCCTCGGAGGCCGGGCGAAGGCCCACTGTGTGAAGGTCACCCCGGAACAGGAACTGGAACTCGTCGCGCGTGCGGAGCGGGCGAAGCTGTCGGTGTCGCGGCTGATGGTGGAGGCCGCGTTGTCCAGCGCCGGGCGCGGTGTCGGCGCGCACCGCGATATCGCGGACCGCCTGATCGGCATCGAGCGGCTGATCGCCAACATCGCGAACAACATCAACCAGATCGCCACGGTCGCCAACTCCACTGGCGTTGTCGACGACGTCCGGCTGACGGCGAACATAGCGCTACTGCGTAACCGACTCGGGGCCGTACTCGACGGTTTTGATGCCGGCCACGACGGAGCGGGGACCGCAGCGTGATGCCGAACGTGACTCGCGGCGCCAACCTGCCCGGTCTGCTCGCCTACGTGATCGGTCCCGGCCGATCCGACGAGCACGCGTTTCCACATCTGGTTGCCGGGGACGAAACGATCACCGTGGACCACTGGAGTGTTCCCGGTTGAATGGACACCGGATCAAGCCGCGATCTGACTGATTTCCCTGAATCCTAACGCATATTCCATTGGTGTCAAATAGTTGAGAGCTGAATGCCTGCGCTGAACGTTGTAGTAGTTCTCGATCCAGCCGAACGTCGCCTTCCGGAGAACCTCGACCGTCGGCCACGGACGGGTATGGATCAGCTCTTTCTTGTAGGTCGCGAACAGTGATTCCGATACGGCATTATCGAAACAAGATCCAGTCCGACCGAGGGAACGGCGGATACCGTTCCGGCGGCAATACCGGTCGAACTCTCGTGAGGTATATTGCGCTCCCCGGTCGCTGTGAAAAATGATACCCGGCTCCGGCCGGCGACGCCCGAGCGCCATATCCAGGGCCTCCAAAACCAGGCTTGTACGCATATGATCCGCCACGGCCCACCCGATCACCGACCGGTCGTGTACATCGATCACCGTGGCCATGTACGCCCACCCGGACCAGGTCTTCACATACGTGATGTCGCCACACCAGCGCCGGCCCGCACCGCCCCCGGTAGCGAAGTCCCGGCCGATCAGATCCGGCGCGCCGACCGGTCGCGTACCCGCAATCGTGGTCCGCCGGAACGACTTCGGATGTCGTCCTTGCAGGCCCGCGGCCCGCATCAACCGCCACACCCGCTTACGTGACACCCGCCACCCCGCCACCGCCAGGCCGGCATGGATCCGGCGCACACCCGGATTACCGCGCAGCTTCTCGAACATCGCCGCGATCAGCCCGGTCAGCGTGACATCCTCCCGGTCCCGGCCGGACACGGCCCGGCCACGCCACGCGTAATACCCCGACCGGGAAACACCCAGTTCCCGGCACATGAATTCGACACCGAAATCCCCGGACTCGACCCAGCCCGCGATCGCAGCGAACTTTACCGCTGGTCTTTCGCGAACCAGGTCGCAACTTTTTTTGCGAACGCGACCTGCATCTTCAGCTCCGCGTTCTCCGCACGCAAACGCTCCAACTCGGCCCGCTCCGAGTCGGTCAAATCCCGATCAGCGGAATCACCGCCACCGGATTCCTTCGCCTTCTTCAACCAATTCCTCAACGTCATCTCGTGGACACCGATATTCCGCGCCACCTCAGCCACCGGCCGACCTTCATCCCGGACGAATCCTACCGCCTGAGCCCTGTACTCATCAGTAAACCTACGCCGCGTCGATCCCAACACCGAACTCCCGTCCTACCGGGCAGCTTCGACCCTCGTGTCCACCAAACCGGGAACGGTCCACACCCGATCGGCGCCGAACTCTCACACGCCGACACTGTCACGATCGCCCGCCACATGGACCGGCCCCGGCGGCTGTTCGGTGTCGAGGTGAACGTCCCGAACTACCTGCGCGACGCCGACGGGCGGCCTCACCTCGACGCCCGTGGCCGCAAGGTCAAAGACCCTGCGCGGCCGTTCACTGCCGGGCACGTGTGGCACTGCTCGCTGTCGCTGCGCGCGTCCGAGGGCGAACTGTCCGATGAGAAATGGGGCCGTATCGCGACGGCGTACATGGTGAGGATGGGTTTCACCGCCGAGGATTCCGGTCGGTCTCCCGCGCGATGGATCGCGGTCCGGCACGGGGTATCCAAGGGCGGCAACGATCACATCCACCTCATCGCCTCGACGGTGCGCGACGACGGCACGAAAGTCGACCTGTGGCGCGAACAGAAACGCGCCCAACGCGCGGCCGGGGAACTCGAACACGAATACAGTCTGCAAGTGCTCGAATCCCGCCACACCGGCATCGGCACGCGCGGCCTGACCCGCGCCGAACTGCCTGCGCCTACCGCAACCGATCACGCGACCGAACCGGTGCGGTGGCGACTCGAGCGGATCGTCCGTGCGTGCGCGGTCGCCTCCCGCGAGGAGGGCGAATTCGTGCGCCGGCTCCGCAACGAGAACCTGATCGTCCTGCCCCGCTACGCGACCGGTGACATCGATCGGATCGTGGGTTACGCGGTCGCGGAGCCGACCCACGAGAACTGTCGGCCGGTGTACTACGCAGGCGGCAAACTCGCCTCTGACCTCACACTCCCGGCACTGCGCCACGAATGGGACCACGATCCGAGCTCCGTTGTCGAGGCTACGGGGGAATGGCGTGCCGCGCAGAACAAGCACGCCACGATCAACGCGCAGGGAGTCGAGACCGTACCCGTCGACGCTGTCGAGATTCACCGCGCCGCGTCGGACCTGAAATGGTGGAACCGCTACCTCACGCAGATACCGCTCGACGACCGCGACCAATGGGCACGCGTAGCCGCCCGCACCGCTGGAGTCATGGCCGCCTGGTCGGTACGGACCGAAGCCAGCCCCGGCCCGTTGGCCGCGACCGCACGGTCGCTGGCCAAATCCGCGCAACGGCCTGCCTACACCCGCTGGCACAAACCAGCCCGGACGCTCACCGCAGGCGGTGCCGCACTGATCATGTTCCAGACTCGGCACCAACCCGCGGCGGACTCCTATCGCCTCGTACTCGCCCAGCTGACCCACACCGCCGAAGCAATCCGCGACGCGCACGCCGCGATGGGTGATCTGCACCGCGCCGCCGAACTCGACCACGCCATCCGCACCGAACTCGCCGCCGTCCACGCCCGCTACGCCCCGACGATCACCGACTCCGGCCGGCAGCGTTCCCCACAGATGCAACGCGTACTCGATGGCGCGCTCGACTTCACCAGCGGCACCTCCACCGATTACGGACGCAGCCAACCGGCGCTGGTCGAAACGAACCAGATGCAGCCCGATCTCGAACATGAAATTCACCGGTCCGAAGACCAAAGATACGAACGCTGACCAACACAGGGCGGCGTGATAGGCGTCCGCCAATGTTCGCGGTTCGATCTCTCGGGGCAGTGGCCGGATGTTCGGCAGTCAATCCGCGGCCGGCCGCCGTGCGTCTGCTTGACGGTACCGGCGTGCGGCGCGCTTCAGCAGATCTCGCGTTTTGCGCTCATCCAGGCATGCGCGACGAATGCCGGTGACGAGGTCCCGGTAACGACGCACGTCACGAGGGTCATCGAGGTAGCGGCCGTCCGCGACACTGTCGGCGACATAGACTCCGGGCGGTTCGTCGGTATCGAGGCGACCGGAGGAGGGCCCGGCGTCGAAGTCGAGGATCACGAACCGCCCGGTCGAGATGTTCCCGCCTGCGGTGAACGGACGGATCCGGACGGTGACACCGGGTTGTGTACTGACCTCGACGAGCCGGTCCAACTGGATGGCCATGAGCTCGGGGGCGATGATCTCGCGGTGCAGGGCAGCCTGATCTATCAGCACCTCGAGCGTGACCGGGTTCAGCACACGGGTGAGAATGTCCTGCCGCGTCATCCATCGGTCGAGGACCTCGTCCCCAGGAGCGTCGATCGGGCCGGTCAGGTGGGCGCGCGCATAGTCGACGGTGTGCAGTAGCTCGGGGACCATGTGTTCCCAGCAGGTCACCTGCTGTGCGGTCGCTTCGAGTGCACGATAGATGTCCACCATGACCTCCGTACCGACAGCTGGTGCGGCCAGGCGGATCGCACGCTTCGTGTCGGCAGTATCGACGCCGTACAGTTCGCACAGCGCGCGTATGTCCTGGCGACGTAGCGTTCTCGGTGACCTGCCCGCCTCGGCGCGCTGCAGCCAGGCAGTCGACAGCTGTACCGCCGCTGCCGCGTCTTTGATCGATTTTCCGGTCTTGGTCCGGCGTGCCTTCAGAAAGCGACCCAGCTGGCGGCGCGCCAGGATCATCGCCGGTCCCGGTGAGCTGTTCATGTCGTTCATAGGTTTCCTCACGGTGGGTTGGGATCAGGGGGAATGCAGGTGTCGCTGGCTTCTGCCAGTCACGCATCATCGCCGCTGTGCTTCTGTCGATCGGCTGCCGAATTGTGTCCACGGATCTATCAAGCGGAGCCCGCGGCGGCCACGTCACCAACACCGCGTGACGGCGGCATGGCGTCGTCGGTGGTGAACGATTTGCAGATAATCCAGCCGGCGATTCAGAACCCCGTACCGGCGGCAACCCGAGCGGACGAGTAGCCCCGGGGGTGTCGATGATCGGCGACCCCTTTTTTTGAATTGGAGTTCACGACGTCGACCTTCTCGGCACAGTCGTGGGATTGTGCCGTAGCGCCATATGGGTCCACTCGCTCGGCGGTCTGCACGCGTCGATCGCGGCCAGCGCGACCGATCCGGAGGGGCGGTACCTGTCGGTGGGGGGCTGTGTCCAGCAACGGAATTGCTGATGCCGGCGGATCGGGGACGGTAATGCAATCTCCGTGCCAGGCCGCGCTACCGTCACTTGGATCCGGAACATGCCGGCGTAGGTCTGCACATCGATGTCCATATCGGGCCGGACCAGGAACGTCCAGCGGCTCGACCGGGGATGGGAGATGATCGGGCCCGAACGGATGCCTTGCTTCTGCATGTGCAGCCGGACGCGCGCCGCGAGCTCTGCGGGCATCATGATCGCACCGAGGGTGCTGCTGGCAGGCACGATGATCGCCTGGAGCTCGGGCCGGATATGGGCGTCGAGTCCACCGACGCTTCGGTAGAACTCGGTCCGGGTGGTGAGCGTGTCGACCGGCAGCGTCGGCACGATCGTGGTGACCTCGGCCGCGGTCATGATCTGACCTCGCAGGAATCAGACAGTGGGCGGGCGTCCGGTGGCGCGGAATCGGAATGCATCAGGGTCTCGAGGATCGGAAAAGCGGCTCGCTGGTCGACATTGACAGTCGAGACTCCCAACTCGAGCAGGAATTTGTTGGCTTCGTCCAGCGTCATCGGCCCGAACGTAGGGCCCGGTTTCCACACCGGCTGCCGACTGCCGCGCGGCCGGGTCACGGTCACGATGTTCCAGGCGTCGGTGTAGGGCTTGCCGGGGTCGGCTGGCATCAGGATCCGTCCGACTTCCTCGTCGGGGGTCATGCGGCCTGGCTGCGTATACACAGGCTGTTCCTCTTTCAATAAGCTTCCGGGGCAATGTTTTCCAGCGTCCGGCTGATCGGCCACCAATGCTGAGAGGCTGGTACGCACTCGGTCGATGAGTTCGCGGTCGCTGGATCGCGGGACCGGCCGGAACGGCGGTGGAATCGGGATGGTCCCAAGGATGTGCTGCGGTAGCGGTGGTCTGTTGACGGTGGTCATCTGTCCTCGAAGAGTCGGTGGCACGGAAGCAGTTGCATCCCGGCCGAGACCGCGCGGTCCAACCGGACCACAGCCCGGCTGTGCCAACGGGCCATATCGACCAAAAAGGCGCGAGCGGCGGATTCTTCCGCGCGGAAGTGCAGCGGCAGGGCAAAGCCGGGAAATTCGACGATCACGTGTATCTGGCTGTCCGCGTTGCGCATTCCGCCTGCCACCCGCGCTCACTCGTCGGTTCCGGCCGAGATGTAGGCGTGAGCGGCCAGGTAACGACGGCACTCGACTCCGTGTTCGTCGTGCAGTATCAGATCCGCGTATGCCTCGTGCGCGCTGGCGAATCCGGTCGGCTCCACCGCGCATTCCTCACTCAACGACATATCGAACATCAGCAATGCCACCTCCTCGACCGCGGCCCACCCGCCAGGCCCCCCTGGTCGGTATGAGGCACGCAGCCGAGAAACCAACGAGGGGTTACTGATTCGCGACTCAGCAACGTGCCTGATTGGCATCGTCTCCCTGGTCGACCCGGACCTGGGGGTGCACAGTGCACCCCTTTCCAAGAAATTTCGCGGGTACCCTCCGGAATAGGATCAACCCATCCGACGGCGGGAACTCTCATGGATGACAACGACCCCCAGCCCGGCGAGCGCATCGGCGACAACATCCGCCGGCTGCGCGGGAGGGCTCTCACTCGTCAAGAGCTGGCCGACAAATCTGGCGTGAGCATCGAGCTGCTCAAACAGCTGGAGCAGTTCAAACGCAACTCGGCTTCGCTGGGGACGCTCCGCAAGCTGGCGGCTGCGTTGGACTGCGACGTCAGCGACGTCGTGGGCAAGCGCAGCGGTCTGCCGAACGCCACCGGTGACAGCGCCGGTGTGATCGCGATTCGCCGGGCTCTCAGCTCGGTGGACGAACTCACCGGCACCGCTGAGGAACACGCGCCGATCGAGCTGGGCGATGCGCGACGGGCCGTCACGTATGCGTGGGGCTCCTACTGGGCGGGCCGCTACGAGAAACTGGCAGTGATCCTGCCCGCCGGCATCGCGGATCTCCGGGCCACCCAGCGTGCGGCGCAGACCGCGGATATTCCCGTGGCGTCTGAGCTGTACGCCCGAATCCTGTGGGCCACCGCCTGCACCCTCGTGCATCTGGGCCACATCGACACGGCATGGACCGCGATCAAGGATGCGCACGCAGCGGCACGGCTGGGCAACGATCCGCTGCTGGAAGCGACATTGCGCGGGTCGATCGGCTGGCAACTGCTCGTGCAGGGCCGTCATGACGAATCCCGCGCTGTGGTCCTCAACGCCGCCAAGGACGTTGCCCCGGTCGGCGACGTTCCCACCGCGCACCTCGCGGTGTACGGGTCACTGTTGCTACAGGCCGCTACCGCTTCCGGGCGCGAGCAGAAGGTCTCTCTCGCAGTGGATCTCGCCGACGAAGCGCGATCGATCGCGGGGCGCCTGCCCGGCGACACCAAGGACTACGAGGTGAATTTCGGGCCAAGCCAGGTCGCGATGCAGTTGACCGATATCCACGTCTCCTCCGAGATGTATCCCGAGGCGCTGACCGCAGCGAAACAGATGCCTCTCGGCGGTACCGGTCTCACACAGGTGTCCCAGGCCAGACACCTGCTCGACCGGGCCGCCGCCCTCACCCGTCTGGGCCGCTACGACGACGCCTACAAGCTGGTCGACACCGCCGAGAAAGTAGGTGGTGAGCAGTGGGCGCGGCACCAGTCGTTGTTTCGGTCTGTGGTTGCCGAGCTACTCGACAACGACCGGACGACCGGGCTCCGCGAGCTTGCGAGTCGCATCGGCGTCCGTGGCTAGGGGCGTGAAATGCGTAGTGTCGCAGTCGGACAGCTCTACGATCCTCAGCGGCGGTACTGGGCACCGGTGCCGATAGTGCGGATCACGCACGCAGGAATCCACCTCGCTCTCATGATCGGAAGTCCGACCGAGACCGAGGTGGATGCCGTACGATCCGGCAGTCCGCGATTCGCCTGGATCGACGCTTCGAATGTCGCGCTGCTCGCCTGGGCGTTCGATCCCGGTATCCCGTGGAGCGATGCCCCGTACAGCCCTCACCTGGAGCAGATTGGCGACGTGCCGGGCATCGGGTCCGGAGCGGAGCGCAATGCGGTGGTGACCGTTGTCCTGGTAGACACGGACACTGGATTGGTGCGCGCCGTGCGCGCCACTACCTGGCCGCGCGATTTCGTCGCGGTCGTCGCCGACTCCGGTGCTCGTATGGCCGCCGCGCCTCCGGACATGAATGCCATGGACGCGGCGATGGCCGAGCTGTACATCGCCTATCCGGACACCGCCGAACTGGTCGCGATGAAAGCCACCGCGACTTGCGCTGACGGGCAATCAGTTACCGATTCCCTGGGCAGATCATCGGGTGAATTCATCTGAGGCAGAATC
Source organism: Nocardia sp. BMG111209 (assembly GCF_000381925.1). NCBI lineage: Bacteria > Bacillati > Actinomycetota > Actinomycetes > Mycobacteriales > Nocardiaceae > Nocardia > Nocardia sp. BMG111209. Next base: position 645,300 of record NZ_KB907307.1, read on the forward strand.
AGATTCGGGGGTATGCGAATGACCGGCGCTCGGTCGAGACAGTTGCATGTCGGGGTGGGCAGCGAGTTCGGTGAGCTTCGGTCGGTGGTGATGCGTTACGCGGGGCCGGTCACCCTGGATCTGTCCGGGTCGATCGATCCGGTGCTGGCGCGCCAGCACGAGACCAGCCGATGGAGACCGTATCTGCCTGACCGCGTGCGGGCGCAGCAGCACCGCTTCATCGAGCTGCTGCGCTGCCGCGGTGTGGAGGTCATACTCGCCGATCAGGCGCCGGCCTCCTATTGCCAGCACTACACCCGCGACATCGGGTTCGTCGTCGACGATGTGTTCGTGGTGTCCCGGCTGCATTCGCGGCGCCGGCAACGGGAATTCGCTGGAATTCGGAACCTGGTGGAACGCATCGAGCGTGCGGCCTACCTCGACGCGGGCACCATCGAGGGTGGGGACGTGATGCTGCATGACGGGCTGGTGCTGGTCGGACTCAGCGAAGAGAGCTCGCCGGCCGGGGTCGATGCGTTGCGTTACCAGCTCGACCGGCTCGGTAGCAGCCGCACCGTCCGGCCGATCCAGTTCGACTGCAGCGGCATCGTGCATCTGGACGACCACTTCAACATCGTCGCTCCCGAAGTGGCGCTGGTGAATCCACGGGTGTTCGACGATGCTCAGATGCGGTGGTTCGCCGCGCAGTTCGACTTGATCCCGGTGACCGCCGCCGAGACGGTGGCCGTCGAAGTGAACGTCTTGGCGCTCGCCCCGGGGGTGGTGGTTGTCGCCGAGCGCAGTGAGCGCATCGCCGCGGAACTCGACGCTCGCGGCATCGAGGTAATCCCGGTGGACTACTCCGAGGTGACCCGGATTCCCGGCGCGTTTCGCTGCTCGACGTTGCCGTTGGCACGCGCGACCATCACCACCCCATCCTCACCGACTGGGCAGCAGCTCGAAGGCGGCCTCGGCGATTCGCCGACCGTTGACCTGGATCTGCAACCGGCCGGCGCCGGGGGAAAGTCTCCGGCTCGACGTTGATCTCACCGGCTGGATCCTCGACACTGTGCGCGATTCGCCAGGAGCGAGCTCCACGGTGGTCCCTTTGAACACCACTTCTCCCTGCCCCGACCCGGGTCGCGGGTAGGTCAGGACATAGTCGATGAGGACCCGCTCCGTGGTGGTGCTGGTCGCGCGCAAGGTGCAGTCGACGCCCAGGCCGCCGCCGATGGCTACGGCCGCGGGGTCCAGACGCAGTTCGATCACCTCGATCGCAGGAGCGATCGAGAGCCCCAAGAATGCGAATGCACCCGGATACCCCCTTTTGACGAGTGTGCGCAACGCTTGCTTGACTATGAATTCCATTTCTTTGCGGCCCTGATTTCTCGAATCACGCCATCGCCCCAGCGTAGCCAGTACCAGCTCGGGATCGGTAGCGGATATATCGTTCAGATGATTGGCGACAGACTGCGTCACGAATCGAGAATTGTCGGAGAATAGTTCGTCCAATATCGGTATTGCGGCATCTGCGGGCAGGGTGATGCGGGGTGACCATGGAAGTTTTGGGCGTGTCCCCTCACTTGCCAGTCGACGCACATGATAGTCGGGATCGTGACTCCATTCCGCAACTGCCTTCATTGTCTCGGAGGGGAATGCGTTGAGAAAGTACCGAAGTGCATCTTCGGCGGTGAAGTGTTTGGTCATTTGCTTCAGCGCTGCGAGTGATGAATCAAGATTTTCACCGTTGCAGCCGTAGCGGGCGATGAAATCGGAGTACGGCGCGTAGGTGTAGAGACCGAAGTCGCTGCCGGTGAAGGTGGCATCGTCGTGCGGGGGCAGAGCGGCAACCAGGATTGATGTGGTGGCGCCGACATCATCAGGCAGGTATGCGGCTAAAGCATCTGCGACACAGGAGATTCGAGCTTTGAGCTCCAGCTGAGGGAGCTGCGCCACGACGGCCGTGACGAACCCCGCGGCATCGAAGCCGGGCTCAACGCGCGAGAGATCTTCGGCCAACGACTCGACCCGTGTGGGGTTCATGGCAGATTGTTTCAGTGGAGTCGATTGGGTCATATCGAAATGATATCCTGCTCGCCCGTCGAATGTCGGAGGAACCCGCCACAAGACCAGGGGGAAGGAGGCGATCCAAGCGATCGATATTTCGCCCGATCGAACCCTGAATGCCCAGGGTTCTTGCTAGAATTTTTCGGTGAGTCGCTATCGCATCGACCGGTTGGCATCCACATTCGGCGCCCGGATTTCCGGAATCGATCTATCCCGCCCGCTGGAGAATTCGCTCTCCGCTGCCATTGTGAACGATCTACTGGAACACAGGGTTCTGGTGATTCGGGATCAAACCTTGTCGCACGAGGATCACATCCGGGTCAGCAGGTTGTTCGGCGAACCGGAAGTGCATATCCAGGATCAATACACGGTGCCGGGCTTCCCTCAGATCGTGACGATCAGCAACATCCATCGCAATGGCGCGCCGATCGGGCTCTACGACGGTGACAACGAACAGGAGTGGCACACCGACCTGTCGTTCCGGCCGGCGATGAGTGCGGTGTCGCTGCTGTACTCGGTGATCGCGCCGGAAGAGGGCGGCGAAACCCGGTTCGCCGATACGACCGCCGCGTACGATGACCTATCCGCCGAGCTGAGGGCCCGTGTCGACGGATGTGAGGCGGTGCACTCGATGGTGCATCTGTTCGAGCGCCAAGCGGCGGACAATCCCGCGAAAGTGCCGCTCACCGAGGTTCAACGGGCGCAGGTGCCCGACGTGGTGCATCCGCTGGTCCGTGAGCACCCGCAGACCGGCCGGCAGTCGTTGCTGTTGGGAGACATGATCATTCGTGGCATCGTCGGCCTCGATCAGGCCGAATCGGCAGGACTACTCGATCAGCTGCACGAACATGTCACCAGCGAGGAGTACGTGTACTCGCACCGATGGGCAGCGGGTGATCTGGTGATCTGGGACAACCGGGCCACGATGCACACCGCATCCCCCTGTGATCACACCCGCCACCAGCGACTTCTCTATCGCACAACGGTCATGTGAACCCGGCGGCCGCGCCGAACACTGCTGCTCGGCGTGGCCGCCGTTCGGGCACGGTCAGGCGCCGGCGTCGACGGTTTCGATGACCGGCAGCCACTTCACGGCGTTGTCCTTGCAGGACTGGTGTACCGGGGTCAGGCCGGTGTGGTCGTCGAGGGCCATCATCGTGATGCCCATGGCGTCGCCGTCCTCGTCGAGTGCGGCGACGAACGACCCGCAGTCGGGGCAGAACCCGCGCTTGGTCGTGGGCCAGGTGTGGAACCAGGTCGGCTCGCCACCGTCGCCGGTCCAGGCGAACGTGGCGAGCGGGAAATCGACCCAGGCCGCGACCGGACCACCGGCCAGCTTCTGGCAGTGCGGACATGAGCACAGATGTGGCCAGTTCGCGTCGCCCTCGGCGCGGAACCGGATCCGCCCGCACAGACAGCCGCCTTCATACATCGACGTTCACCTTTCTCTATTCGAAACTCGTTGTCGACAAGTCGTTTTGGTGCACGCAGCGGTGACTGCTCGCCACCGCCCGGCCAGCCTAGAGCAGGGCGCCCGGTCGATCGCGGACGTGACAGGTGTGCCGGTGCCGTGGTTTCAGAACATCGCGGACTGGCGGAACCGGCGGATGTCGGTGACCCCGGTGGCCGCCATGCAGAGCCGTTCGATCCCGATGCCGAGGCCGACACTGTGCACGGGTACGGCACCAGCGAGGATGGCTTTCTGCACCAGCGACTGCTCCAGATTGTAGAGGCCGATCGCGTTGGCGCGGTGGATGAATGCTTCGGCGTCGGTCTCGTCTTCGTAGCCGTGGACGACCTCGATGCCGTCGATGAACACCTCGAACCGGTTGAGCACTGCCGCGGTGCCTTCGCGTAGTTTCGCGCACGGCTCGTTGCCGCCGAGGGGCATGTCGACCAGGAACAGCACGGTCCCGACGCTGTGTGGCTCCAGCTCGGCCGCTGTGTAAGCGTCGAGCAGGTCGTGAAGCGGCATATCGGCCGGCTTGTCGAGGTGGTGTGCGAGGGTGCCGGTGTGCGGGTCCAGGGTCTCGCGGGTGAGGTCGACCCCAAGGGTTGCGTCGAGGTGGTCGGCGACCGAGATCCGCCTCGGCTCGCCGGGATGTGCAAGGCGGACAAGACTTTCGGCGAGCTCGATGAGGTAGTCATAGCTCGACTCGGCGGCGTACAGGTCGAGCATCTGGAATTCGGACAAGTGGGTGGCGTCGGCCGGATCATTGCGGAAGCAGGTGCCGATCTCGAAGACCCTAGGTCTGTACCCGAGCTGGTAGCGCAACGCAGGGCCGATCATGCTACGCAGCCAGCCGTCGCGGCCGCCCACGACGGCGCGGGCGCGTTTGCCGGTCATGTCGTCGGCCTGCCGGAATGTCGGCGTGCTGACCTCGGCGAAACCCTGCCCCCGCAGGAAAACCCGAATCTTGTGCAGCAGATCGGATTTGACGTCGATGGCTTCGGGTGCGGACAGCGTCACCGTGGTTGTAACGCGGCTCATCCGAGGTAGTCCTCGGGCCCGCCGGCACGCACCGTGTCGAGGGTGAAGCAGTGGAAGCCGCCGCCGAACAGGCGGCGGTGACGATGCTGCACCGGAATGACCGTGAGGCCCTTCTTCTCCAGGGTGCGCATCAGGTCCGGGCACAAACTGTTGACGATGACGGTGTCTTCGTCGACGGACAGGACGTTGATGTCGATGTGGCGGCTGGTCAGGTTGAACCCGAACTCGCTGTAGTCGGGGAAGGCGTCCTCGCCCTGCTCCGGCGGCACGACGATGTCCCAGCTGTGCAGCGGTTCGGGCAGCGCCTCGAGGTATTCGGCGGAGCGCAGCATCAGCAGGCCGGGCCGCAGGGGCACCACGATGGAATCGATGTGGCTGTCGGCGATGGCGTCGAGCCGGTGGAAGCGCAGTGCGGGGAAGGCTCGGCGCAGCCAGGTGTAGCCGAGTTCGTGATTGGTGTTGGCGACGTTGACCAGGACATCGCGGCCCAGACGGATGCACTGGGCGCCGTCGAAGATCAGTTCGTGCCCGAGTCCGGGCAGGACGCGGGTGTCGGTGTCATCGAGGATCGGCGCCAGGTCGATGTCCTGACCGTCGAAATAGCTGGGGTCCAGCGACCTGCGCGCCAACGCCGGCCGCGGCATCGACATCCACCCCGAGCCCGCGTTCAGATATCGGTAGAAGTGCGGTTTGAGGTAGTCGTTCTCGAACAACCTGCCGCGAATGTGCGGGGCCGTCTCCACAATGGAGTCACCGAGGATGATCGTCTGGTCACGAACGTTCAGCGGCGGCGTTTCACGTGCCGACCACCACGGCGAGCAGATCAGAGTGCGTTCGATGATCGGCTCGGGGCGCAGAACCTGCACTCCGGCCTCGGCGAGAGTGATGCAGAAGCCTTCGACGTCCTCTTCGAGCTCATTGACCAGGCGTGCCGGGATCGCCAGCTCCCGGCCTCCGGTAACGGCGGTGGGAGTGACGTTGTCGAGGTAGAACAGGCGGAAGCTCGAATCCGCATCGTGGGAGGTGTAGCTGTGGGGATCGCCGACGATCACCTGACGCAGCGCGGTGAACTCGTCATAGCTGTTGACTGGCAAAGACATTCGGATCCTGTTCGTGTCGTCGCCGCGGCTGCACGCGCGGGAAGTCAGGTGTTGGGCCGGCGTTCGGCGAGTTGGAGATGCAGCGCGCCCACGATGTCGTCGAGCACGCACGGAATATCCGGGGTCGCGCGGCGGCGGAAGAAGTACCCCGAGCACCAGGGCACCTCGTCCCAGCGGGGGTAGTTCTCGCGCAGGACGGCGGCGGCATCTGGCAGCCGGCGCCAGCCGATGTTGGGAAACCAGTGGTGGATCGGGTGGTACATGTCGTCGTTGTGGCCGCCGAGCAGGTGCCGGGTCAGCACATGCGAGGTCCAGCCGCGGGTCTGGCTGATGACGTCGCTGTTGTGGATCAGGCCGGCATGGTTGCCCAGGTCGGTCAACCAGGTCACGATGGGGCGCACCACGATCAGCGGCAGCGCCCAGTACAACGCGAAGTCGCCGCCGTGTCCGAGCGCGGTAGCGGATGCCATGGCCGCGGCCCAGACCGCCCACCGGGCACCACCTGCTTTCCAGCTCTCGTCGCCCGATTTGCCCACCAGGGTCACGAGACCGGATTTGGGCAGCTGCCACAGCGCGTTGCCGATGATGACGTGGAAGACGAACGCCTTCTTGTCCGGCCACGCGGAGTGGGCGCGGCGGGAGATATAGGAGCGCAGCATCGGATCGTCGGGGCTGCCGAGCTTGGCGTGGTGGATCCGGTGCGACCGCCGATAAGGGGTGAACGGCTCACCCAGTGCGACGCAATTCAGATGCCCGATGATCGTGTTTGCGCGGCGGGAGCGAGTGAGCTTGGTGTGGATCGCCTCGTGGGTCAGGTTCGACAGCTGCCGTTGCCGGATCCCGATGTAGATCACGCACGCCACGGTCATGATCGGGTGGCCGACGATGATGCCGACGGCGGCGGCGAAGGTGGCCGCGAGGTAATCCCGGGCCAGATCGAGAGGGCCTTCTGCGCAGCCGCGGACGCACAGGGCGTCCATGCGCGTGATCAGCTCGGGGCCGAAGGCGCGGCGAACCGGACCGGATGCACCCGCTGACGGACGTCGCTGGCTGGACTCGCGCACCGTGATGGTCATTGCTGTTCTCCACGCTGAGGTCGGGACGAGACCTGGCAGCCGTTGTCGGGTGGCTCGAGCGCGAACTGGCGGCCTCGATCGGAGTCGGAATGCATGCGGGTGCGAGGCCACGAAGCGGCAGGGGTGCGCGCCGTTGCGCGGCCCCGCACGGGGACTATGTCCCGGACATCAGGCGGCCGGGCGCACCCCTGCCTCGAGGGCGTCCGGCCGGACACCGGCCTTCAGACCGGCGTCGGGGCGCACCCCGAACTCGAGAGCGTCGGGGCGGACACCGGCCTTGAGGTCGGCGTCGGGACGGACACCGCTCTTGAGCATCGACATGGTGATTTCTCCTTCTTTGATGGGTTACTGCGGGAATCAGGAGAGGGCGGTGGAGCGGACGGCCAGCTGCGACCACCACACCGTCATGCCCTCGAGGATCTGGAGCCAGCCGTCGACGATCTGCGGAAGGTCCAGGCCGAACAACTGGTATTCGCGGATGAACCTGGCGATGCCTTCGAGGTGGGCCCCTTCGACGCTGAGGCCGGCCACGGCCGCGGCTTCGTGGCCTTCATCCAGGTGCAGCGAGTAGTAGTAGTCCAGGTTCGGCAGCTTCGCGCCGGCGCCGACGGTGAGTTCGGCGTAGCGGTCGGTGATGGCGCGCAGCAGCACGGTTTCGTCGATCGCGACGCCTTCGGTGGCGTAGTAGCCACCGCATATCCGGCTCTGCGACGAGCCGATGACCAGCCAATCGTGCAACGACACCAGGGTCAGCGTCTCCGGTGCAGGCACATGTCCGACGACCAGCAGCCCCAGATCGGCCAACAGCGCGCCGGAATAGAGGGTGTAGTGCGCGGGCACCTTGCCGCGCTCGCCGCCCTCTTCGAGGTGGTTGCGGCGGAACTCGTGCGCCAGCTCCATACACGCGTCTTGGACCGTGTCAGCGGCCCGGCGCAGGAAATCGCTGTTGTAGCGCGCGAAAACCGACAGCTCGCGGATGTAGAGGGCGGCTTGCTCTGCGGTCAGTGTCGCCGGGGACACCTCGACGGTGATCTGCTCGAACAGTGCGGCCACCATCGGCGCCATGTGCTTGTCGACCAGGTCGTTGCCGCTGCCCTCGAATTTGTTGAGCAGGACATTGGTAATGACGGTGTTGGTCTCGGGATGCTCGACGAGATAGTGGGCGACTTTCGAGCCGGTCATCGGGACTCCCCGAATTCGGGTTCGGTGAGGACCTGGATGCCGCCGGTTTCGAGCAGCAGCGCCAGCGCGTCCCCTCCGAGCTCGTCGGTGATGCGCACGCTGTGACCGGCCGCCAGCGACGCCATCGCGGCGCCCCAGGCCGGGGAGTTTGGCACGCGCAGCACCAGACCTCGCACCGCTACACCGATGTGCAAGTGCTCATCGACATGCGGGTCGGTGTACAGCGTGTATGGCGGTATGACGCGCAGGTGCGTGCCGCCAGCGGCGAGCGTGGTCACGGCGTCGCGCGCCGCGTCCGCTCGGACGAGGTCGTGCTCGGTGGCCTCCCAACCGCCGTTGCTGTGCAGGGTGCGCCACCTGGCCTCGATCAGCTCGGCAATCCTGGGCCCCAATTGATCGGAAACGGTAATGAGCATGTCGGTGGCCGCCGAAACGAGGGCGGCAGCGACCGGCCCCGGGCCCGCGACCAGAGGATGCATCGGTGAGGGTGTCTCGTCAGCGACGTCGATAACGGCTGCGGCCCTCAGCGATTCGGGCAGCAGCGACAGGGCCAGCATGCGCGTGTCGGAAAAGGTGTAGAGCGGAACCGCCACCGAGATCGAGAAATCGTCTTGGACGCCGACGTGAAACACCCGCCGCGGCAGGAACAGCACATCGCCGGCCTGGAGGTCATGGCGTTCGCCGTGCTCGAGCAGTGCGGTGTAGTCGCCGAAGGTCGGCGCCCGGCCACCGGTCAGTTCCCGGTACAGGTCACCGGACCAGGTGTAGAACCGCTTGGTGCCGGGGCCGAGGTGGACCAGGAAGGCGTCTTCGTACCCCTCGTGCACTCCGAACGCCGTACCGGCATAGTTGCCGACGAAGGCGACCTGTTCGCTGCCACCGATCGGCACGCCCCATCCGGCGTGCGCGGATCCGATGAGCTCACCGAGCACAGCAGCCAATGCGGGGGAAGTGGTCTCGAGGTTGTTGATCACCAGCGAGAACCGCTGGGCGCCAATCAGTTTCCGCATCCAGGAGACGAAGTCGTCCTCGGCCCATGGAGCGGTCAGCATGGTGTCGATCACCTCGTCGCGGCGATCCTCGCCCACGTAGACGCGGGCGCGTGCGCTGGTGGGCTCACCTTCGGTGGCGGCCCGGCGCAGCCTGCGCAAACCGTCGAACACGTCGTCGGGGCCCAGGAGATCGGTCGGCACGAGACCCTTGAACAGATAGGGCGCGACGGCGCCATCGGTCCTGGACGGGAACTGGGTCGACCAGAACTCCGGGGACGGCGGCCAGGTGACAGTGGAGTCGGTGGCTGTGGTCATGACGCCGGCCCTTCCGCGGGTGAGGACATGCAGGTGGTGGTCAAGGTCTCTCCTCTCCTGCCGTGCAGCCCGCCGGATCGGCGGCCGGAGGCGCCGGCGCTGGCTGCGACAGACGAATGTCTCGATGCCCCGCCGCCGGGACCGCCCCGTTGCGGCGTATGAGAAGTGTTGGCGCTCAAGGGGTCCAGTCGCATCGCAGAAGAGGTCCGATCCAGTCCGTTTCTGTCCTATCTCGTACGCTGGACTACCGGTGTCGATAGGATCGATCGCTAGTTCGACAGCTCGACACTTGAAAAAGGGGGACGTGATTGGGGACCGTGCTCAAGATGCTGCTCGACGAACGGCATCTGGCAAGCCACAAGGACTTCTGCGCCGAATACCGCAGGCACGCAGCCCAACTCGACAGCGCCGCGACACGGGCTGATGCACCCTCACGAGCCCAGTTCTACAACTGGATGTCGGGGGACATGAAGGGCGTGCCGCAGAATCATCACCGCAGAGTCCTGGCGCGAATGTTCCCCGGATGGTCGATCCATGCCCTTTTTTCGATGGCCAATGCGGCGGCCGTCAGCCCGCACCTGGCACATGACGATCTTGTCGATGAGCGGTTGAGAACGTTCTTGGGAGCGGAGATGGCCGATCGTGGTGTCACGCTGGTCGTTCCCAGTTTCGAGCTGGCCACGAGCTCGGTCGACGCGCTGGAGGCCGCAGGCATCCCGCGTCAGCACATTTTCAGCAAGCGGGCGAGCGTATTCAACGCCGCCCACCGAATCGACGTGCCGGTCGCCCTGGCCGAAAACGATGTCCGCGGAATGCTGTATGTAATGGCGATGGTCCAGCACCACGCCGGCATGGATGTCGAGATCCAGAGTGATCGAGATGTCGTGGCGGCGTGCGACCGGCCCTATATTTCCTTCGGACTCAGCTCCAACGACTGCACCCACATGTACCTCGAAACCACCCGAGATCCGCTGTTCACCATCAAGGACAACCCACCTGCGGCCGGTGGATATCTCGAACACCTGGAACTGGCCGACGGAAACTCCTACAGCTCTGATGACAGCCGCAACATCGGCATCATCGCCCGCGTGCGCCCCGCACCGCAGCCGCACCCGGACAGATACTGGTTCTTCTGCGCCGGACTCGGGCCGCACGGCACGACCGGTGCCAGTTGGTATCTGGCCAAGCACTGGGCTGCGCTCCAGGACCAGGCGGTGGACCAGGAGTTCGCGGCCGTCGTCAGCGTGCGCACCTACAGCGATCAGACCGCCACACTCGAGCACCTGCTAACCCGCTGACCGGAAAGGAATCCCAGTGCCCGAAGCGCTGTTCGTGGGTCTGTCCACCCTCGATATCGCCTACGCCGTCGACCGATACCCCGGCGAGGACACGAAAACCCAAGCGAGGGATCAGTTTCTCGGCGCCGGCGGACCAGCCGCCAACGCCGCGGTGGCCTGCGCGATCGTGTCCGGCCGGCCCGCGACCCTGATCACCGCGCTCGGCCGCCACCCGCTCACCGCGCTCGTGCGCCACGATCTGGCCGACCACCACGTCGACGTGATCGACGCGACTCCCGAGAGCACCGGCAAGCCGCCGGTATCGTCGATCGTGGTCGCACTCGAAGCGGGCTCACGCACGATCGTCGGCCTCGACGCGGCACGGATCCAGGCGCCCTACACCGCCGACCTCTCCGAATACGTCGAGAACGTCTCGATCATCCTGATCGACGGTCACCATCCCGAGCTGGCGCTGGGCATCGCGCGCAAGGCGAACGCCCTGGGGGTGCCGGTCGTCCTGGACGCCGGTCGCTGGAAGCCGATCCACGATCAGCTGCTCCCGTTGACCGATATCGCGATTTGCTCCAGTGCGTTCTCGCCGCCGGACTTCCACGGCGACGGCGCGGCGCTGATCGACTACCTGCGTTCGGCGGGGCCGAAACACGCTGCAGTGACGCAAGGCCCGGACCCGATCCTGTTCGCGTCGGACGGCCGCCAAGGCACAATCGAGATCGCCCCCGTCACCGAGGCCGCCGACACACTCGGCGCCGGCGACATCCTGCACGGCGCCTTCTGCGCCTACTACAGCCAGAGCCAGGACTTCGTCGATGCGCTGACTCGCGCATCCGTGGTGTCGACACTGTCCTGCCGGAGCTTCGGGACACGGAATTGGGCTAACGACCTGCCCTGATGACGATGTAGCGTCCGCCGTTCTCGCGCAACACGGAACTCGCGTGGTCGCGTGTGCCCGCGATCAGGCGGGCGTTCGGCATGTCGCTGTCGGCGATCTTGACCTTCGCCTGCTCGATCGTCTTCCCGCCGAGCAGGTGCCGATCGGTCAACCTCCGCTCGATGACGTCGTCCTTGGCGTCGAGGTACCAGACTTCGTCGAGGTGGGCGCGGACCTCGGACCAGCCGGGCTGATCGAGCAACAGGTAGTTGCCTTCCACGACCGCCAACCGCTGCGCGGCGAAGGTGATGGCGTCGGGCACCGGATCGTGCAGGCCACGATCGTAGATCGGCCACATGACGCGCTGGCCCAGCGGTGCTTCACGCAGCAGTTTCAGGCGCTCGACGAATCCGGCGACATCGAAAGTGTCGGGCTCGCCCTTACGGTGTCGGGCACCGACCGCCTCTAGCTCGGCGGAAGTCTTGTGGAATCCGTCCATCGGGGCAATCTCGGCAGGCACAGCGTGCTCGGACCACACTGCTGCAGCGAGGTTCTGCGCCAGCGTCGACTTGCCAGCCGCAGGAGGCCCTGCGATCCCGAGGACGTAGCGCCGACCGTCTGGAATGCGGGCGACCACCTCGGCCGCGAGCTCGATCACGGAGATTTCGAAGCCGGAACTCATCCTGGATTCCTTTGCACGAGAGCCACATCGCGGTGCGACCACCGTATCAACCAGCAGCGTGCTCGGGCGCCCGGCTCGACACCTGCGGCAGCTACTTCGACACCTGCTCGAGGGCATCACCCACCGCCACTGGCGCCAACCGCTCAGTTACTGGTGTGCCGAACTCACCGCCGCCGGATTCGCCTTCGACAACGCTCCACGAGCATCAACTGCCCGCCGCCATGGCACGATGACACCCTGACGAATACGTAACCTGCGGTCAGCTGTCGGTCGGGGCGAGAAGACTGTCGCTATGCCGATTGTGTCGCATTGTGCCGATCCAACCGGCGAGGAGAGCCAACCTCGAACAACGGGGTGTTCGCGCGCGACCTGGATGAGGATGTTGATGGATCTGAGCGCATTGCGGGCGGCGTTGGAGATGCCGGTCATGGCTTTGGGTGACACGCACAAGACGATGACGCAGGAGTACCAGAGGCTGGGGTTGATTGAGCCGCCGCTTCAGCCTATGGAGGAAGGGCGTTCTAAAGCGCAGCGAGCCGAAGCGGTGTGGAAGTCTCTAGGCGATGACGAACTTGAGCATCTCGCTGCGCAGCTGTTGGCTGACGGAACATTAACCGCTGCGCAACGGAACGAGATCGAAGACATCCTGTGGATTGATGTCCCGACGGTCGGCATTCCAAAACGGGTGCGACGTGAGATCGCTGCGGACCTCGTCTTCGAGGATCTGACAGCGGTCGCGCGAGATCGGTTCGACGCGATGCTGGAACGGTTGTGGGACCTTGGCCCGGCCGAATTGTTCGGGGGGATCTTCGGCGATAGCCCTCGCTTCGGGGCGCCGACGTTGCGCCAGCAGATTCTACAGCACGTTCACCGCAATCCAGGTGACTGGACCGGCGAGGAGTTCTTCGACAAGCTCGGAGCGATCGACGCTCCGGACCGCAGATTCAACCTCTTCCTCGAAGCATTGGTGTCCCACCATGTGGTTCCCAAAGAGCCATTGCAAAGGGCCACGGTCGAGGTTATCAACCGACATCTGCGTGGAGAACGACTCATGTTGCGAGAAATCGGCTCCGAGGATGGATATCCGGTCTTCGAGGTCGTGGCGATGGCCGATCGCCCGCTGTCGAAGCCGAAGAACATCATCTTTGCCTCAAGGGCGAAGCCAGATCTCCGGCTGGTGAACGCACTGGACAACCATCTCGAACTCATGAATGAGGACGAGGTCTTGGTCTACGATGAGCCGATCCCGCGGCATGGGCTGCGCTGGAGCGATCTTCAATCCTGGTGGCAACGCAACCATCCCGGCCAGGATAATGATCAAGCGAAGCGGCAGCTTTACAATAGGTTGTTGCGATGCCTGCCTGAAAACTCGCCACCGCAGGAGAACCTGTTCAAGCTATACTACGAGATCCACCGCGAATCCGCATACAACCTACCCGCTCTGCTGCCTGAGATCTGGCTGTATTGGGATCCGAAGACAGCGAAACAACGCGGCTCTGATGCGCTTCTCAAATTTCGAATGGACTTCCTACTCTTGCTGCCCGACCACCGCATCGTCCTTGAGGTCGATGGCGCGAACCATTACGCGGACTCCGCGGGCAAACCCGACCCTCAAGAATACGCGAAGAACGCGAAAGCGGACAGGATTATGAAATTAAGCAGCTACGACGTGTTCCGGTTCGGAGGCGCTGAGCTGTGCGAATTCGACCGAGCTAAAATTGAACTCACGACGTTCTTTCGGGAACTCTTCGCGAAGTACGAGATTTCGCCGGAATCGTGAGGGACTCCGCGGTTCGGTCCACCCAGGACCAAAATGCTGAGTTCAGGTCGAACGGGGACCATCGAGGGCGTTCTTGTGCTGGGCTGGTCTCGCCCGTTGCCGGCGAGACGGCAGCGGCGAACACTGTACTCGGCAATGCGGTTCGGCCGGACGACCCAGGTTCGGACCAGAAGATGACATCGTCCGGGGCCATTTGCCGACTTGTTAGAGACCCGCTGGACCGTTTCTGGGTCTCGAACAGGGATTCGGCGTAGGCTTCCGAAACGATCGTGGTGTCCGTATTAGAGCAGGGGGAATTTGTGTCCGCAGCGTTGGCCGTCCATCTCGTGGTGGTTGAGAGGGGGTTGCGGTGACAACGGCAACGCCCCCTCTGAAGCTGATTGAGGATTCAATATCTGATATTTCCAGGCATGTGGCGATCCGGGAGGTTGCTGGTGCATCTACTCATACAGCGATAGTTGCGGAGGGGCTCGAATCCCCCACGGTCACGTTGGCCTTAGGGCGATACCTTGTGGCCGCACTGGCCGGAGCGGTTGACCTGGACGCGAGCTTGTCGACTGCACTGTTGGGACAAGGGATAGATGCACAGATGGAGTTGGCGGCTACCGTATCTAGGTTGGTTGGTGACAACAATGTATTTTTGAACGCGGCTGCGGAGAAATTTCGAGATACACAGCGTAACGCATGGATAGCCGAGGGGGTTGCTCATGCTCTGCTGGTGGTCCGGGCGCAATATGATTCCGCACTTCTGGTTGGTCCGGTGCATGCGCTTAAGGCACAGCATAGTCGGCCTAGTCAGCAGGGCTTGGATCTAGTTGCCATCTATAGTGAAAATTCAGAACTGATGGTCGCGATCGGTGAAAGTAAAGCCTCTCGCTCAGGCGGTAGTGCCCAGTTGACCGAAGCGGCAAGTATGTTCCGGCAAATTGACAACGATGAGTACGGGCCCGAGTTGCGGTCAGAACTATTAGCTCTCCGCAAATTCTTGAGCGGCGATCTTGTGAGTCAGGTGACATCGGCGCTCTGGCTGGAAAAGAAGTGCTACGTGCCGGTGATTGTTCATGAAAGAGAATTCGACGTTATTGCAGATCGGCGGACGCTCGGCACTTTGAAACCGTCCGTGGCGCGACGGCGTCTGGTGGCGCTGCGGCTCGTCGATTTCCACGCGTTCTTCGACTCAATCGCTGACGCCATGCGCGCGGGAATATCTGAGGTGGTCCTGTAGTGTTTAACCGCGGAGTAGACGAGCTGCTTCAAGCTCTGCCTCGATTGGGCAACCTCGATGCCGAGCATATACGTCGGATACTGACTCGTGCATGGCTTGAAGCTGTAGATCGTCGTGATCTAGGAGGTGGCGGCGTCGGGGGTGCACAACTTCTCGGCGACCTTCGCCGGTTAGCGACTGCACTGGAAGTCCACGCTATCCTTTCGGGGGATACCGACACAGAGGCCCAGAAAGCGTGTGCTTTCGTGGCAGCGGAGGCCCTTGAAGTGGCCGGGGAAGTTGCGACGCTGGCTCCTGAACCATCCCGGCCGTGGCTGTTCGGCACCAATCTGCGGTTCGAACGAGTCGAAGCGGGGCTGCTCTATCTGATCGCAGGGTTCGATGCAAACGCAGCGCTGATAGGTAGGGAAATCGACCTTCAGTCGGGCGAGAACGAGCCCACGGCCGAGAGCGCGGTATCTTCGTGGACTCTTGCCAGCATCCGGGGATTGCTCTTGCTTGAGCTGCCTTCTGGCGATGCTCAACCGCCTCTTCCAGCCCCTGACTCGACACTGCATGCTCGGCTTCGGCATGCAATCCTAGTGCGCCTGGGAGAAGCGATCAGGTCACATCTGCACTGGTTGATGTTCATTAGTGATGATGCGACTGGTGGAATCCGCAGCATTCGGAGACTCATCGAGGAGATGGAGCGCCGCGACGTCGGGATCGATGCGGGTGCACCATATTCGGATCTGCACCATCTCGCATTGTTGTTGGCGGCCGGGCTAGAAGGCACCGCAGACCGGGCATTGCGAACCGTCTCACCACCGCCTGATGATGATGGTCGATTCGTGCAATTTCAGCGTCAGCGGTCATGGGGCCGGCCACTCCTTTGGCCTGCCGCAGCAGAGTACGCGAAGGCCGCGATGCCAGGACCCCACGCGCACGCCGTCGTGTCGGTACCGACGGGTGCCGGCAAGTCCGCCGTCGCCGAACTTGCGATCGCACAGGCGATTCGCGACGGCTGGGTCCTCTACCTGTCGCCGACGAACGCTCTCGCAGGGCAGATCCGACGACAACTCAACGAGGTCGTCGGCGCGCTTCCAGGCGTGACAGTGCGCGAATTTGTCGGGGGAATAGAGTACACAGACCTTGAAGGCGAAGCTCTCGGAGTGGTGAGCGAGAGCCAGATTCTGGTCATGACCCCTGAGAAGTGCTCCCTCGCGCTTCGTCAGGACCCTAGCGTCTTCGAACGGATGACACTGTGTGTGGTCGACGAGGCCCATTCACTTGGCGAATCGGGCCAGCGGGCAGTCATCGCAGAATTGGTGGTGTCAGAAGTCCTCTTTCGAGCCAAAAAAGCACGAGTTCTGATGCTGTCGGCATTGTTAGCGAACCCAGCCGATATCGCCGACTGGCTTCGGGATACAACCGGCATTGACGCCTGTGTCGTGGACACACCATGGCGGCCGACGCGAACCTTGCGGGCAATTGTCGGATTCGATCAGAACCGATATCGAGCGGTTAAGCAAGAAGCCGTACTGGCGGCACAGGACTTGCCTAAGCATCTGAAGAACGTAACCTTCGATGCGCCGTTGGCATTGTTTGCAGGATTGCAGGGAGCCTGGCGGACTTCGGAATCGATCGACTTTGCTTTCGCGCCAACCTCCGTGCGAGTTCCGTTGAAATACCATAGCAACAAAGGCGTTGACCTGTCTGGATACCTCAATCCGACCGTGCAAGCATTGGTGCAGAGTCTTGGCCAAAAAGATCATCGAGTCCTCGCATTCCTACCATCGAACAAACACTATTGTTTCCTCGCCGCCCGAAAGATGCCCGGATTCGCGGGAGACGCACCTGTCGAACTGACAGATGACATCAACGCACTGTTGGTGCTCGCCGAAGCGGAACTCGGCGGACCGAGCGCCCTGCGACAGGCACTGATCAAACGCCTCGCCGTCCACACAAGCGCGATGTTGGCAGAAGAGCGCCGAGCAAGTGAACTCGCTTTTGAGCAAGGAGCTGCGCGCGCAATGTTCGCCACAGGGACCATGGCTCAAGGACTCAACCTCCCCGCGACAGCGGTCGTCATAGGAGGCACGAAGATCGGATGGGACCAGACAGTGAACAGCCAGGAGGAGAAGCAGCGAGCGCGGGCACAGCTATTGAACGCGATAGGTCGCGCAGGGCGAGCGAACGTCGCACCACGCTCGATGGCTATCGTAGTGCCAGACAAAGCAATCGCACTCGATATTGGGACCCAGGCTGCCAGCACGGTCAATAAGGCGGATTTTCTTCGAGAGGAGGACGCCTCCACGGAGATTTCGAGCCAACTCCGGGGACTAATCGAGCATGCGATGAACCAGACCCTGGACGTCGACAGTATGACCAGGACTGAACAGACCGCATTCGCGTTCTTGTCCTACGCTGCCGAAGGAAATACTGCCGAGGGAGTGCTTCGCCATAGCTGGGCCGTTCACAGCGCAGGTGCTACGGCGGTAGCGGCGCAGCTCAGCCGAACGCTCAACCACGTTGGACGAGTGTTTCTCCACAAAAGATCAGCGCCCGCATGGGTAGCCCTTGCCGCACACCGCTCCGGAATTGCCCTGCCGGACGCGGCAAGTCTGCACCGACTGCTCAGTCAGTACCTGATCGAAAATCCGCCCCCGCGTACCATCCGCGAGTGGGTGAGAACATTGCTGGTTGTGCTGTACAAGCTAGACATTGACGAGTTGAAACGAATATTTCTGCCTCGGCCTTTCGAGTCAACAAACATTGCACCTATCTGGTCGGACCAGGCCGCCGACCGAGGGCCAGGCTGGGTAGCATTGAAATCTACTTTGGAGGCATGGTTAGAGGGAAAACCGTTGATCGACATCGCCAAATATATCGAGCGGAAAGATCCTCAAGGAAAGTTCGAACGCGGGCTTCAGGACCCGCTGCCACGAACGCTGCGCGTCGTCACAGAAGGGTTCGGATTTGGTTTAGTCATCGTGGCCGGTGCCCTCGGCGCGATAGTGGCTGCTGGCCGTGAGAGCGAACCCGACGGTATCTGGGATCTTCCCGAGGACAGTGCACGAGTTCTCGCACTGCTACCGCTTGCGATCCGATATGGCGCCGGTACTCCCAGTGCGATCGCCTGGATGCGCGCAGGTGCAAGACCCCGTGTTGTTGCCCACCTCTTGGATCGCCTGATCATTGCGCCAATCGGCCTGGATGACAAGGCACTCCACACCTGGGCTCGCGCGCAGCTCAGAAACATCGCTACTCGACAAATCGAGCCAGCCATCACCGACGAGGAGCGCACGTTAGTCGATGCGATGGTCGTCAGCGGCGAAGCCATCTGACCAGGCCAGGCCAGCTTTTGCGCGACGCATCTACGTTTACCTTTCCGCTCGAAAATCGCTGTTGACAAGTCGTTTTGGTGCGCGGCGGATGATGCCACCGCGACTGGCTTGGTCAGGCTAGAGAGCAGTACGCCGGGTTGACCGAGAACCTACTGGTGCGCCGTGTGGTCCTGGCTCAGAAAGCAGCGGACTGGTGGAACCGGTGGATATCGGCGGCGCTGGCGCCCTGCACAGCCGTTCGGTGTCGAGGCCACACTACGGACGGTGACACGACCGACGAGATTTGCTGAGGCTTCACCTTGGGCGTGGCAGCAGGACCGACCAATCGTCCCACAGCTTCGCGGAGATCTGGTTGCGCGCGCGGGGCAGGCCGTCGACCGCGCGGGCGAACACCGGCGACACTGGAGGTCTGGCGGTGAGGGCTTCGAGTATCCGAGAAGCCGCGTCCGGCAGAGGTATAAGAGTGGCCAGGATCTGCTCGAAGTCATGGGCGCTGGTCGTTGCGGTGTCGACCGTGGTTGGTTGAAGCAAATCGGCGAAGAAGAGCGTGTCCACGAGATGGATCGGTTCCAGGGTCACGACGAGCCCTCGTATGGGTCGGTCATCGGGGATGTGTGCGACCTCGCTGATTCGGTCACGGATCAAGGTCGCGGTGGTCGCTATCTGGTTCCGTGCCTTCTGGATTCGGTCGGCCAGCACTTGCAGCCCGGCTTCGTGGCCCAGACGGGCGGATTCGACCGACCGCATGGCCTTGGTCTCGACCAGAAGGACGAATTCGGACATAACCACGATATAGTCGCAGGTCAGCTCGCCTCCTCGTCGGCCGTACCGAATCTCGGGGTACACCTGTGCGCCAATTGGTTCCAGCAACTGCAAGTGTCGGCCGACGAGCTTTTCGAAGGAGGCGCCGACCAGATTCGGGAAGCCGTCGCCGAAGTGCTCGATACCGGTGAAGTACATTCCCCTCGGAGTGACCTTGTCGAGCACATATGGATCAATCGGTGCCAGATAGCCAACCGGCCGGCGGATCAGTGGGCGAGCTACCAGCGGGTTCGAAAGCCACAGCTGGTGCCCCGCGGCATCGTCGGCCTGCTCGGCGTCCGCCGCCCTCTTCGTCATCATTGCCGTGTCGGAGCTGAGGTGGGTGTCGATGACAGTGCGGGCGGTCTCAGCGTCGGCGCCACCGAGCGCTCCGAGGTCGGCGTGCTCTGCAAGGTCGGCGTCGGTAAAGTGCCCGCGTTGCATACCGGTTCGCACGAATATTGCCCACACCAGCGCAAGATAGCCAGGCAGCGGCATTTTCAGTGCTTGCTCCCATGCGGCCGGGGTCGGCATGTCGGATATCGATGGGTCGTGGTCGACGAACAGCGCCAAGGTGCGTGTGATGTCCTCCAGTTCGGATTGCCCGAAAAGGAACTGCTGGTAGCTCATTCGCGCCATCAACCTGCGCATTACCGCGTCGTTCATGATCTCGTGGTCGGGGATATCGGGCTGATCGACCTCGATCGCCATCCCGCACAGTCGCTTCAGTTGGTTGTCGCTGACCGGCTGATCGGTACGGTATGTCATGGACTCGGCCAGGGCGGTGCGTGCGATTGCTGCGAGAGTGAACTGACGGATCGGTGAACGCTCGGGTAGTCGGCGGCCCGTCACCGGGGCGGCCTCGATCGCCGCGCTGGCCTCGGCGACCTTGTCCAGCAGCTGGTCCCGATGGAAACGGCGGACCACATGTGAGAACTCTCGGTAGGGCACACGACGGGCAATATTCACCGCACCATCATCTGCCCTGACAGGGGCGGTCGCCATCGGTATTCGAAGTCAGCCAACCGAGGTCGTGACAATCGCCAGTTGAAGCGCCGCAAGGTTGGGGACCGACCGTATCGGACTTCGATCCGGGATGATGCCGCTGTCGTGACTACCCGATTCTGATCGCGATAACGGGACAACCGACTTCACGTGATCGTTCCCGTTCGGTCATGCGGTGAGCGTGGTCAGCGCTCATGGTCGAGGTCCTGGTCCAGGGGCAATGCGAGATCCGGCGCTGTCGTGCCTTGATTCGATTCGGCGCGCGATGCTTTCGCGACCACGGCATTGAGGGGTACGGCGTTGTCTTGTTCAAGATTCATTCGGACGCGTTGCATTGCAGGGGAAACGCCGCGGTCGTCGAGTTGGGTGCGGATGGCTGTGTGACGGTCGGGATCGTTGTGATCGGTGATCGCGTTGATGCGGACGGTCTCGCGGACGGCGGGGTCTGGGTGGGTTGCGCGGCGGTGGCGGTCCACGATGGATTCGTGGACGCTGTGCCGTCCGTATGCGGTGCCGGGCATGTTCCGCAATTTCCAGGCGCGCACGGACAGCCATTCGGGATCGTGTTTCCCGAGCCAGGCCCGTGCCTCCTCGAGGTCGGCCGCGGTCCACGTCGCCGTCCGGATACGCGGTGCGTGTTCACGCCGGCCTTGCCCGCGGCCACCACGCGGGCCACGATCGATCTTGCCGATGGCGGGTGCGACCGGTGTCTGTGTGATTTCCGTTGTGGTGTAGGGGTCTTCGAGAATTCGCGCGATGGCTACCTCAGGCTGGGCGTGCCACGTGCTCAGCCAGCGCTGGCCGGTTTCCCCGGCGGCTTCGACGGCTGCTACGGCCTGCTCGTGTGTGAGGCGGGGCGTGCGGGTGGGCCCGATGAGGTCGCTGTTGCGGAGTTGCTGCACGGCGGCGTGCAGGTGGCGGCGGGCCACGGTGTTGGGGCCGACGAGGACGCGGGCGTAGGCGCGGTGCGGGTCGGTGTCGAAGTCGCGAAGCCATCGCTCGCCGGCCGGGCCGAGGTCCCGCAGCCTGGTTTCCGCCGCAGCGATGGTCGCGGCCGGCTGGGTGTGGCCGGCGTCGCTGGGCTTGTCGAGCTGGTTGTCGCCGTGTGTCCGGTATCGGTCGGTCGCCTCGGCGTGTTTGTTGACCAGCTCGTACAGCTGGTCGCGTTCGCTGCGCTGCTGGGCTTCGGCTTCGGCGTGAGCGGCGGCGATTGCTGCGGTGTCCATTTTGGCGGCCGCTACCCGCCAGGCCGCGTGGTCGATCATCGTGGCGACCTGGTCCAGGTCGGCGTCGGTACTGGTCAGGTCGACGCCGAAGCGTTCGAGTATTCGGCTGTTGATCCGGTCGAAGGCGCCCGCTGCGACCGTGGACTGTTCCCGCCAGGTCCGTGCGGTGTCCCAGGCGTCCAGGATTTCCGTGCGTCCGGCGGTGGCGAACCATTTTTCTCCGGTGCGGCCCCGCAGAGCCGCCTCGGCGGCTCGTTGCTGGGCGGAGTATTGCTTCTCGGTGCGGGCGGCCAGATCGTGGTGGATGTGCTGGTTGTTCAGCACGCGGTCGTAGGCGGGTTCGGGATCGTTCCGCCATGCGTCGAGCCAGCGGCGGCCGGGCTCGCCGAGCTCTTCGATCGCAGCGAGTTCTTCGGTGATCCGGGCGGCACGTTCGTCGGTGCTCAGTGCGGGGGTGTTGTCGATCTGCTGGAGTCGGTGCGCGGTGTCGTACAGCGCCAGCCGGGTCGCGGTGTCGGGAGCGACCAGGACGCGCGCGTAGGCCAGATGCGGGGAGCAATCGAATTCCCGCAGCCATGCCGCGCCCGGCTCGCCCAGCGCGCGCAGACCCGCTTCGGCGACACGCGTCCGATGGTAGAGGGCCGGGTTATCACTGCCGGCGTGAGTCCCGCTGGCGTGTTCGGCGACCAGAGCGTGCAGCGCCTCGTCGATAACCTTCTGTGCTGCAATGATTTGCGTGTCACTACCGGCTTCAAGGTCGTCGTCATGGGCGGCGGCGCGCCGCCATGCGGCCCGCTCGAGCAGACGGCTGATCACGGCCGGGTCCGCAGGTCCACCCGGGGTGACGCTGCCGGCGAGGTCGACACCGTAGCGATCCAGGATGTGCCCGGTGAGCCGTTTCTCGGCGTTGGCGGCCGGCACCGAGTGAGGTGCCCATTGCCGGGCTGTGCACCAGGCTTCGGTGAGGTCACTCCGGTTTGCGTTCTGCCACCACCCGGCATTGCCGGTGGTGCGCAGATACGTTTCTGCGGTTCGGCGTTCGGCGTGCCAGCGAGCTGTGGCTTCGCGCGCGGCGGTCTCGTGGCGTGCAATGGCTTCGCGGGCGCGGGCTTCGGTGCGCCGGTTCCAATGCTCGGCCAGCAGCCCGGCGACCTGCAAGGTGGTGCGTAATGCGGCGGCGGTTTCCCGGCCGATTTCTTCCTCCGCCATGCGCGGTTGTCTCCCTGTGTCGGTTCGTGTTCTGTCTGTCGGCAACAACTTCCGAATGTCGGAATCACGCAGCTCGGGGCACACTGTCGGTGGGCCAGGCTTCGAGCGCGGCGAACGCGTCGCGGTCGGCCGGGTCGTGCGGTAGCGCAGGTATCCCGTAGTCGGGGTTGCCGTCGGTGTCGCCGTCGCGGTGATGTTTCTTGCACAGCTCGAACGGCCCGTCGACTGCCAACAGGATCCGCATGTGGGGGTCGGCGTGTTGCAGCCACCACTGCGACAGACCGAGGCCGGTGTCGTCGCGGCGTAGGGCTTCGTAGGCGCGCCACAGCGCGAACAGCCGCAGGACGGCTTCGTCGTGGCGCCACCATTGCGGACACCATCGGCGGGCGGCGCTGTCGGTCACCCGCCGGTAGATCACCACCAGCCGCTGTTCCACGAAGTCGACCAGGTTCGTGTATGCCGGTTCGGCCGGAGCCGGCGTATCTACCGTGCTCGCCGGACCGTCGCTGTTCCGGCGCGGCCGGAACTCGACGTCGTCGTAGATCGGGTCGTCGTCGATCATCGCGGTACCAGGTCTTGTGCAGTGCCGGCCTGGCCGGAATCCGGTGACGGAGTGGTTGTGCCGGTGGGCCCGTATCGTTCGCGCGACGCCGCGACTGCGGTGGCGTAGGGGCGGCGCATCCAGGGCACGGTTTCGATGAGTACAGGTCGCATGCCGGCCGCCCAGATCAGTGCCCGGCCGCGGGGTATCGCGGTGAGGTCGGCGAGGGTGAGGGTGCGTTTGTCGGTCAGCTGGTACGAGCGGCTGACCGAACCGTGGTGTCGGGTCAGGGTGCCGCGCAACTGTTCTCGGTCACCGATGCTGTCCGAGCGCCGTCGCAGAAATTCGTTGTCGTCGACACCGGATCCGACGATCCGCACCCCGGCCGCGGACCACAGCGCATTCATCCCTTCGGTGCCCCAGCACCGCACTCCCTGAGACCAGGATTGCAGGATCGTCAGCACGAGTATGCCGCGAGAACCGAAGTGCGAGTAGCGCTTCGGGAGATCACGCCACCGCACCACGTTGGCGGCCTCGTCCAGCACGCACACCAGCGGTGTCGCCAGTCGTCCCATCGGCTGCTGCGATCCGATCCCGGTGGCGGCTTCGAGAACCGAGGCGGTCAAGGCGTTCACCAGCGGCCCGCAGCTACCCGCACCCTCGAGGGACAGCATGTAGAGGGTGTCTCGGCTGGTCGCCAGCGCGGCGGGGTCCAGTTGCGGGCGCTCGTCGCCGGGACCGTCGCTGGTGACCCAGCGGCGGATCGACGCCAGGCGCAGGCTCGCCGCCATTTTCCGGCCGGTCGCGAAGACGCCGGAGCGGGTGCGCCGGTCCAGCTCGTACTGGGCGCGCAAACCGGTCGCGATCAGCGGCCACCGTGTCTCCAGTACTCGCACCGGTTGCAGGTCGTCGGGGTCGGAGATCCATTCGTACACCCGCGTGATCGGCTCGACTGCAACGGCGGCGGCTAGAAACAGTGCGGCGAGCAAGGATTCGCCTTCCGGGTCGAAGAAGGCGTCCTTGCGCACGGCTTGACCGTCGTCGCCGTCGGCGAAATGGGACGCCAGCTGCGCGGCGTCGACTTCGGTGCGGACAGCTGCCAGCGGGTTCCACCACCAGGTTGGTTCGGCGTCGGCGGTGACGGCTTGGGGGTCGAAAATCCAACAGCGGCCATGTTTTTCGCGGATGCCGCGGGTGTCGTCGACCAGATCGCGTTTGTTGGAGGTGACGATGACCGGGCCGGGGGCTTCGCAGATCGCGGGTACCGCCCGCGAGGTGCTCTTGCCCTGGCGTGGCCCCCAGATGTCGATGTGCAGCATCTCGTAGTCCGCCCACAATGCGATCCGATCGGCTACCGCGATGCCCAGCGACAAGCCCGGGACGGTGGCCTCGGGCATCACGACCCCGAGCATCGCCGCTTTGTCGCGCACCGCCGACTCGGTCAGCGGCGCCAGCTCCGTACCGTGCGCCAGCAGTGCGGCTGTGGCGTCGATCCAGGGCCGCGCGGGATGCCTGATCTTCCACCATCGCCACATCGCGACGGTGATCACCGTCAGCGTGACGACTTCGACGGCGAGGACGACCGTGGCCGTGATCGGCCACATGACTCGTCCGTCTGCCGTCGCCACCAGCAATGCGAAGGGGTTGATCGGTAATCCGTGGGTGGGGCGGCCGGTGGCGAGGTAGCCCAGGTGGGCGGCCGAAGTGATCAGGCCCCCTCCGCCTATTGCGGCGCCCCCCGCGATCAGCAGTGCCAGGGATTCCCGGTTGCTGAGCGCGGGGTCTTTGTCGCCGGTCATGATGTTCTCCCGGGGGTTCGTTCGGTGTGCCGGCGGGCCAGGGATTCGGCGGTCATCGCCAGTTCGGCTACGACGGCCAGGGCGATGCTCGCCTGCCACGGCATCGCGCCGTGCGAGGTCTCGAGCGCCAGGATCAGCGGAAGCGGGACGTGTCCGCCGAACCAGCGAGTCAGCTGCCACAGCAGTTCCACCCGCTCGGCGCCCGCCCCACAGTCGGCATCGGTGTCGCCGGAGCC
Organism: Nocardia sp. BMG111209; assembly: GCF_000381925.1. NCBI lineage: Bacteria > Bacillati > Actinomycetota > Actinomycetes > Mycobacteriales > Nocardiaceae > Nocardia > Nocardia sp. BMG111209. Next base: position 670,498 of record NZ_KB907307.1, read on the forward strand.
GGTTGCGGCCAGCACTTCGGCGACGGCCGCGTGATCGGCCGCGAGTGCGGCGGCCAGGTCTGCTTGACGCAGCTGGGCGATGTAATCGCTGCTGGTGGTGAGGGTTTCGTTCTTGTCGGTGGGGGTGTGGTTCATGGTGGTGGTCTCCTCGCCTGGGGCGGTGGTCCGCCCGGTGGTGGTGCCGTGTGTGGCGGGGACCGGCGGGGCCGCGGGCCGGGTTGGTGGCCAATCCGGTTGCGGTATCGGCGGAAAAGTTCTCGGCGAACGAAGAGAGCGCTCTTCGGGAAGTTTTCCGGCGGTGACGCCGAACTGGGTGAGTCCGGATTTGCCGCCGGCCCGGCGCGTGGCCATGCTGTTCTCGTTCACTCATGTCCCCATCACCGCAGACCACCCGCTCCCTGCGACGCGGCCACCCGCCCGTGGCCCACAGCCACCGACCAGAACGAAACTTCACCGGCCGTCGGTTCTCCTGCTCGGCGGCGATGCCTGTGGCTGTCCGGGACGGAATTCGTTGTGCGGCAAGAGTTATCTGGGCGCGATGAGGCTGACCCGCCATCCGTCCGGGGTGTCTTCGGCGGTGACGTACACGGTGAGGGTCCGGTCCGGTTCGGAACTGCTCGAGCTGGCGACGTGCTGGGTGATCGCAGCGACACGGTGCCGGGCGGCGAGGGTGTCGGCGGGATGATCGTCCGACGTGATGACCGCGGTCGCGGTGATCGTGGCGTGTTCGACCGTCCACCGCGCCCACGTGGTGGTGGTGACCGACGCCAGCCCGGATCCGGTGACCCCGACTTCCCGGGCGTAGGCCGGCTCCAGGAATGCTGCCGCGCGGATGAATCCCGCGCTCGTGTCGGGATCTGTGCCGGGATTCCAGCTGTAGACCGTCGCCAGGGCGGCGGTGATCAGCGGGTCCGCTGCGCGGGGATCGACCCTGCTGATCACCTCGCCGCCACCGACCGGCGACGGGGCGCGCACGGCGGGGTGCGCGCATCCGCTCACCGCCGCGCCGGCCCCGGCGGCCAGAACGGCGGCGAGGCCGATACGAATGATCGTCCGGTGATGGTGTGTCATCGCAGCGGCCACCAACTGCCTGCGAACGGTTCACCGAACATGGCCGTCATTTCGGCCTCGGCCGCAGGCGACAGCCCGCCTGCTGGTTCGTCGATGGCTTCGATGGACACACCCGCGCGACCGCGTGCTACGGACGCGTCGGCAGGTGCGAGGACCGCGTACGACACCACCTCGGCCGCATGGTCGCGCAGGATCGCCCATGCCCGCGCCAGGTCCGCGCGTGCCGGCTCCAGCAGCACGGTCGTGCCGGTGGAGTCCAGGAACTTCGGCCAGTTCAGGCTCGATCGCACCGTGAGCACGAATCCGTCGTACGAATGGGTCCGCGGAATGAACGCGTCGGTGGCCAGTGCGGTACCCAAGGCGAGAGTCAGATCGGTCGGCAGGGATCGGCGCGCCCGTCGCGCGAGATCATACTGCGGTGTCGGGCACACGGATTCGAGCATGGAGAGGTCCTTTCAATACTGTTGTTAGAGCGGTCGCGCATGCCGGTCGAAAACGTTTTCCGGCAGCCATATTTACGTGTTGTCGTCCGAATTCAATTGCTGGACACCAAATCTCCGGATGATCATGCTGTCGGAGGCGAAATCCGACAGTGGCTGCACGCGTACCGGGATTCCGGTGTCGGGGGCGTTCAGCAGCAGCGCGTGCCCGGTGTCATCGGTGCCCGCGTACAGCCCGACGTGGTGCGAGTCGGTTTCTCCCGGCGCAATGAAGTACACCGCGTCGCCGGGTTGCATCCGATCCGGTGGCACGGGTGTGCCTTGTGGGTCGCGTTGCTGGCTTCCGGTGTAGTGCGCCAACATGATTCGCCCCTGGGAGGCTTGCGCTACCGCGTACAGGACGAGGCCGGAGCAGTCGAACCCGCCGTTGGTGGGTCCGTTCGCGTCGCCGCCGCCCCACACGTACGGCAGCCCCAGCTCCTGCATCCCCGCTGCGAGTACACGCGCGCCGAAATCCGATCCGTTCCCGCCGACGATCGGCGGCCGACTCGGGCACGAGGAGCTGCCGGCCACGGCCGAAGGCGATCCGGCACCATGGAACGCTTGGTAGAGCGCGCCGGCCGCGGCCTGTTTGGTGGCGTAGGCATCCGGGTACGCCGACTGTTCGACCGCTTGTGCCAGCTCGCCCGGGTCGCGGGTCTGCCAGCCGGGCACCGTTTCCGCTTGGTCATAGAACCAGCCGATCTGCCGGTGCGGGTCCATCACACTCGAGATGCCGCCGAGCCGGTCGGCCCAGACCGACGTTCGCAGCTGGAACGGGCCGACCGAGTCATGGTCACTGCCGATCGCATCGTGCGGATACGACAGTGATTCGGGCACATCGGAATTGGCGTAGTTCCGCAGTCCCGATTCGGTCGCCGCGGCCATCAACGCTGCGGTGATCACGGTTTCGGGCAGTCCGCGCTGTTCACCGATCGCGACGATGTCGCGCGCCAAATCCAGTTGACCGGTGCTGTATCCCGCCAACGTCACCGGGTTCGGGGAGCCCGCCCCCTGGGGCAGGCCCTGCCCCAGGGGAACCGATTCCGCGCAACCAGCGATGTCGTCGCCGGAGATCATGGTCACAATCACCAGCACCACCGTCAACAACAGCCCGCCACCTGCGGCGACTACTTTCACGATCCCTGCGGTCATGGTTGCGCCTGTGGGGCGCGACCGTGATCGTGCACCAGCGCCATCAGTTCCCGGTTCAGTCCGAGCGCGGCGTGCAGTTGTGCGCGGGCTTCGGCCAGCTCGGCGGCCAGCCGTGGCCCCGCCGCCGCGTGGGCGTCCGGGTCGGTGTTGTCGCGTACCCAGTTGCCGACGGTGTTGTAGTGCACTCCCAGGTTCGCCGCGACGACCCGACAGGCCGCTGTCTGCGTGAAGCCCACCGCCATCAGTTCCCGGCAGCGCGCCACCGACGTGGCCCGCACCTCGTCGGGGACGAGCCGGTATCGGCGGCTCATGCGGCCAGTCCCCCGGTTGTGCCTTGATCGAACCGACGGAATCGCTGGCTGGTCGCGTGGATCCCGAAGGACTGCTCGACGTCGGTCAGTTGGAGCTGGAATGCGATACCTGGTGAACGATCCTCGGAGACTTTCAACAAGAATTTGCCGACGCCGGCTGCTATCGGGCGGGGTCGCCCGGCCCGCAACGGTTCTCCGGTCAGCGCTTGCGGGGCCGACCAGGACGTCACCATGTCGGCTTCGGCGTCGGTGAGTTTCACAATGCCGTCCAGCAGTTCGATTTCCTCGGCGGGCAGGGCGCCCAGGATTTTCGCGCGGGAGCGTTCGAGCAAGCCGATCGCGCGCGCTCCTGCCGTGCCCGACAGGTTGTGCAGGTCGCGGATGGAGTGGCTGATCATGATCAGCGCCACTCCGAGGGAGCGTTGTAGCCGGGTCAGCTCGTCGACGCGGGCGATCATGAACTCGCCCAGGACCAGGACCTGCCACAGCTCGTCCATCACGACCTGGAACACCCGCTGTTGTTCGAGGCCGGCCTCGGCCAGGAGGTTCAACGCCTCGATCGACCCGAAGCCGATCGCCCAGCAGGTCAGCATCACCGCGGCTTTGAGTTTGGTATCGCCGCTGGGGATGTGGGAGACATCCACGCATACCGCCGGGGAATCCAGATCCAGTGCGACGGTGGTGGATCCGTTGAACACCTGCCCGAACGGTCCCTGTGTCAGCGCGCGCAGCGAACGCCGCAGCGGCACAACCGCTTCGGCATACTTTTCCGGGGTGGCCGCGGCAGCGTCGAGCATCAGCTCGTCGCCGCCGCCGGCGATCACCTCTAGGAGGTCGCCCAGGATCGGCGGGCGCTCGGCGGTGAAACCGCGCCCGCCGTGGGCGACCGGTCTGTACAGCAGCCGCAGCGCCGTGGACAGAAGCGTGTCCTCGAAATCGGCGATCCGCTGCCCGCGAACCAGTTCCACCAGCCCAGCGAGCAGATTCGTTTGTCGTGCACGCAGTTCCGCGTTCACACTCTCGGCGGTCTCGTGCAGCCCGGCGGCCTGCAACCTGCGTAGGGCGTGCCCGAGCAGCGCCGGGTCCAGCGGGTTGATCTGACCGTACCCGTATCCGACGTCGACCACCTGGCCGCCGCAGGCCGCGACCGTGGCTCGGTAGTCGGGTTTCACATCGGCCAGAATCAGCGGTGTCACGCCTTGGGCGATCCCGCCCAGCACGATCCGCCGAACCAGCGAGGACTTGCCGAATCCGTTGAGCCCCAGCACGAACAAGCTCGGCGCGGTCAGATAGTTGCCCCGCGAGAACCAGTTCAGCGGATCGAAACACACCGGTGCACCGGTCGACAGATGCGAGCCCAGCGGCGTGCCCAGCAACGGTGCCCCGGCCCCGACACACCAGGGCCACAGACCGGCGACCTGAGCGGTGGTGCCGCGCCATTCCGCCGGGCAGGCGATGCTGCGCCACCGGCCACCCCCGGGCCTCGTAACTCCGGAGCCGGTCACCTGCGCACCGTCGGCATCCGCGCGCGGCCGATCTGCCGGGTTGGCGCGGCGATTGTCGTCGGCGCGCAACCGCACCCGCGCCCACGATGCCCCGACAACATGGCCGGTGGCCGCACGCTGTTCCAGCCGCTTCCGCGCCGCGTCATCGAGAAGGCGGGGTTCCCGGCCTGCCGGTTTGATCCGAGATATGTTGCTGTGTAATCGTTTACGAGTCATGCGGCCATCACCCGCGGGAGCGTGGCCATCTCAGGCAGGAGTACGCCCACGCCGAGCGAGCCGGCGAAGGCGGCGGCCTGGTAGTAGTGCGCCCGCCGCACACGCAACCGGGCCTGCACCGACAAGTCCTGGGTAAGGGCGTCGATGCGCGGCAGATCGGCGCCGACCGGACTGGTGACGGTGATCAGCACTCCGAACCGGGTCACGCCGTGCCCGCGGGCTTGTTCTTCGCGCGCCTGTTCGGTGGCGCCGACACGCAGGGTGGCATGCGCGGAGACCACACCTTTCCCGGACTGAGTGGCGACCAGCGCGTTCTTGTAGTCGTCGTCGACGATGCCCGCGGCATCGGCGGCCGCGTGCGGACGCAATACCAGCGCGACCCGCTTGCGTGACAACTCCGGTGTCGGTGCCAGCAGCCACTGCAGCACTCGTTCGTCGACGGTCCCCGACGGCGCGGCATCCATCTCCCACGTGGTGGAGACCGCGCCGTCATGCTCGAGACGGCCGGTGCGCTCCAGATACGAGATCGGCCCGGCCTCGTCCCACCCGATGCCGTGCCCGTCGGTGGTCGCGACAGCCGTTTCGAGATCGGCTTCGGCGGCGGGATCGAAGGCCCGGCGCACGGTCGCGGTGACTTCGTCGGCGGTCATCGGCCGGGTCCGGACCCCGGCCTGACCCAGTGCGACGGTGATCCCCGGCAACCGCCGCCCGATCTCCACCGCCTGCTCCGCGGGCTGGCGCCGCCGTTCCGGTGTCGTGGCACGGAAAGTGATTGCGCACCACGCATCTAGCCGCACTGTATGAGACGGCAACGTCTGCGCGAGTTCGGTCATCATCGCCGCTGCCAGTTCCGGGGCATCCGGGCGGGTCAGCTCATCGACTTCGTGAGCGAGGCGATGGCCGGTCTCGGGAATCGTGGATATCACCGGTGTGATCGCGACGATGTCGTTCGCGCCGCCGACCGAGGCGACGAACTGGCCCCACGCGGCCACCCACTGATCCACCACCGGCTGGTCCACGTTCTCGGCTCCGGCCGGCCACACCCGCAACATCACCGTGTACAGCGCCTGTTTGGGCATGTGGACGATCCCGAACCGGTAGCCGTTGGCGTCGATCCCTTCATACAGTTGTGAGATCGCCAGCAGACCAGGCAATTTCGCCGAACCGTGGCGAGAGAAAATCCCGGAGCGATACAGGTTTTCCTTGCGGCTCCAGGTGCGCAGCCATTGCGCCATCACGACAGCCCTTTCATATCCGGTGCGGCCGTTGGCACGGAAAGCCAACGGAGCCCACACGAGTGCCTCGGAACCCGCCACCACGAGCGCGGCGGTGAAGCTGATCAACACCGCGGTGACCATCGCGGCCACCACGAACACGAACCCGAGAACGGTTGCCTCCCAGGCCAGCCCGAACATGCCCTCCGACCGGGGGCGCGACCATCCGCCGTAGGTGCGCCGCTGCGGCGCCGGCGCGGTCACCGCGGCACCTCCGTACCCGACGGCCCGCTGTACGGGCGGGCCGGTGGCGGGCCACCTGTCGTAGTGGATTGCTCGACGGTGGTCTGCACCGTCTGTATTCCCTTGGCCGCGACACCGATTCCCGCCGCGGCGGCAGCGCCCACCGGCCCGGCGGCCTTCGCGGCGGTCGCTATGCCGCCGCCGGACATCCCGCTCGCTGTGCTCGCTGCCCGGACCGCTCCGGTCGCGGCCGAACCACCGGCTGCGCTCCCGGCGGTGGCTTGCCCGCCGCTAGCGCCGCCTTTGCCCGATACCGCTCCGGTCGCGCGGGAACTCAGCATGGTGAATCCCGCGGCCCCTGCGGTCGCGGCCCCGGCGGCTGCTGCAGCCCCGGACCCGCCGGCCATACCGGCAACCGGCGACACCAGGCGCATGATCGCCGGCAGCGTGAGCCCGGCCGAGCACAGCAATACCAACCCGACCAGCGCCCGCTGCGCGGACTCCGCATCCACGCTGCCGGTACCGGCGATGGCGGTGTGCCCGACGGTAGTGAACGCGATCAGATACACCAACGCCGCGAGCGGCTTGTACAGCAGGAACGCGACCGACCAGCCGACCAGCTTTTCGAACAGGCCACGCCCGGACGCGGTACCCGAACCGGCCGCCGCCAGCGGCAGCACCCCCGCGACCACGACCAGCAGTCCCTGCCGGACCACCGCCAATACCACCTGGGCCAAAGCGCCGAGGATTCCGACGCAGGCCAGGATCAGGACCAGACCTGGGGAAAACACCGACAGCCCTTCGGTCTCGGTCAATGCTTTCGCCGCGGTTTTCGGGTCACCACCGGTGGCGTCGTCGAGGATCCAGTTCGCCAGCGCGTCCGAGGCGTGCGTGCCGGCGACAAGGACCGCCGTCCACATGGTCGACGCGAAAACGGTGCGCGCCAGAACCTTGAAGGTGTCGTGGGCGGCGTCGAGCATCGCGTGCCGGCGAGCCTGGGCCAGCCGGACCCCGCACACGATCACCGAGATCGCGAGCAGGTACCACTGCAACTGATAGGTGTAGTCGCTGATCTTCGTGAACAGATCCGGGCTGTCGGTGATCGCTGTCGGCAGCTTCGCCCAGAACGACAACGACAGCACGATCGCCTGGCTCAGCCCGGAGATCAACGACTGCACGACCTTGCCGAACGCGGTGTTCCACGCCGCGTCCGCGACCGCACCGGCCGCCTTGTCCGGATGGGTGGCGACATTGCCAGCTTTGCACGCCCCGGACACCAGATTCCCCAGATTCAACGGGGTGTCGGGAATCCCGATCCCGGATACCGCGTCGTGCAGATCGTTGCAGGTCCGATCGAACCCGTACGAACTGCCCGGTGACCCGCCCGCGGGCACCGGGTCCGCGGCTGCGGCACCGAAAGTGACCATCGCCGCGATCACGGTGGTCACGGCCACGGTCAGCAACCGGAACATATTTCTGTGCAGGGGTTTTCGCGCCGAGCGCAAGTTCGTGCCGGTGGTGGTCACCATGTAGTCCACCCCGACAAGGAGCTGGTGGTGTGTTGTGGTGGGCTGCCGCCGGGAGGTGGTTGCAGCCGCCAATCGCCGCGGTCCCAGACGGTGACCAGTTGTGTGGCCAGCCATACCGGTGTGCCGGTGGAATCGGTGGTGCGGGTGGCGATCTCCACGACGGCCATGTCGTCGGTGCAACTGTCGATTCGATACGCGTCCGGAGCCACGAGATACCGGGAAACATTCTCCGGCAACCGATTCGGGATCTTTCCCGCCGCGGAACTGGCCTCGAAGGCGGCCAGCGCGCCGGGCGGGTTCTCTATCAGGTGCTCGCGAACCCGCCGGTCGCCGGGGCGCGCGGTCACCTGATAAGCGGCGTAGACGGCGGCCAGTGCCGCGCCCTGCGGGGTGTGCGCCCATCCGGCGGCCACGGTGTCCACCACTTCCGTGGGGCCGTCGGAGCTGGAGAACGGCACCGATGCGCCCGCGACCTGCTGCCATCCACCCTGTACCGGTAGCGCCGGTGCGACCGTCGGACGGGCCTTGTCCGCCGATTCACGTGGCGGAATGGTCTGCGGCAGTGGCTGTCCGAACGGGTTGCGTGGGACATCGACCCGCCGGCCGAACACGTCGATCCGAGGAACTCCAAAACCTGTTGCAGTGGAATCTTTCTCGTCGCCCGCAGTCGCCGGGGACGCGACGGTCGCGGTGGCCGGATGCCTGGTTCCGGTGTGCTCGATACCGAGGGTGGCGGTCCCGACGACCCCGATGAGCACCACGATCGTGAGCGCGGCGATCAGCCCGGACCGACCGCGTGTCCGCCCGCTGGGCTTTCCGGCCCGGCTGTCCGCAGGCGCTCGACGGGTAGCGGTCATCGCGGCGCCGCCAGTGCGACGATGCCGGCAGGGATGTCGCTGAGTGCGGCCACGGTTCCGGTGGCGGCGGACGGGTCGGGTAGTTCCAGCCGCCAGTCCCCGCCGTTCCACACCACGCGGGTGTCGGTGGAAGCGCAGCTGCGATCCGGGTATTCGCTGTACACGGTCACCGCGGCCCGATCCGGTCGATATTCGGTGATCCGATAGCCCACGATCCGCGGGGCGAGGGCCGCACTGGCGGGTGCGGTGATCGAGATCCGCGCCCGCGCAAGTGTCCACGCGTCTTTCCTGGGACCGGCCGCGACTTCGGCCGCGGTGACACCCGCCCACTGGCCGTCGTCGGCAACCGACAGCCGTACGGTGTGGTTGATGGCCGCCAGTGCCGCGCCCTGCGGGGTGCGGGTATAACCGGTCGCGGTATCAACGGCGGCCGGGCCGTCGTCGCCGGCCGGGATCGTGATCCCCTGGAACGATTCCCAGTGCAACCCCGCCGGGGCACCGGTCAGATCCGGTGATGCCGGTGCGGGGGTCGAGGGGGTGTGGCCGCCGCACGCGGTCAACATCATCGCCACTGCGGCGGTGACCGCCAGTGCTGCTGCCCGTTTCCGGGCATGCGAAAGAGACATCGGAATACCTTTGAAAGAGACTGTGGCGCAGTCATGTTCACGCGCCGATTGACAACGACCCCGCGGAGGTCAGACCGGTGTGAGAACCGCAGTTGCGATGGCGGTGGCCGCAGAGCAGACGATCGCCCCGACCAGGCTCATGACCAGGGAATGAGTGGCGTCGGACCATAGCGGCTCGCCGTGACGGTGGGCCAGCCACAGCCGACCGGCCGCGGCGATCAACCATCCCAAGCACACTGTCAGTGCGAACCACAACGCCCATCCGGCCAGCTGGTCCAGCGGCCCGGTCACCGACGCGGGCAACGGCTTCGCGGCAATAGCGGTGGTCATGAATGGAGGACGACGGCGTTCATGATGCTGGAGGCGCTGGTGGCGATCACGCCGCCGACCGCAGCGGCCGCGACCATTTTCGGTGATTCCAGGGCGGCGCCGTTCCATTTCTCCCAGCCGAACTTGCCACCGGCGTAGATCATGGCCGACACACCGCACAACATCACGAACCACATCAACCACCGGATCAACTTCAGGAACTGTCCCGACCCCGGCGGCGCCTCCGGCTGAATCGAATCGACGGCCAAAACACCTGCGTGGTAGAGGGTTTCGAGGATCATGCTGTCTTTCCTGACGAGAGAAGGTGATCGGTGGTCGCGGTCACGGCGGTGACCGCGCCCAGCAACTGGTGTCCGAGGGGCCGGACGGCGGCGAGCGGATCGCGGCCGCGCGCCGGGTAGCAACTCGCCGGTTCCCAGACGGGCAGCTCTGCGCGGCGGGTCACCGGCCATGCCGGCTGCCACCCGATCCGCCACCGCCCTCCGGCGGGTACGAGTTCGTCGATAATTCGTCGGTATCGGCGGATTTCCAGCGCTGCCCGTCCGGGGCGGTCCGCGCAGGTGATCAGCCCGAGCAGGGTGCTCGGTCCGGCGTGCCCGCCGTGATGCTGACGTAGCAACTCGTGAGCCCCCGCCAGACCTTCGAGGGTTTCGCGGGCCACGACCACCACAAATGGTGACTCGCCCTCGTGCACGCCGGGCCAGCAACCATTCGCGTCGGCAGCCGGCGCGAGCATCTGCTCGAGGGTGCTCACCCCGGCACCGCCGTGCGCACCGAGCAACCACACCAGCGGCGCCCGATCCCCGGCATGAGGCGCGGGCCGGTCCCGCACCGGCGCCCACCGGTCCTCCGCCGGGATTGCCATCGCCGCGGTCATGCCGCAGCTCGCCGTGATACGAACGACGGCCGAGCACAGCGCCGGCGAAGCTCGCGCACCACGGAAACCCAGGCACCGGCTTGCCGTGCACCGGACATGAATTCCTCGATCTCCCAGGCGGGTAGACGGTGGATGGATTCCGCACCATCGGGATATCGGACGTACACGGTCAGGTATTCGATCGACATTTCGGGCAACCCTGTCTGTGAAAACGGTATAGTTGTGCCGAGGTGTTCTGCTTGTGTGGCAAGGGATTTCAGGAATCTGCGGGCCGAATGCCGGTGATCCGGACCGTCGCGGCACCACCGCCGGCGGTGGTGGTGATCAGTTGCGTGAAGCTGCGCATCGCACCGCTCAGCGCAGTCTCGGTGACTGCGACCAGGTATCGGTCCGCGGTCAGCGGACTGATCGCGACACATGCAGTCGTCCCGGCCGATACGGTCGCGATCCCGGCATCGATGACATCGGTGGTAGGCACGGTCGCGTCGGCGGTGACCGCCATCCGCGCTGCCGTTCCGGACCGCAAGGAGTAGTAGCCGTGCTCGAAGGCCAGAATTGCGTCCGGGCCGCTCGCCAGCGACCCGGTCCCGTTGCCGCGCACCAGGTTCGGAGTGCGCACCGGATCGCAGCCCGGCCCGCCCCCTAACGACGGGTCCGGTCGCGCCGGCGCCGTTGGTGAAGCGGGAACCGAGCGCACGGACGCGTGCCGCAGGCCGGGCAACACGACCACGAGTCCGACCGCTATCGCTGTGGCGATAGCGCCGACCGCCAGCACACCGTGGCGGCGTACCGCTTTCGGCAATGCCGTGGACGCCTGCACCAGGCGAGAATTCTCGGCGATCGACGAGTTCACAGTGTCGGCTACAGCTTGTCCGTCTTCGGTAATCACGGCATCGTGCGTGACGTTCAGAGGTGCCATCGGCAGCCAGTCACTCCAATGGCCGGGTCCGGACCCATTGCGTGTGGGCAATATTCCTCACCTCCTCAAAGGCATGTTGTGTCTGGCCCCCGGCGGCCTGAACCATTAGCCGGATTCAGGCCGCCCGGGAAGCAACCGTCAGGAGCCGACGCCGACGATGCTGCCGATCGCGCCCCCGAGGAGACCGCCGACCACGGCGCCGCCCAGTGCGGCCGCAGCGCCGGCGCCGACTGCGCCGAGACCGGCCCCGGCGACACCGCCGATGATTGCCCCCGCACCGATGGCGGTGCCGATGGTTCCCCCGGCAAGGATCGGGATTGCCGCGATTTCCGGGATCGCCGCCACCCCGCCGGTCGCCAACGCCGCACCGACCGCACCGGCGGCACCGGCGATCATTGCGCCGCCGACACCGACCACGCCGCCGACGACCGCGCCGACCCCGGTACCGATTCCGGCGCCTGCGACACCACCGACGACAGCGGCGGGGATCGCCGCAGTTACCGCGCCGATACCCGCTCCCAGTGCGGCACCGGCGATCGTTGCGGCCGCGACCCGATCCGAGCGGTCCGGCGACACGCCCACCGAATTCCAGGCTTCCGTGATTCTCGCTTCCGCCAGTGCTGCATCGGAATTGATCCGATCGGTCAACTCGATGGGCAGCCATTCCGGCCGCGGCGCCTCGAATTCACCGACCCGGACCGTGTCCGGGTCAGGCCGGATCGGCAATACCGGCTCCACTGCTTCCGGCGGGTGCAATTGCGCAGGATCGATCGCGGGTACCGGTGCCGTCGTGTCCGGTATGGAACGGGTCGCATACGGCTGCGCCGAGCTCGGCCCTTCCACACCCCGGTCCGGCAACATCGGAGCCGGCGGAGTGCCGGTCACCCCGGCCTGCCCGCCGCCGGTCTGGCTGGTGCCGATCCCCGGCTGCACCACGGTCTCCGCTGTCGCTGGAACCGCTGTACCGCAAAGGATCACGGCCGCAATCGGTGCTGCCGATGCGGCCAACATCGACGCTCGCCGCGTCCGAGTAACCAATCCACCGCTCATGGTCGTTTCTTTCCTCATCCTTCTGGGTTGGTCCGGCCCGAGATCCGAGCGCGGACCGAGGGAACGCTTCGTCGGCTGTTCAGTGCGCGTCAGCGTGCGGCGGTGCGACCGAAGAGGCCGACGGTGCCGGCACCGAGACGGTTGGTCCAGGTATCGACACGTCCTCCAGACCGCTGGAGCCCGAATCCCACGGGTATCGCGGAGATCCCGGTGAACTGGCCCCGGTCGGGGTCGTGGCGGTCGCGCTGCCGCGGAAGTTGCTGCCCATAGTCGGTTGTGGCTGAATCGACTTGTCGTCGGCCGGATTCGATGCGGAGAGGTCGCGGGCGACGGCAGTGAACCAGTCCGCGGTGAACTGTGTGGCCGAACGCCCGCCGGAGGTGATCGGGTCCACGCCGTAGGAGTCGTGGCGGGTAATCGCGTCGGAGTACTTCGCCCACACCGCCGTATCCACCAGATCCCGATTGTCGGTGATATTGCTGGTCACCACCTGGAACGCCGACTGCACCAGCCCGATCGCGGTCTGCGGCGGCATCAACTGCGGCAACGCACCCAACAGCTTTATTCCGAACGTCGCCAGACCGGCGATCGGATCCGTCAGCCCCGCGGTCGCCACCGCCGTGATCGTGTCCGGACTCAACACTGTCCGTGCCACCGCGACAACAGAATTGAATCCGATCGTCGCGATCTTCATCGCAGCCTGCACCACATCACCGGGATCCAACGGAGTACGCGGATCAGAGGCATCCGCGATCCGCTGCGACAGGCTGACTTTCGGAGCAATCGACAAGTCCTGCAACGAATTACCCTGCACGTCTTCATTGATCGCCGACGACACCGTCTTGATCGACGTGAAGGCCAGCGCCTGAGTCACACTCCACAATGCCCGCAGCGGATCACCGCCGAACTCGGCCTGCCCCGCGATGTTCGCTACCGCCTTCAAAATCGGTGCGTGGTCCGGGGCATCGCACGCCAGATCACCAGATGCGCACACACTCAGCACCCGCCCCGCGAATACACCGAAGTCGCCGGTCTGGTCCCGGTCCGGGCCGATACCACCCCCGGACGTCGGAGCCGGTGGCACCTGGTCCAGGTCCCGCACTGCCACACCGTCTGTACCCGGCGCCGGATCGGGAACCTGCTGACCAGCACGACCGGGGAACACCGGCGCGCCTGGAGCACGCACGGGGTCACCGAACAACGCGATCGCCGCCACCCGCTCGGGTCTGATTTCTCCGGACCCGGCGCCGATCCGCTGCGCCCACATGCTCACCACATGCGCACCCTGGCTGTACCCCGCGACCGCGAACCGCGTCTGCGGGCACTCGCCGGCGACCCGCGTCACCATCTGCTGCAGCTGATCGACACCGCCTTGCACCGACTTCGCGTACGAGGCGCTGTCCGGATTCACCGGACTGTCGAAACCGCCGAACGATGCCTCATACGGCACATAGGCGCGAGCGACCTTCACATGTGCCGCATCGGCTTCGGCCAACATCGGAGCGAACACCTCCGACAACATCCCCGTATCAGTAGATACCGGCGCATCCGGAGAGGACTGGCCCGTGCCTTGCACTCCCAGCGCGTACAGCACTGGGCAGCTGCCACCGGTCAAATCCACGTCGGCGATTGGCGCAGCTGCTGCTACCGCGGCGCTACCGGTTAACAGAGCCGATACCGCCGCTGCTGTCGCGGTACGTGCCCACGCCTGCCGCGTGACGTGATTGCCTGGTACCACCATCCTTGGATATCCCTTCGATTCTGCCGATTCGTTGATCGTGATCGACCGTAGAAAACCTGTAGACAACGCACAATCCGCGGTTCAGGAAGGTAAAACTAGGGAAAATCAGCGAACGGAAAAGGTTGGCTATGACGAACTACGATCGCCCCGATCCAATCGAGATCGAGTGATTTGCCTCACATTCGGTATTCGATGCAGGTTGGTGGCTGAGACCGGTTGCCGAGATCGTCGGCTGACCGTGGCTGAATCTCCCAGTTCGGCAACGAAACCAACACTGAAACAAAGGCTTCCAGCCTATACTGACGAGAACGGTCGATCCGGGGGACGATGTGATCAGTGTTCTTGTTGCTGCTGTGAGTGTCTTTGGGACTGCTCTCGGCGCAGCCCTGACGGCGATCGTTGCGGCCAGATCCGAAACACGCAGGCAGGGTGCGCTTGAGCGGCAGCAGAAACGGCAGGAACTCGAACAAAGAGAAGGCCACCTGCGAGAGTTGCGGCTTGAACATCTGAGATGGCGGAGGGAACGCCGTCAGACCGCCTACCTCGATCTGCTCGGTGCACTGAGCGCCGCGGACCGGGCCAACCAGCAGTATTTCCGCGAACTGTGCACGGCGACTGCGCCGATGCCGTTGGATACGGACCGGTTGGCTGAGATCCGCCGCCTATCCAAAGACGGCGAACAGCTCTTGTTCAAGGTAGTGCTCGAAGGGCCGGCCGAGGTCGCCGAGGTTGCACAGAACCTGATCACACGATTGGGCTCGCTGGTTGCGGAAGTCCGCCAGTTCGCGGAGGATCATGCGAACTCGGTCGCCGATACAGCTGAGCACGCCATCGCCGTCGATGTAGTCGGCCAGTCCTTCATCGCCATTCAACGCGAGTTTCTGAAAACTGCTCGAGATGCGCTGGACGAGATCATCAACGAAGCGTAACATCAGCTCTCCTCACGGAATGCTGTCGGAACTAACGAGTAGCCGCATGTGACCCGTCTTCGGCCCGCGAAAGCCCCCCCCGGTATCATCATGATTCGGCACAATCGAGTCATGATCCCAGGGGTAAATACTGGCCGGCGCAGTGGCTTGAGCCTTGACGCCGTGCATTGGCATCTCATGCGGGAGGATGCGCAGCGGACTGCGATCTCCGTTCGTGCCGGCGTGGTCCTGGGCGCCAACACGCTTGTCGTCGGAGGGACCACCTTGGCCTTCTCGCTGAAAAGAACGGAGCGGTTGAGTGTGTGGTGGGTGTTCTCGCCAGCAATCTGTGCGCTCGTTCTGGCCGGAGGTTCCGTCATCTTTGCGACGCAAGCGCTGGTCATGTTGCGAAGTACCGAGCGAGCGTTCATCGAGACGCGCACTGCGGCGTCGACTGTCTACAGTCTGTCCCGAATCGGCCGCACCTGGAAGACTTTTGAGGACTTTCGGGTGGCGGTGTCGGATCAATCTCCGGAACAGCAGCTCCGTGGAGCTCTCGACGAGTTGTGGCGTGCTTCCCAACTGCACGCCTTCCGCTACCGCCAGTTCCGTAGAGCCGCATGGCTTCTCCTGTTCGCTATCGGAATGCTCCTCATTACGGTGCTTGTAGCCGCCGCTACGCGCTGACCCTCGCTGGGTGCCCGCATTCCCGAATCACGCCTAGTCAGCGGCCTCACCGCCAGGTCGGATCGTTCGGTAGTGTTCGGTAGCGCAAGATCCGATCGTGGGATTCCCCTGCTCACAGCGAAAATAGTTATGCAGCTGCATAATTGAGATGCGATG
Source organism: Nocardia sp. BMG111209 (assembly GCF_000381925.1). Classification (NCBI taxonomy): domain Bacteria; kingdom Bacillati; phylum Actinomycetota; class Actinomycetes; order Mycobacteriales; family Nocardiaceae; genus Nocardia; species Nocardia sp. BMG111209. The sequence continues at coordinate 686,372 of NZ_KB907307.1, forward strand.
ATCGCAGGGTGAACGACCTGACCGAGGTGCGGCGATTCGAAGCCGAACTGGATGCTGCGCTCGAAGCGCGCCCGCTGATCGCACAGGGAACCGCGAGCTCGATCGTGGACTGTGTCGCTGTCGTCACGATGGCATTTTCGCGGCCCCACGCTGAAGCGCTCGGCGGCGCGTTGGCCAACGGGCTGCAGATCGCCTTGGGCGCTCTCATGCGCCGCGGCGCCACCACGGCATCGCCGCCCTCGGTCGACGACCTCGTGCGAGATCTGCTGTTTCTGGGCCACTATTACATCCTTCGCGAGCTGCTCTACTACACCTACAACATGCCGGACTCTCTGCAATGGAGCTTCACTGGCGAGCGTGTGACGATCGCCTTCCGGGATCCGTCGCTGCGGAGAGAATTTGCGCTGCGCTACAACACTGCAATTGTGACCCGCATCGAGTTTCATTCTGAGACCGAGCGTATGACCGAGGAGTTGCACTCACTGCTTGTGGGCGCTCCTGAAATCGGACAGGGCGAGCACATCGACCGGGCATTCGAGCTTTGCACGGCAGAAGCAGAGCATCGGATGCGCAGCCATTTCGACATGCTCGGCGGTGAATCCTCGAATATCGAGTTCCCCGACTACTCTTACGCCGACCTCTACCGCGTCTACCGGTACTTGCTGACCAAAGCCATCTACCACCGGCACTACGCAGAGATCAACGACTTGGTACCGATGTTCAGGTTCGACCGAGACAGCCTGCTCCTTGAGATCGAATACGCCACCGGCATCGCCCAGCCTACGATCGCCATGATCCTGGACGACATGACGTACTCGGTCCGCACCGCCGCCATGCAGCCAATGCATTTCTCGCTGGTAGAGCCACCCGATTCGGGCGAATACCTCATGATCGCCGACAGGATTATCGATAACGACGGCATTGCGAAGGTGCTGCGGGTACATGCGTTGCGTGCGCCGGGCAGATTCAATGCGACCCTCAGTGAAGCGCTCGGCAAGGCGTTCAACAAAACGGTGGCCGCCGACTTTGAAGCTGCCGGATTCCATGTCCGAACCAACATCGAACTCGACAAGTTCTCCCCAGGCGCACCCGACATTGATATTCTGGCGATCTCGCCGGAAGCGACCCTGGGCTACTTCGTGTTCCTGTGCGAGACGAAAGGATTCCTTCCCGGTTTCTGGGCCAAGGACTACCTGCGGGCCGCCGACAAGGCAGTGATCCCCAAGGCATACGAGCAACTTGAGCGTATTGATGCCGCGCTGTGCACCGATGCCGGGCGCGAGTTCTTCGTCGACGTTGTCACTCATAGTGCGCCACAGCTGGTCGAGCAAGGCCTCATCACCGGTCGCCACATCATCGTGACCTCGCAGAACAGCGGTATGTTCTTCGACCAGCGATCACGCGACGTACCGGTGATCGATTACCGGACACTGCGGTTACTGCTGCGCCGTTGCGACGGCGATGTCCTCTACATCCTCCATTACCTGACTCAGTTGCCCGAGTTGTTCGGTGCCGACGACCCGGTCACAATGCAGCTCGACATTGGCGGACGTGTCGTCGAGTACGAGGGCCAGGGATTCAGTGTCGAATCCGTGGTGAACTACGAGAGCAACACCTGGAAGACCGATGGCCTGGACGAGGCGGTCGCCGAAGAATTCTTCGCTGCCGGGGGATCCCCGTTCGATGTTCTCGACGAGTGTCAGGTCACCGCAGAGACAGACCCGACCAGCCCGTCCGCCCCGCAATGATCGCCATAGCGATTCCAGGCACGGCAGCGATTCCAGGCACGGCGCAGGCTCAGCATTGGTGGGCGAACAACAGCGTCGAGCTGGGATTTTTAGAGACCGAATGGTCTCCGGAACGGGCTGGGCCGACGCTCGGCTGCCATGACAGCATGGTCGCCGCAGCAGGGCCAATGCATCAACTCGATTCGCCCACATTGTCATTCGCGCGGGGCGGACATGGTCGTCACACGCAATTCGACATGAGCGGATGCCGCGAGACGCAACAGGATTCGCCCGAAATGGGACCGCTGCACGTTCGGTTCGCAGTGCGACACGCCCATGCAGCAGCCCAACTCGCACTGGAACCAGGCCGTGCTGGGCAAAAGGGACATCGGTGGCAACCCACCGGCCCGGCGTCGATTGCGTTGCGGTGCAACTGGTTAACGATTTAAGCCTGGCCAACACCATCGGTCCCCGCTCTACGCCAGTGTGGCTAAGAGCTCCTAACAGGTTCTGTCGGGTGGTGGCGAGTCCTGTTGTAGCGCAGTATGTTTCATCGTGGCAGCGCCGTGGATCGTGGATGACCAGCTATGGGCAGTGATCGAACCGCTATTGCCGGTCAAGGCACCGGGAACGCCAGGACCAGCACGGATGAACGATCGGCTTGTCCTGCAAGGGATCTTGTTCGTACTGATCACCGGCATCGGGTGGGAGGACCTGCCCCAGGAGCTGGGATTCGGGTCCGGCATGACCTGCTGGCGACGACTACGAGACTGGCAGGCCGCCGGAGTCTTCGAGGCCATGCACACCACGATGCTCGCCCACTGCCACCGCGCGGGATTGATCGATTTCGACCGCGTCATACCCGATGGCTCGCATGTGCGGGCCAAAAAAGGGGCGCCGACACCGGTCCCAGCCCGGTCGACCGCCGCAAGACCGGGGCCAAACACCACATCCTGACCTGCGGCAACGGGCTTCCCCTCGCAATCGTGCAGTCCGCGGCCAACGTCAATGATCACCTCGTGCTGCCCGAGCTGCTCGATCGAGTACGGCCGCTGCGAGGACGCCCCGGCCGACCACGCGAGAAGATCACGACCCTGATCGCGGACAAAGGCTACGACTACCCCCGGGTCTACGACGAACTCGAACAACGACGGATCACCGGCTACATCCCACGCCGAGGCACTCGCGACAAGGTGACCGCCGGCCGCTGGATCGTCGAGCAAACCCTGGCCTTGCTGCACCAATATGAGGGGCTGGAAAGATTTCGGACAGCGAGTTTTTGGTTTCCTCAAGCTGCCTTGTTCTGTTCGAACCACTCGGACTCTACCTCGTTCGGGGTTCGATAGTCAATTCCAGAATGAAGCCGAATCTGGTTGTACCGCAACTCGATATAGGCGCAGATGTCTCTGCGGGCATGCTCGCGGGTCGGGTACTGGGTTGCGGTGGACACGCTCGTTCTTCAGGGTGCCATTGAACGATTCCGCCCAGCAATTATCCCAGCACACTCCAGTGCGGCCTACGGACCGTCGAGCACCCAATTCTTCAGCGACGGACGCGAATTCAGACGACATATATTGCGCGCCGCGATCGCTGTGGAATATCGTCTCGCCATGCCGGAACGGCAGATTCCGTGCCGCCATCCGCAAGGCATCGGTCACCAATTCGGTGCGCATATGGTCGGCCATCGCGTACCCGACGACCTTCTTCGAGAAACAGTCCAGCACCGTCGCCAAGTACAACCAGCCTTCCCAGGTTCGAATATATGTAATATCACCGACGAGCTTGGCTGCCGGCTTCTCGGCGGTGAAATCGCGGCGCACCAGATCCGGCAGTTCTGCCGAGTCACCGGCGATCGTTGTCACCGGCCGCCACGGGCGCGGCTGGCACGGGACCAGGCCCAGCTCACGCATGATCACCCGGACCGTGTCCGGGTCCACTACCGTGCCCCAGCGGGCCAGCTGGGCGTGGATACGGCGATAACCGTAGGTGCCGTCAGAATGCTCGAAAGAGAATCGGATCTCGGCTTCGAGGATCTCCCGGCGCTGCGCGGTGGCCGATGGTTTCCGGTGACGCCGGGCGTAATAGCCCGACCGGGAGACCTGCGCCCACCGACACATGGACACGACAGCATGATTGCCTTCTTCGGAGGCGATGAACGCGTATTTCGCTGTCACCGGTGCTTCTTCGCGAAGAAGGCCACCGATTTTCCCAAGAATCGGTTCTCTTCCTCGAGTTCCCGGACTCGCCGCTCCAATTCCTTCAGCCGCGCCCGCTCGGTCACCGACAGCCCTGGATCGGTCACAGCATGCGTGTCCCGGAAATCTCTCACCCAGTTCCGGATCGTCTGACCCGTCACCCCGCAATCGCGGGCCACGTCCTCGACCGGCCGCGACTTCTCGACGACCTCCCTGGCCGCCGTTTCCCGGAACTCGGGAGTGAAATGCCGCGGCTTCTGCCGCGGCTTCCTCTGTGCCACAAACAACTCCGTTCAGTGCTACCCAATCCTACTTTGGGCCACTGTCCGAGATCCTCCGGGCACCTCAATACCGGCGTTTGGCCATCCGTTGGGAACGTCGCACCGACATCCACCAAGGATTCCTCGACCTCGCCGCAGCGCTGATCTGCTGGCGACGACTCAGCAATCGAACCTGATAGGAGCTCTAAACCTGAATCCACTGACGGGGGTTTCGTGCTGGTCCGCGCGCCTGCGGCGCGCGGACCAGCGGGTTTCGGGCGTGGGGTAGCCGCTGGCCTGGCCAGCTTTTCCACGTGAGTCCTCGGTTCGGGCCCGTCGGGCGGGGATGGTCAGATGCTGTCGGGTTGTGGTGGTGTGTAACCGATTGTGTTGTGCCACAACGTGAGCCATGCGTCCGCCCAGGGCCAGCAGCGGGGCAGGTGCAGGATGGGACGCCGTTGAGGGCGAGCGAGCCGGGCGGGGATGGTGATGATTTTGCGGCGCAGGGTCGATCCGCGGGCCCGGCCGAGTCGGCCACCGGCCAGTATTCCGGCGGTGCGCAGCAGGTTGTGGGCGATCGCGGCGCACAGGACCCAGGCGAAGTTGGCGCCGAATTTCCCGGACGGAATGTGAGCCAGTGGCCCGTCGATCAGGTCGGCGAACACGGTTTCGATGATGGCGTGTTTGCGGTGGGTGATGTCGGCATCGGCGACGGGCTCGGTGGAGTTGGTGAAGAACGGGTGATACCGCCAGACCGGGAACAGGGCATCGGGGTATCGGGCGTCTTTCACCCGGCGCACGATCAGCCTCGCGGTGGTCCGGTCTTTCGTGGAAGCGAAAGCGGTATAAGAGATTTCGGCGACCTCGGCGTCGGAGATCCACTCACCGGTATCGGGATCACGCACGGCACCGGGATACCGCACCGGAGTCCATTGGTCTTCGCCGATCGCGGTGATCGCGGCGTTGACCGCCGAATTCTTGGTCAGTACCAGCGAGAACTGTGCCCCGGCGCGCAACGCGGCGCACACGACTTTGCGGGTGCCGTATGCGGAGTCCCCACGCACCAGCACGATGCCGGTGGCGCGGGCGGCACGAGCGGTGCCGATCGCGGCGGTAACCATCGATGCGGCACCTTTGCCCGAGCCGGTCTTACCTGCGCGTAGCCGTATCCCGGCGATCACCGGTGCCGCCAGGTCGGTGCTGATCGTGGTTGCCAGGGGTGAAAGTCCTTTGCGGAGAACCTTTTTCCCAGCAATCTTCGTGTGCCCGTACGACGCGCCCTGCTTCTGGTGGCCATAGACCGGGCGCAGCAGCGAATCGATATCGACGAAGGTCCGCACAGCCGCACCGGGCAACAGATCCGCGCGCGCGGTCAAGGCCAGCAGATGCTCGCGCATCACCGACTCCAACTGCTTGGCGTGACCGAATGTGAACTCCCGCAACAGAGTCCCGACCGTCGAGGGCGCATACACGCCACTGAACAGCGTCTTGCACCCGCCGCTGCGCAGCAGACCGATATCGTCGATGCTGTCCGCACCCGCACACATCCCGGCGATCAACGTGGCCAGTTTCGGTGCCGGGTTCACCGACCCGGACTTGACTCGTGGCGCGTCGATGGCAATTTTCTCGGTCAACAGCCTGGTCAGACCCGTCTGCTCGGCCAGGGTCATCACCGGAACCAACCCCGCCACCGACACGAGGCCATCATCATCGAACCTCGCCGAGGACTCGGCGAACCTGTGGAACAATCGCACTGAAAGTGTCTTTCGGAACTTGTCTTGGTTGTTGTGTGGTAACTCCAATCATCCCAGGTCAGAAGGCACTTTCTTCATTTCGACACACCCAAATACACCGAATTCATCGGTGGATTCAGGCTAAACGCTCCCGGAACCCGAGGTGTTTTCGTACATCGACGTAACGCGCCACGCCCGCCGTTTTGTTGATACCGTATGTCCCGCTTCGTGTTTCGATCGGAGCCATTGGGGAGTATTGGGAGACAAGTGTTCAAGAAAGCTATCACTACGGCCACGCTGGCCGCGATGGTCACCCTCGGTACGGCGGGGATCGCCAGCGCTGAAAGCACATCCGTCGACACCGGTTCCGCGGGTTCCCGGCCGGCGCCCGGAACCCGGCAGCACGATGACTTCCTTCTACCCCGCGAATGCGAGAACCAACGCAGCGAGGTCATTGCCGACGGGGCTCGATACGCCACCTGTACCGAGGGCAGCGGGGGCTATGACGTACTGACCGTCATCTGGTGATACACCGGCGTGTTTGATCTCCTGCCACGAACATCGTCACTCCAGGACCCTGGGGACGATGTTCGTGGTTTAGGGCTACGCACTGGGACGCATGGCCGTATCCACTCGGCCTCAATGCCACCCAATGGTGGTCGTCGGGTTATGAGCTCAGGCTTGCCCATGTATGCGCAAGCCGCTATATGATAGCTAATGATGTGCTGCTTTAGGCTCTGCGTCATCGTATGGCAGCGCTGGCTGGGTGGGGCAGCTCGGCCCGCGAGGCCGATCCCACGGTTAGCAATGGATCGACTTCGTATTCTACCTGTTCAAAACGGTGCATCAGCTCCTTCGTGATACGCATGCATGCCGCACATCAATCCCGGTGCCGCTTTGCCACGCCCGCGGACCTCTGATTAACTGTTTGTGCGCTACGCGAGTTTCCGTGGCCGTGACAGGGGTTGCTTCGGATGGATGACTCGACACAGCGAGTGATGATGGCGCGTGAGCTGGTGATGTGGCTCGTGCCGTCGCCGTGGGACCGTACCCGGTTTCTGGCGGGCTTGGGGGCTTGGCGGGGGCGGCCGATCGAACTGATGCCGGTCGATTCGACGCTGCTGCCGGGAACGCTGGACTTGGGCCGGGGAACGCCGTGTGGACCGTTCCCGGTTTGGTGGACACGAGGGTCGAAGCTGCCCGGTAGGACGGGAGTTCGGTGTTGGGATCGACGCGGCGTAGGTTTACTGATGAGTACAGGGCTCAGGCGGTAGGATTCGTCCGGGATGAAGGTCGGCCGGTGGCTGAGGTGGCGCGGAATATCGGTGTCCACGAGATGACGTTGAGGAATTGGTTGAAGAAGGCGAAGGAATCCGGTGGCGGTGATTCCGCTGATCGGGATTTGACCGACTCGGAGCGGGCCGAGTTGGAGCGTTTGCGTGCGGAGAACGCGGAGCTGAAGATGCAGGTCGCGTTCGCAAAAAAAGTTGCGACCTGGTTCGCGAAAGACCAGCGGTAAAGTTCGCTGCGATCGCGGGCTGGGTCGAGTCCGGGGATTTCGGTGTCGAATTCATGTGCCGGGAACTGGGTGTTTCCCGGTCGGGGTATTACGCGTGGCGTGGCCGGGCCGTGTCCGGCCGGGACCGGGAGGATGTCACGCTGACCGGGCTGATCGCGGCGATGTTCGAGAAGCTGCGCGGTAATCCGGGTGTGCGCCGGATCCATGCCGGCCTGGCGGTGGCGGGGTGGCGGGTGTCACGTAAGCGGGTGTGGCGGTTGATGCGGGCCGCGGGCCTGCAAGGACGACATCCGAAGTCGTTCCGGCGGACCACGATTGCGGGTACGCGACCGGTCGGCGCGCCGGATCTGATCGGCCGGGACTTCGCTACCGGGGGCGGTGCGGGCCGGCGCTGGTGTGGCGACATCACGTATGTGAAGACCTGGTCCGGGTGGGCGTACATGGCCACGGTGATCGATGTACACGACCGGTCGGTGATCGGGTGGGCCGTGGCGGATCATATGCGTACAAGCCTGGTTTTGGAGGCCCTGGATATGGCGCTCGGGCGTCGCCGGCCGGAGCCGGGTATCATTTTTCACAGCGACCGGGGAGCGCAATATACCTCACGAGAGTTCGACCGGTATTGCCGCCGGAACGGTATCCGCCGTTCCCTCGGTCGGACTGGATCTTGTTTCGATAATGCCGTATCGGAATCACTGTTCGCGACCTACAAGAAAGAGCTGATCCATACCCGTCCGTGGCCGACGGTCGAGGTTCTCCGGAAGGCGACGTTCGGCTGGATCGAGAACTACTACAACGTTCAGCGCAGGCATTCAGCTCTCAACTATTTGACACCAATGGAATATGCGTTAGGATTCAGGGAAATCAGTCAGATCGCGGCTTGATCCGGTGTCCATTCAACCGGGAACACTCCAGTGCGGGCTGTGGCTGGATTGCGTGGATGTCGATGTGATTGCCTATGACGCGGGTACGACGGACTTCCACATCGACCAGATCATCGCCCATGAAGTCGGACACATGGTGCTCGATCATGATGCTGGTGTGTCTGGCCTGGCCGGCCTGCAACGGCTTCTGCCGGACCTGGATCCAGCACTGATCCGTCGTGTTCTGGGGCGAAGCGAGTTTCGCGACGACCAGGAGGACGAGGCAGAACAGTTCGGTGATCTGCTGTTGTCCGGAGTATCGCGCTGGCGTATATCGCGGCCGATGCGCTCGTTCTGGGGTGGTGACTGGTGACGTCTTCGGCGCCGCAGCCGATCGCCTGGTTGATCATCGGATTCGGTGCTGTCGCGGCCATGCTGCGGCTGGTGCTGCTGTACGGCCGTGCCCGGCCGAGCGAGCGTCAGGTGACCTATGCCCTGATCTGTGCGGTGACCGCTGCCATGCTGCGTGAGCAGGCCGTGCAACGTGGGCTGGCCGAGGCCGGCCTCCTCAGTATCGGCTTCACCCGACAGCTCGGCACTACGTTCATCGTGCTCACGTTCGCTCCGTTGGTTGTGCTGACGGCGTCGTGGTCGGAGCGGTGGTCGGAGCACGGACGGATCGGCTATCGGCGGATGAGCACGACCATCTGGGCCGCGGCCGGGGTGTCGATTGTGTCGATGTTGTTCTGCGGGTCCTATGCGCGCGGTCTCGGGCAATACATCGACCGCACCGAGGGGTGGCAGACGGTGGTGTATTTCGCATTCTTCTCGCTGTGGTGCGCAGCGACGGGCGCGCTGATCGTGTCGGCCAGCCTGCGCGAAATACGGGCAGGCCACTTGCGGCCGTCTCATCGATTGACCTATGCGGTGATCGTGCTCGTCGGCGGGTGGGCGCTCGAAGAAGCAGTATCGATCTTCGTCAGCGCCGTGTGCGCCGCGACCGGGACCGGGCAGGTTTTCGTGGACTTCCGGTTCCACGCCAACGAGAACAACTTCGTGTACATGGTCGGGTTGGGCGCGCTGGCCGCGGCGGCCCGGGTGGGCACCGAAATCGTGCGATGGCTAGGTGCGGATCCCGCATCACGAACCGTCCGGCAGATGACGCCGATGTGGCGTGATCTTGTCACGGTCTGCGTAGAGATTCCGCGGCCGTCGCACACCGACCCGGACCCGGATCCACGGCGGCGCATGCACCGCATGACGGTGGAGATCCGCGATGCGCTATTGGTGCTCGGCCGCTTTGCGGCTCCGATACCGGCGGATGTACCCAGGCCGGCCGCAGAAGCCGTCCAGATCGCGCGGGCTCTGCATCTCAAGGCCGAAGGAGCCGAACCGGGCCCGTACGTCCGATTACAAGCTTCCGCACCCGGCCGCGACATCATCGACGAAACCCGTACGCTGCGCCGCATCGCACGGCACTGGAAACATGCAGACATCTATCTGGGCAGCCCCCAATTGGACGGAGCGAGATGACCACCAACTCCTCGACCGAGAGGCCCATTCGGGCCGCCGACCGGGAGCTACCGCACCCGCCGTTCCGGTTGCCGGTTCTCGGCGATGTGTGGGATCTGCATGTCACCGACAGCAGCCAATGGGGAATGCGCGGTGCGCAGCAGTACGGGGGCATCTACGAACGCAACATCTTCGGCGCCCGCGTGACCTATGTGTCCGATCCGGACCTGCTGACCGAGATCAACGACGACAAGCTCTGGGCGAAGTTCCTCGGCGTCCCGATCGGAACGCTGCGGTCGGTGGCCGGTGACGGCCTGTTCACCGCGCACAACAGCGAACCCAACTGGCGCAAAGCGCACGAGATTCTGGCCCCGAGCTTCACCGCTGCCGCCATGCGCGGCTACCACGCCACCATGCAGGCGTGCGCGAACGAGCTGATCGAGTACTGGGCCGATCGCTCCGGGCAGTGGATCGATGTGCCCAGCGACACCAACAAGGTGGCGCTGGAGGTGATCGGCCGGGCCGGTTTCGGCTACGAGTTCGGTTCGTTCACCCGCACCGACGAGCATCCGCTGGTGGCCGCGATGCTGCGCATCCTCACCTACATCAATCGGTCCGCGTATTCACATCCGCTCGTCGAGCGCACGGTCTTCCGGCAGCAGCGGGCCCAGCATCTCGCGGACCTCAGGTTCGTCAACACCGAGGTCGACGCGGTCATCGCGCAGCGTCAGAGCGAGGGCGCCGGAGGTCACGGGGATCTGCTCGACCGGATGCTCACGGTCTCCGATCCCGAGACCGGCGAGTGCCTGGACGCGACGAACATCCGCCACCAGATCCTGACGTTCCTCGCCGCCGGCCACGAGACATCAGCGGGGGTGCTCGCATTCGCACTCCACTACTTGTCCCGGTCGCCGGAGATCGCGGAACAGGCCCGCCGCGAAATCGCCGAGGTGTGGACTGGAGAAGACCTCACCTACGAGCAGGTCGGCAAACTCCGGCTTGTCCGACGCATCATCGACGAGTCACTGAGGCTGTGGCCGACGGCGCCCGGTTATTTCCGTAAAGCCAAGCAGGACACCATGCTTGCCGACCGCTATCCGTTCGAGAAGGGCGAGTGGGTGTTCGTGGTCCTACTCCAACTGCATCGGCATCCATCCTGGGGAGGAGATCCTGAGACGTTCGATCCGGATCGCTTCCTGCCGGAACGCGTCAAGGCACGCCACCCCGAGCTCTACAGGCCGTTCGGAGTCGGGATGCGTGGATGCATCGGCCGTCAGTTCGCCTACCACGAACTGCAATTGGTCCTCGCGACGATCCTCCGGAACTTCGACCTGACACCGGATCCAGCCTACCAACTGAAGGTGAAGGAAACGATCACGTTGAAGCCGGAAGGGTTACGCCTCAAGCTTTCCCGGCGCGATTAGGAGCTGCCGCGCTGGCGCTCGGTGAGGCTGCGAATCAGGGCCTGTCGGTCGCTGGACGTCGGTGTGCCCCGCAGCCGGACGCGGTTCACCCCCGCGTCGCGCAGCGCACGCAACAGGTCTAGCTGGGTGTGTAGAGCCAGGACGCGATCCGCGTCGCCGGGATCGGTGAGGTACCAGGGTTCCTGACCGAAGTGCTCGGCGATCGCGGCCAGCAGCTCCGGCGCCGCATCGCCGATCCGACCCGATCGGATATCGGCCAATACCGTTGCCTGCGTTGTGAAACCGCGGCCTTGCATTGCCTCCGCAACGTCTTCGGCGCTGGGCTCGTTGTTCGGGCCGGAGTGCAAGGCCCGGAAGAGCATGTCCGTGCGCTCGGCCAGCGACAATCCCGTACTCATCGACCGCCCTCCACTCGTGACTCGAACACGGTTCGCAACCGGTCATCGATGGTCACCGGCATCCCGGCCAGCCACCTTCTGTACGCGGCTTCTTCCCAGTCATCATCGTCGGGGCTGATCGGTCGGTCGAGAAACTCGCCGAGGACAACGACGAGGGGGGCCAGCGCCCCCTGCTGTCGCCGGTTCGCTTCGAGCAGTTCGGTGACGTACTGCCCGTAAAGCGGCTGGATCGCCACGTTGAGCCGATCCGCGGCGGCCTGCATCAGGGGTGAGTCTGCCTGGGCGAGGTCGGTTATTTCCCGGGCGACGCGGATCAGCTGACCGATCGCTTCTGCCGGCACCTTGATGGCGGCAGGCCCGACGGCGATGTCGCGGTGTCGACGCTCATCGAGTGGTCTCGGGATCCCGCCGGCGACGATCGTAGCCGTTGATCCCGCCTCCCATCTGAGGCACACATCGAGCTTGCGCATGGTGTCGGGGCTGACTCGCGTGGCCTCACCGCGCTCGATCTTCAACATGGTCGGTTCGGTCGGACCGCCGCTGAGACCGGCCTGCCGCCGACTGATGTCGAGTTGCTTCCGGCGCTCTCGAACGAATCCGCCGAGACGCTCGGCAGTGGTTCTATCCACTCCGGATCACACTCCAGCCGATGGCACAGTACGCACGCACAAGCGCAATCATATACACAAGCCTTCGCGGAGCGGTGACGTAGGCAACGAGCTCGTTGCCGCTCGCACCTCGATCAACATAGCTGCTGATAGGATCTGCACCGCCGTGCGGCCGCTCAAGGTGTCAGTCTTCGAAGTCGGACTTGATTTGCGTGGTTACTTTCGTATTATTTACGCATGCTAACGGTAGTGGAGGGCCTGAACGGCCGAACGCTCGGCCCCCGCACGGCCGGAGTCGCTCGCCAGCACGCTGATCGGTGGGCACGAGGCCAGCGAGCGGCGACCGAACCTGCCGTTACGTGTCACTGGCCAACGGGGTCGCGGCCCGCCGAGCGGACGTCGCTGGAGGCTCGGCGGCATCGCGCGCGATATCGCTGCGCCGTGCGTTTGCGCCGAAACCGGGGATTGCGCCGGGCCACTGGTGTTCTGTTGTCTCGCCGCCAGAGGCCGCCGCCCGACGGTGAGAGCGGCACACTGCCGCGAAACTTCAAGCGCCACTTCGCAACACACCGCTTCCAGTAATGAAGGACACCATGAACGCGCAAGAAGCCGACGAAACCTGGCTCACCAGCCAGGAACTCGCGGACCGACTCAAGGTCAAAGTCAGCACACTGGACAAGTGGGCTCACACCGGGACCGGCCCCACCTACATCAAACCCGGCCGGATCCGCCGGTATGCACTCAGCGAAATCGTCGCCTGGGAGAAAGCTCTCCTGGCCGAAGCCCAGCTTCGCCGCCGGTTCCCCTCCGTAGCGGTCCGGCCTGCAGGTCGGACCGTCTGATCTGCAGGCAGGAGGAGAACGCGCATGGCCACCGCAGAGGTCTGGCTCAGCACCGAGGATCTGTCCAAGCGCTACCAGGTCCCGATCAAAACGATCGCAGTCTGGGCATCAACGGGTCGTGGGCCGCGCTACATCCGCGTGGGCCGCTACCGTCGTTACCGTCTTGCGGATGTCGAGGCGTGGGAGCGTGAGCTGCTCGATTCTTCCCGACCGGACTCGCCGCCGAACGGTTACCGCAGGCCCAGGTCCGCCTGAAACTGATCGCTGGATAGAACGTGGCCCTCGATTTGGCGTCGAGGGCCACGCAGCGCTATCGCAGTCTTGTCGAAAGTTGGCAACAATACTCAGACCCAATCGTCGTGTCAATTGCGATGCTCCGAGGTCGGGTCGATCAAATAGTTTGCTGGAAGTTACACCGCATACGATCAAATTACCCGCCTGAAGGTCGGGTCAGATCCAAATTCTAATGAAGGTCGGTCCATGTCCAACTCCCCGCTCGAACCCGGTCAACAAGGGGAAATAAACTGCTGGCAGTTGAACAGTGGCGCATGGCGTGCCACCTGCCGGGTCGGCCTCTACAGTGGTGCCACTGCGCAGGTCTCCGGCAGTGGTGCCACGGCACGCAAAGCGAAAACGAAACTCCAGCAGAATATCGCGAAGAAGCTGTCGGATAGGTTCGGTGGCACCGAAAGGCTGGTCGCGCCAGAAACGAAACTGTCGGTGCTGGCCGACCTGTTCCTCGCGGAAGCGGAACTCGATGACACAATCGGCGATGCGACCGTTGCTGGTTATCGCAAGGAGATCGAGGTATCGACAGACAAACGGGCCAAGAAAGAGACCATCAAGATCAAGAGCGAACTCGGTGAACTGAAGGTCCGGCAGGCCACCACACACCGGCTCGACATGCATGTCAAGCTGCTGCTCGCGGCCGGCTACAAGAAGAAAGCCAAGGATCAGCGGGCGATCCTGAAGAAGATGATGGCCATCGCCGTCCGATACGACGCCCTCGACCACAACCCGATGGACAACGTCACCAGGGTGAAGAAGCGCGCTGGCCAGCCGAAGGCGGCCACGCCGGAGCAGATCGAGGCGCTCCGGGCGCAGATGGCCCGCTGGCTCGCCGGTGAGGCGATCCCCGGCGGCGCGGCGCGATACCGATCTGGCCCCCGCAGGTCTCGCAAGATCGTCGATATCGCCGAGGTGGCGATCGGCACCGGCGCGCGGCCTGGTGAGGTTCTGGCGGTCCGGTGGTGCGACATCGATTTCGACGCCAAGCCGCCACGACTTACCTTCTGCGGCACATTCTCTCAGCAGAAGGGAGGTACGAAGCACCGGCAGACGTGGACGAAAACGAAGACCGAGCGCACGGTGCAACTCACCGCGGCGACGGTCGCGATCCTGCGGCGGGTCGGCGCCGAACAGCGGCGATCCGGAATCACCCCGGACGATGACCTGGTCTTCACGACCCGTACCGGTGCGATCTTCGACGAGCAGTCGTTCAACCGCACCTGGCGGCAGATCCGCGGCAGCGAATTCGACTGGTGGACAGGGCGGACCTTCCGCAAGGTGGTCGCGACCCACCTGAGCCGGGAAATCGATCCGCTCGCGGCGGCCAAGCAACTCGGCCATGCGCAGGACTCGATGACCCTGCGGCACTACATCGAGCCGGACCAGCTAGTTCCCGATTACACTGCCGCTTTGGAGCGCCTGACCGGGTAAGCGTGTACGTCGGAAGCGGCAAAGCGTGTACAACTCGTGTACACGGAGCAAGTCGAAGGCCCGGTCACGGCGATCGAAATCGCTGTGACCGGGCCTTTCCGGTCGGGCTGACAGGATTCGAACCTGCGACCCCTTGACCCCCAGTCAAGTGCGCTACCAAGCTGCGCCACAGCCCGCCGCACCCGCTCCGCGAGTGCTCGATGAGATTACCTCACGACACCCCTGTTCAACCAAATCGGCTGACTGAGCTGGAACGATATGCCGAGCACCCGCCCGCTCGGGGGTACCCAGAGTTGGTTGGGGTGCGTCGCGCGGTTTCATTCGCCGACCACGCGCAGCGCGGGACCGCAGATGCTCGGGCATGTTCTCATCCACCTCCGTGTACGCCTACACCACGGTTCTCGGGAAGACCCGTGACACCGTCTCGGCGCAGTACAAATGGCCCGAGTGCAGGACCACCTGTGCTGCCGACCGGATCCAGTGTGGTGACATTCACGCTGAACGGCACCACCGTCACCGCGCAGGGGCAGTTTCCGCCGAACTGACGGCCGCGCGGCATCGACTCAGTACACGTAGACCTGGCCGGGCTGGGCCAGCGAGAACCCGTGCCGGTCACCGGTGACGCAGCCCCGGGCCATGTAATGGCCGTCGCCGCAACGGATCTGGGTTCCGAGCAGGGGCGGATTCGGTGTACAGGCTTGGCCCGGGCAGCCGTTCGGTTCGTACACCGGGGCCGGATTGCCGCCAGGGAGGGTGAACGGGGTTCCGGGAAGGGAGGTTCCGTGCATCGGCCCACCCACGACGTCCTGGGTGATCTGCCGCCCCGACGCCGGCAGGGACAGGCCGTCTGCGCTGCCCGACGGCAGGAACCCCGGTCGCTGCGTCACCACCAGTCCATCGGGCAGGTCACAGCCCAGCAGGCCGGTGGCGGAGACCGCGCAGTTCAGCCCTTGATGGTTGAAGTAGACGGGGTCGGCCGCATGCGCTGGTCCGCCGCATTCGATCACCAGTCCCGCGGCCACCAGTCCCAGCGCCCCTGCCGTCCATCGCCCCATCTTCCCCTCCGGCTCAGTATTCGAATGAATCATGTTGATCACCAGCCTGTTCCGGTGATCGCAGCGGTGTTCGACGGTCCCAGGGTAGAGCACCGCTAGTGGCGGATCCAGTGATCCGGCGCCTGCCGATGAGGGGTGCCGCCGGGGCGCGGTTGTCGGTTGATAGCACACACATCGAGGGCATGGTCGAGACGATGACGGGCACGGGACGAGCGCGGCGAGTGTAAGTGGCATGCCGGCTGGACGACCATGTTGTCGTGTTCCCAGTCAGCCGGCTGTCAGTCGGTCGATCGGTGACGCTGAAACTGGGAGCTGTCTCGAACATGCCGAGGACGTGGCGTCGCCGGTGGTCCGCCCCTCTGTGATATGCCCTAGACAAGATCTCGGATGCCCCTTCAGCGCTGCCTGCGGGCTTTCGTCCCGCCAGGACAGGGACGGAAACTCGGCGCACGAGGCGACGTGTTCGATTGTCGACCGGCCGTGGGCCTCACGCTCGGAGCCCGGGCAGGCATCGGTCGCGTCTGCGCCGCCGCTCGATCGGCTCCAGGTTTGCCTGCGAAGCGCTGGTCCGGCCAGGCGTCGCGGCCTTGCTCGGGGCCGCGTGGCAGACCTCCTCGACCCGTGATGAGTCGACGGTTCGGGAAACGGATTGTGGTGACCTGCGCTGGAGCATGGAACTTGCTCATGTGGGAGATGACTACAGACGGATGTTACCCTATACCCCATAGGGGTATAGGGTTAGGCAAGGTACTCGGTGGTGCGAGAGAAGGGATCGTTGTGCGGGCTGTGGGACATGCGTTGGGGTTGGCGGGGTCCATGACCTGGGAGATTCTGTGGGCTCTGGTGTTGGGGTTCTTCCTGTCGGCAGTGGTGCAGGCGTTGGTGCGGAAGTCGACCGTGGTGCGATTGCTCGGGGATGACCGGCCTCGGACGTTGGTGGTGGCTGCCGGGTTGGGGGCGGCTTCTTCGTCTTGTTCCTATGCGGCGGTGGCGTTGGCTCGGTCGTTGTTCCGGAAGGGGGCGAACTTCACGGCGGCCATGGCTTTCGAGATCGGGTCGACCAATTTGGTGGTGGAGTTGGGGATCATTCTGGCTTTGTTGCTGGGGTGGCAGTTCACGGTGGCGGAGTTCGTGGGTGGGCCGATCATGATTGTGTTCGTTGCCCTTTTGTTCCGGGTGTTCGTGCGGTCTCGGCTCGTGGCGGCTGCTCGTGAGCAGGCCGAGCGGGGGGTTGCGGGGTCGATGGAGGGGCATGCGGCCATGGATATGGCTGTCGCGGGGGAGGGGTCGTTCTGGCGGCGGTTGGTGTCGGGGCGGGGGTTCACCGCTGTGGCACACGTTTTCGTGATGGAGTGGGCCGCCATACTTCGGGATCTGGTGGTGGGGTTGCTGATTGCGGGGGCCATCGGGGCGTGGGTGCCGGATGCGTTCTGGCAGAGGTTCTTTCTGGAGGGGCATACGGTGTTGTCGGCGATGTGGGGGCCGGTGGTCGGGCCCGCGGTGGCGATTGCGGCGTTCGTGTGTTCCATCGGGAATGTGCCGTTGGCGGCTGTTCTGTGGAACGGGGGGATCAGTTTCGGTGGGGTGGTGGCGTTCGTGTTCGCCGATCTGCTGATTCTTCCGATTCTCAACATCTATCGGAAGTATTACGGGGTTCGGATGACGGTTGTTCTGTTCGGGACGTTCTATGTCGCGATGGTGGGGGCCGGGTATCTGGTGGAGATTCTGTTCGGGGTGGCGGGGCTCACGCCTACGGAGCGGAATGCCATGGTCATGACCGAGGGGGTTCGGTGGAATTACACGACCTGGTTGAACATCGTGTTTCTGGTGTTGGCGGCGGTGCTGGTGGTGCGGTTCGTGCGGACCGGGGGGATTCCCATGTTGCGGATGATGGGTGGGGTGCCGGGGAGTGGGCATGATCATGAGCACGAGCATGGGCACGGGGTTGTGGACGGGTAGTTATGCGCCGTGGAGGGGTTCGGCGCCGGGGGCGGCGGGGACGGTGGGGGGAGTGCCGGTGGGGTAGTCGGCGGGAGTGGTTGTGGCGGTGAGGAAGTCGGTGGTCCAATCGGTGGCCAGGTGCTGGAGGGTGGCCACATCGGCGGGTTGAGGTGTGCCGCAGAAGATTTCGCCCAGAGCGTCGGTGCTGGCGCCTTCGGCGTCGGTGTGGGCGCCGGTGGGGAGGCGGACGCCGACGAAGTCTCGGTGTAGGAGGGTTTGGAGGGCTACCGTGCCGGTTCCGAAGTTGTTGCAGGGGGCGGGTGGGCCGGAGATCGTGAGGATGGGTAGCGCGGTGTGATCCAGGTCGGTGAGGGCTGTGTCGGTGTTGTTGCCCAGGAAGGACTTCACCGGGTCGAGGAGGATCAGGCCGCGTAGGTGCTGCCATGCGGTGGGGGCGGCGGTGTGGAGGTGGTGGGCGACGTATTCGACCGCTTCGGCGCCGGCGGAGTGGCCGATGAAGACCAGGTCGTGAGGGAGGGGCGGGGTGGGGCGGTTCTGGGCGGCGGCCGCTGCGGAGAGGGAGACGGTCAGGGGGGCGGTGGGGTCGTCGGCGGTGGTGAACAGGGCCGCGACCTGGTTCAGGAAGGGGGTGTTGTCGCCGAGGTTCTGGAGGGTGCAGCCGGCCGGATCGATGAAGGGGAGGCTGGGGGTGAAGACGAGATAGCCGGCCGCCGTGAGGGTTTCGGCCAGGTCGGCTACGTTGCCGTCGGCGCGGGCGAAGCCGTGCTGGAGCCAGACCAGACCGCGCGGGGTGCCCTCGGGGAGATACCAGTCGGCGGGCTGGTGGTGGATCGTGCCGGCGCAGGGGATGTCGACGGTGGTGGGGAGGGGTGCCGCGGACGCGGTGGCGGGGAGAGTCGCCGGGGCCGCCAGGCAGGCGGCGGCGATCAGGGTGACTAGGTGTGCGCGCATCGCGACTCCAGGTGGGGGACAGGCTGTTCCGTTGACGGGACGGCGGGTGGGAACTTGTGCGCCGACCGTATGTGGCGGCCGGGGCCGTGTGGTTGCCTGTGTGTTTCTAGTGTCGAAACGGTGTTTCCTTTTTGTCAGTGTTCGCGGAGGAGGGTGCCCGCGTTGTCCACTCGGTCGTCGAATCCGTGGTCGCGCAACGCATACCAGAGGGTGGCGGCGTTGATCGCGATCACCGGTTTGCCGAGTTCGCGTTCCAGCTCGTCGGCCTGGGCCACGAAGGAGAGGTTGGTGCCGACCTGGACGATGGCCTCCACGTCGGGGGCGTCGATCTCGGCGATCATGGCGCGCAGGCGATCCGGGGCCACTCGGGCGATATCCATCGCGGTGGGGCAGCGTAGGCCGGTGATGGCGGCGACGTCGAAGCCGGCCTCGGTGAAGAAGCGGCCCACCTCCACGTCGGCGACCGGCTGATAGGGGGAGAAGACGGCGATGCGGTGGCAGCCGAGTTCGTGCAGGGCGGCTCGGCAGGAACTCGCGCCGGTGGTCACGGGGAGGCCGGTGCGGTCGCGCAGGCGTTGTTCGAAGGCGGCGTTGCCCTCGATGCCGCCCCAGAACGTCTCCGCCGACATGCCCATCACCATGCGGTCCGGTTCGGCGGTGAGGGCGTCGCGGACTGCGGTGTCTATCGAGGCGCGGATCTGGCCCAGCAGGGCGCGGAAATCGTCGTCGTTGCCCATCACCGGATCCGGGATGTACATGGAGCCGGCGCGGTAGGCGACGCCGGGGACTCCGGATCGCCAATAGTCGTGTTCGACAACGGTATTGGTACTCGGCACGATCACGCCGAAGACGGCTCTGGGGCCAACGGCATTGGTCATCGGATCCTCGCTGGGGGTCAGGACGGGGGAATTGTGGTGTGGGACAGGGCTTCCGCGACGGTGCGGTGGGCGCGGTCGCGGTCGACCGGGAGGTCCAGCAGCAGTACGTCGATCAGCAGGGGGGAGACGACGGCCTTGGCGGTCTCCGCGACGACGGATTCGTCCTCGATGCCCAGCGCGCGTACGCCGCGGTGGAAGGGGGCCAGCAGGTCCCGCACGTAGCGGCGGCGCAGGTCGGCGCAGCCGGGATCGGTCGCGGAGGCGGTGATCAGGGCGCGCAGGAACGCGGCCACGGGCTTGTCGCGCAGGCGATCACAGAGTCGGTCCACCTCGGCGTGCAGGTCGGTGACCGGATCGCCGGTGGGATCGGCGGCCGGATGGGGGGCCACCTCGATCAGGGCGGCGAGGAAATCCCTCGTCGTGGGCCAGTGCCGGTAGATCGTGGTGCGGGCCACGCCCGTGATGCCGTGCAGCCGTTGCGGAGTCAGCGCCACCGCGCCTTCGGTGAGGATCAGCTCGAGTGCCGCGGTGAGCACGATCTCGGCGGTGTCGGCGGCGGGGCCGGCGGGGCGTCCGGGTCTGTTCACCGGATAAACAGTACAGGTTGCAGCGCTTATTGGTAAGCGATACATTTTGTAGCGTAAATCGACACTCCTCCAGGAGGATCCATGCGTCCGCATGTCGAACTGATCGACGAAAAAGACCTGATCTGGCATATCGCCGAGTTCCAGCACGCGACCGGCACCGCGCGGCAGCGCAATCTCAGCTATGACGAGGAGGACGGATCCGCCTCGCTGAAGGTGACCTTCACCAGCGACTGGTCCCGGCCGGCGGGGGTGCACGCGGCCGAGACGGAGTGGTACGTGCTCTCGGGACGAATCACTCTGGGGGACACCGAACTCGGGCCGGGCGGGTATTGGACGGCGCCGGTGGGGGTCTGGACGCCGGCGCTCACGGTCGCCGAGGGCACCGAGATCCTGTTGTTCCGCGAGGGCGCGGACTGGGCGTTCGAGCCCGCCGACGGTGATCGCGAAAACGTCCGGCCAGACCAGGTTCTGGTGGTCCTCGACTCCGCGGCGATGCCGTGGATCGACGTGAAGGACGGCAGCCCCATGCGTTTCGATCTGGGTGGTACGCCGGTGCCGGGGCTCTACATCAAACTGCTGCACCGCGACGAGAAGACCGGGTTCTACACGCGGCTGATCAAGGCCAAGCCCGGCTGGCGGGAAGTGCCGCTGGCACACCATCCGTGCAGTGAGGAGGCGTACTGCCTGGACGGCGGCTTCGAGTACAACTTCGGGACCATGTGGCCGGGGACGTACTTCTGGCGGCCGCCGTTCATCCGGCACGGCGATTTCACCGCCGACGCCGAGCAGGGCTGCACCTGGCTGCTGCGGTCCGACGCCGATCTGGTGGATTGGTACACGGAGAACGCGCAGGTCGTGATGACCGGTGACGCGACCAACTGGGGGCCGGAGTTCCCGCAGACCCTCGCGCCGCGGCTGATCGAGCCGGTGCGGTCGGCCTCGATCGGGCGGTGGCTGGACCCCACCCACCAATAGCGGGACGCGACAGCGCCCGTCCGGCCGGGGCCGGACGGGCGCCGGGCGGCGGGATGAGAGGAAGGAATCCCGCCGCCGTCCGATGGTCGCGCGGAACCGGTCAGTGGTCGCGCAACAGTCCACCCGCGCCCTCGATCCGGTCGTCGAAACCGTTGTCGCGCAGCGCCATCCACCAGGTCGCGGCATTGATGGCGATCACCGGCTTGCCCAGCCAGCGTTCGGCCTCGTCGGCCAGCCGCAGCATCGACAGATTGGTGCCGCACTGGACGAGGGCGTCGATATCGTCGCCGTCGACCTCGCGCAGCGCCGCGCGCAGTTCGTCCTCGGTGACGTGTGCGATGGAAACCGCGGTGGGACAGCGCAATCCCTCGATAGCGCCGACCTTCACACCGAGTTCGCCGAAGAACCGGACGACGTTCTCGTCGCCCACCGGCTGATACGGGGTGACGACGCCGATCCTGGTGGCGCCGTACAACTCCAGGGCGCGCCGGCACGCCTCGGCGCCGGTGGCGACCTCGAGGCCGGTCACCTCGTGGATCTGCCGCACGAACGCGCGGTTGCCTTCCACACCGCCCCAGAAGGTTTCGGCGGACATACCCATGACCATGTAGTCCGGTTCGCAGGTCAGGACCCGCTCGCAGGCCGCGACGATCTCCGCGCGGATTTGATCGAGCAGCCGGCCCATCCCGGCGTCGTCGCTCATGTTCTGGTCTCGGATGTGGATGCGGCCGAAGTGGGTGGTGACGCCGGGCACGCCCAGGCGGGCGAAATCCGGCTCCACCACGGTATTGGTGGACGGTGCCAGCACGCCGAACTTGGCGCGCCAGCCGAGTACATCGGGCATGGCTGTTCCTCGGGATCAGGATTCGGGTGTTTCGGCGAACAGATCGCGGCGGCGGAACGGGGCGGTGGCGAAGCGGCGCATCACCTTGCCGGTCGTCAGCCAGGCCACGTGCTCGCCGTTGCGGGTGCGGGTGACCGCGCGCTCGGCCAGCCACGGGGTGACCGTCTCCACGCGGTCGGCGAGGATGTTGAACACCTTGCGCGCCTTGGCCAGTTCGTCCGGATCGGCATAGCCGCCGGTGAGCAGATCGGTGACCACCATGCCGGGGCTGAGCAGGCCCACCGAGACACCGGCGGGGACCTCGCGGGTCAGGCCGCGGGTCAGGTAGGTGACCGCGCGTTTGGTGGCGCCGTAGACGGTCAGGCCGGGCACGGACCGGCCGTCGCTGCCGAGGCCCTCCATGTTCCAGACGTGGCCGCCGCCGGTCGCGGCCAGGGCCGGGATGGCCACCGCGCAGCCGTTGAGCACGCCGATCAGGTTGGTGGACACCACTTTCCGGGCCTCGGCCGCCGGTAGTTCCCAGATCGGGGCCCGGGGGTGCGCGACGCCGGCGTTGTTGATCCACACGTCGACGCCGCCGAACCGGTCCACGGCCGCGTCCCAGAGTTGTTGCAGGCTCGCCCGATCGGTGACATCGGCGGTGATCGCCAGGGCGGCAGGGAGTTCCGCGGCCACCTCGGCGACCCGCGCGGAGTCGGTGCCGCACACCGCGACCCGATGCCCGGCGGCGAGCAGGGCACGGGTCAGACCGAGGCCGATACCGCGGGTGCCGCCGGTCACGACCACCGTGCGGGGCGTCGTCATTCGCGCTCCAGCACGCCGTGCACGATCGTCGCCAGGCGATTGTGCTCGAACAGTTGGTAGACCACCGCCAGCGTCGCACCGGCCCCCATACCCGGCTCGGCGTCGATCATGAATTCCCGGCCCACCAGCCGGACCCCGTCGGTGCGGTGCATCCGGACGAAATGCGCACGGCCGAAGGCGGTTCCGTTGCCCCAGACGTCGGGTCCCTCGTGGAACCAGCGGGTGCCGTCGCGGCGGACGACGGCGCGGGTCTCGGAATCCAGTGCGCCGGAGACGGTCAGGTGATGTTCGGCGGTGAGCAGGCTGTGCGGTGTGACGTCCAGCGTCATCCGGGCCTTGCCCTGCGCGGTCTGGTCGGCGCTCCACACCTCGAGATCACCGGCGTAGCGCGACGGATCCTTACTGGGCAGCGTGAACGGCACCGCGCCACAGCGGGTTTCGGCGGCCAGGCGCTCGTCGACCAGCTCCGGATCGCGGGTGTAGACGCCGTCGAACACGCCGACCACCGCCGGGCCCTGCGACAGCACCGACGAATAGACCTGGGTGTCACCGACGGTCTGGTTCCAGGTGTTCAGCGACACCTGCCAGCCGGGCCCGTAGTAGTGCGCGTCCACGAAACCGCCGTAGGGCTGGCCGGAACCGTAGAAATCGGGACCGGTGTAGATGCGGTCACCGTCGGAGTCGACGACGCCGAAGGCGAACGACGCCCCCAGAGCGTAGCGGCCGGCGAGTTTGCCGCCGCCGGTCAGTCCGCCGTCCATGTAGTAGACGGTCCGGCCGTCCTCGAAGACCGACGAACGGCGGATGTCCTCGAATCCGTGCCACACCCCCTCGGCGTCGAACAGCGAAGGGCGGCCCACCCATTCGCCGGCGATCCGCTGCTGCCAGCGGCTCGGCTCGGCGCCGGTGGCCGGGCCCGGCTCCGTGTCGGGGCTCACCGCGCCAGCTCCTGCCGCACCCGCTCGGCCTGTTCGGCCCCGAGCAGCCGGGTGACCTGTGCCCACACCGGATCCACCTGCGGACTGAACAGATTCGCGCGGTTGGCGTGGTCGCGCGCCGGCAGATCGGCGCGCACGGCGGGAACGCCCTTGTCCACCAGCGTGAGCCAGTGCCGCAGATAGGTGTCCACGGTGGCGCTCAGGGCGCCGAACGCGGATTCGGTGGCGCGGCACACCAGCATCCACGGCGACATCATCGCCCGCTGCCGGGGGCCGACGGCCGCGGCCGAGACACCCGCCACCTGCCACGCGGCATCCAGCAGCGGGGTCAGCGGGAGGAACGCGGCGTCCAGGTATTCCAGTTCGACGGCGAGATCGGCGCGCGGGATCAGATCCAGGTGCATCGCGTAGTACTCGCCGCCGTACACCGCGTCCAGCGTGAAATGCGGTACAGCCGAATCACTTCCGGTGAAGGCGAAGATCATGTGACTGTCCAGGCCGATCGGCGGGACGACCAGGTCGACGGTCACCAGCTTGTCGATCGGGCCGCCGCGCAGGACGCGCAGTCGCCCGACCGGATCCGGGGACATGGCGCTGGTCAGCGGTTCGTCGGTCGTGACCGCCAGACCCAGCGCGGCGGACAGTGTTTCGAGGGTGCGCTCACTGAGCGCGGTGGGCAGGCTCATTTCGGGGCTCCTCCGTTGCGGGCCTTGTGTACCCAGGCGCTGGCCAGTTCCGGATTCTCGCGCCGCACCGGCGACGCGATGACCGTCGCGCTGCGGTGCGGGCCGTCGCCGGTGACGACGTCGGTGTCGCCGACCCACCAGCCGTCCTCGATCAGCTGGGCGCGCCGGCGGCGGTAGGCGATCTGCAGGGCATCGCTGCGGACGTGCAGTTCGTCGGCGAGATCGAACGGAAGCAGTTCCGGCCGTTGCGATTCCACCACCGGCCGATCCTGTAGCAGGATCTTCTCGATGCGCTTGCGGGTGTTCCCGTCGGCCCACGCCCCGGTGAAGAAGCTGCGGAAGCCGAGGATCTTCACCAGGGTCCGATCCTGCGACAGCGGAATGTTGAAGTCGTAGAGGATCAGATCGCCGATCGGCAGCCGCACGTGCAACTTGACCACGTTCGGCAGATACCAGCCGTTGGTCACCGTCACGTACTCGGGGCGTTCCTTGCGCCGGGCGAGCAGGCCCCACAGGCCCTTCGGCGGCGGCGGGCTCATCAGGATGTCCGCCTCGCCGGACCAGTCCGTCTGCCGCACTTCGTAATCCGGGATCTGCGGCCGGTCCGGATTGCCGAACGCGGTGCCGTGCACGAAGGGGGTGTGCGAGGCGTCCACGACGTTCTCGAAGGTGCGCTCGTAGTTCGCGTCCACCACCATCTCGTATTCGACGGCCTTGAACGCCGGATCGTCCCACTGCGGGATCTCCGGGATGGGCGGGCGCTGCTCCTCGGGCAGATCACCGAGGAAGGCCCAGATCATGCCGTACCGTTCCACGGTGGGATACGCGTCGACCCGCGCCTTGCGCGGGATGTTGCGCTCCGGCGCGTTGGCGGGGATGCGGACGCACACGCCACCGCTGTCGTACTGCCAGCCGTGATACGGGCAGGTGATGATGTCGCCGGCGACCGTACCCATCGACAGCGCGCCGCCGCGATGGACGCACAGGTCCGAAAGACAGGTCACCGCACCGGATTCGGTGCGATACAGCACGAAATTCTGGCCGAGGCAGACGACCCGGCGCGGTTGCGCGCCGACCTTGGAGGCGAATTCGACGGCGTACCAGAAGTTCTTGAGCACAACGATCTCCTCAGTGCCGTTTCAGCAGCAATCCGTCGTCGAAAGCGGCCAGTTCGTCGCGCGCCGAGGCCGATTCCGACAGGTGGGTGCGCAGGAACAGCGTCGTCAGCCGCGCGAACGGGGGCAGGCCGTCGGCCTCCGCGGGTCCGTCCAGGAAGGCGCGGGCCGCGGTGGGATCGGCGTCGGCGATGCCGAAGTGGTTGGCGCCCGGCACGACCGCGAGCAGATGCTCGCCGTCGGGCAGCGCCTCGGTGAAGGTGCGTGCCACCGGATCCGGGCGGGCCGCGTCGTCGGATTCACCGTAGCGGTCGGCACTGCCCTGGATGACGCCGTCGTTGGTACCGACACCCAGCAGCACCGGGCATTCCACCTGGGCGGGGAGCACGGTGCCCGGATCCCAGCCGAGCATGGTCGCCACCATCGTGTGTGCGCCCCAGGCGAATACGGCGCGCACGCCGGGGAAGAACCGCGCCGATTGCAACACCACGGTGCCGCCGGCGGAATGGCCGCCGAGCGCGACCCGGTCGAGATCCAGTGCGCCACGCAGTGGTTCGGTCTCGTTCAGTTCGGCGACGGCGGCCAGTACGGCCGTGATGGTGGGGCAGGTGGGCCGGGTGCCGTAGCTGTCGGGCCGGGCGGCGGCCAGATCGACGCCGGGGGTGATCCCGCGCTGGCCGCCGAACAGATCGGCGACCCGATCGAAGGTGACGACCACGAAACCGGCCTCGGCGATGGCGGTCGCGTAGCGGCGGTAGGCGTCCTGGCCGACATTGACGCCGGACAGGAACAGCACCACCGGATACGGCGCGCGGGCCGGATCCGGCGCGAACACGCCGGTGAGGCGTTCGGCGTCGTCACCGGAGGCGACGGCCGGGTAGTAGACCTTCAGATGTGCGGTGTCGAACGGGGCGTCGCCGTCGGTGCGCGCCGACCACCACAGGGAGCGGACGAGTGTCATGATCAGCCCACCGGCCTCGGGGAGACACGGTCGCCGCCCCACAGCGCGCGCACCAGGCGCGCGGTGAGTTCGGCCCCGAACATGCGCTCGCCCATCACATTCGCCGGATCGCGTTCGGCGATGTTGCGGCGCACGCGCAGATCCCGCTCCGCCAGCGCGGCCTGTTCCTCGGCGGGAACGGGTTCGGCGGCGTCGACCCAGCCGAGCCAGCGGTCCACCGTCGTCGTGAGCACCTCGCGCACGGTGTCCAGATTGGGGCGGGTGGTGGGGAAGGAGTAGCAGTACGCGGTCGGCGACAGGCTGGCCCGGATGAATCCGGTCCGGCTGGTGAACCAGGTGAAATCCGGATGGGCCTGCTTGAAGGTCAGCCAGGGCTCGTCGGTGCCGGCGTAGTAGCGGTCGAAGTAGTCGCCGTCGCCGACGAGATCGCCGCGCGGTACGCCGTCGACGTAGAACCAGCCCTGCGGCCACAGCAGCAGCGCCGACGCCAGATGCGGCACCCGCACCTGCGGGCCCAGCCACGCGGTGAGGTGCAGGTTCACGAAACCCGTTCGGGGATCACCGATCCAGGAGTGGACCAGCCAGTCGATCTCGGGCCCGCTGTAGGCGGCCAGGCTGCCGGAGGGACCGTTGTCGGGATCACCGTAGGAGTCCAGATCGGTGGTGGAGCCGTCGCGGGTCAGCTCGAAGCGGTCGTCGAGGCGGCCCTTCAGGCCCGCCAGCATCTCCTGCCACTCCCGGAAGATCTCGCTCACATCGGTTCTGGGGTTCTCGTCGACCATCTGCTCGACGTGTTGCAGGGTTTCGCTCATGGCAGCTCCGGTTCGATGGTGGCGGTGGCGGGTTCGCGCGTGAGGGCGGTGAGTGCGGCGAGCGGGATCCCGGCCACCAGATCGGTGCCCCGGGAGACCGCGCGATTGACCGCCTGGGCGGGCCGGACCGTGGTGACGAGCCGCGGCGCGCCCGGCGGCGCGGTGACGAGGTCGGGATGGCTGATACGACCGGTGAACGGTCCCTGCCAGGCGGTCCAGAGGGTGAAATCAGGGCTGAGGGCGCACACCGTGGCGGTGAGGCCGCCGGTCGCGTCGATTCCGGCGGCGACGATGTTGAGCCGGTTCTCCGCGGACCGCTCGGGCAGGCCGAGCCGGACCTCCCACGGCTCGGCCGGGGTGTGCGGTACGGCCACCACATCGGCGTCGCGAATCACGGCCAGCCGGAAGGTCTCCGGGAACAGCGCATCGTCGCCGACCACCAGTGCCAGCCTGCCCCACGGCAATTCGAAGATCTCGATCCCGGCGCCGGCCGCCTCGTGCCCGGCGGTCCGGTGCAGCCGGGGCTGGCGGCCCGCGATACCGTCGGCGTTCACCAGCAGGCCGGCGCCGCCGGCCTCGGTGAGCACCACGTGTGCGGTCGAATCACTTAGTGCGGCAATGACTTTCGGGATCTCCAGGGTGGCCGATTCCGGCAGCACGATCAGCTGTGCGCCGTCGGCGACCGCGGCGGCGATCTGCGCGGGATCGGGAAGTGCCGCCGCGACCGTGAGCGTCTCCGCGCCGGCCGGGGCCCGGCGGACCCCGGAGCCGGTGAGCAGCGGGGTGTACAGCCGCGGGCGGCGGGCGGCCAGGATGTCGGTGCCGTCGGGGCGGCGCTTGTCGTCGGCCCGCGCGACGTCGATATCGGCGACCACCAGCGACTCGCCGGTCGCGGGGGCGCGGGCCACCGTGATGCCGTCCGGGGCGACGATCTGGCTCTCGCCGGCGCCGTGCAGTTTGTCGGCCGGAACACCGAGCCGGGTCGCGATGTCGGGCAACAGGTCCGCCGGGAGCAGCGGGCCGACCTTGTTGGCCGCCACCACCCAGACCTTGTTCTCCGCGGCGCGGACCGGGATGTGCAGGCCCGCCTCGTCGGAGGCGAAGGAGTTGAGGCTGTTCAGCAGGATCTGCGCGCCGCGCACCGCCAGGGAGCGGGCGACCTCACAGATGACCCCCTCCATACAGGCGTACAGGCCGAGGCGGCCCAGCGGTGTGTCGATGATCTCCGAATCGGACTCCCCGCGGACGAGATGATCGTTCTCCGCACCCATCAGGATCTGCTTGTGCGACTGTCCGATCAGCTCGCCGTCCGGTCCGAACAGCAGGCTCGCGCCGGTCGTGCCGCCGTCGTCGTGGGCGAGGGTGACGCCGATCTTCACGTACATCCGGTGCCGGGTGGCCCGTTCGGCCACCGGGCCGAGGAAATGATCTCCGATCCGGCACGCCATTCGGTGCGCGTGGGACCGGTCCGTGTACCACGATAGGTGGTTACAGAACTCGGGTAGCACCACCAACTCGGCTTCGGCGGTCGCCGCGTCGTCGATCAGGCGCAGGCAGGCGTCGAGGTTGGCCGCGACGTCGGTGCCTGCGGCGAGTTGGGCGGCGGCGACTCGCGTCATGAACGCGCACCTCCTGGGTGAAAGCGTTTCGGAGGTCGAAACGCTGTTTCCAACAAGTGCGATTCTGTACCGATGGCGCGGATCTGTCCAGCGGGCGGGCAAATCTCCGACCCGATGGCCGTTCGGGTTGAAAAATGCCTGTTTCCAGGCTGTTACGTGCGCATTCGCGCTTGACACCCTCCGCCGGTCCGGGTTCAATATGGCAACTGCGAAACCGTGTTTCCTTCTACGAAACGCGGGGCTGGAGGTGAGAGATGACGACACCGAGCGCATCCACCGGAACAGGAACCACCCCGTCCACCCGGCCGCCGTTCATCGCCGAATCCGCCGCCCACCGCGCCGCCTCGTGGCTGCCGCTGCTCGCCGCCGCGGCGGCCGGACCCGCGGCGGGCGTCGAGATCGTGCTGCTGGGCAAGGCGCTCGGCGGCCGCGCCGGACTGCCCGGCGCGGTGGTGGGATATATCGCCGCGACCGCGGCGGTGCTCGCGGCCGTCGCGATCGTGCTCGGCCGTCGCCGGTTGCCGCCGCGCACCGGCCGCGGCGGCGGGCTGCTCGCGCTGCTCGCGGGGCTGGGACTGATCGTCGCCGGGGCGATTCCGGCTGTACCGGCGCTGACGATCGGCCTGTTGCTGACCGGTGTGGTGGGCGGGCCGCTGCTGCTCACGGCCCGAATCGTGAACGAGCCGAAAGCGTTTCGGGCCGCGATGACCGTCGGGGCACTGGCGGGGGCCGGGGTCGCCGCCGTCACCACCGAGTACCCGGGAGTGGCCGTCGCCGTCGCGGGCGTGGTGGCGGGGCTCGCCGGATTGCTCTCGGTGGCAGGGAATCCGGTGCCGCCCAGGGCTGTCGGCCTCGGTGCCCCGGATGCCGCCGTGCCGGGCGAGCCGGAGTCGTTCGTCCTCGGTGGCACCGAGGCGGAGTCGTTCGTCCTCGGTGGCACCGCGCCGGAGTCGTTCGTCCCCGGCCGCGCCGCGCCGGAGTCGTTCGTCCCCGACCGCGCCGCGCCGGAATCGTCGATTCTTGGCGGCGCCGAGACGGGTGCCGAGCCAGATACGGTCACCGGCTCGGGGCCGGGGGAGTGGATCGTCCGGGCCGCAGCCGGATTCGCGGTCGGTGCGACCGTCCTGCCGGCCCTGCATCTGCTGCTGTTCCGCTGGACCGTACTCGACGCCGATCAGCCGCCGTACCTGGCCGTCGCCCTGATCCCCGCGGCGCTGGTCGCCTTCCTCGCCGGCGCTCGCCGCGCGGCCGCGGCGCCGCTGCTCGTCCTCGCCGCGGGCGGACCGGTTCTCGTCGCGACCGCACCCGGCCCCTGGCAGGCGACCCTCGGGATCGCCGTGACCGTGACAGCCGCGGTCCGCGCCCTCACCCTCCGCGGCCCAGATTCCACGAAACCGATTCTCGCGCTGCTGATTCCACCCCTCGCCGCAGCCGTGGCCCTCGCCCTCGCGCTCGGCCTGCGGCACCTGTGGGGTGACGGCGCGGCCCTGACCCTGCTCGCGCTGCCGGTGCTCGCCGCCGCCCTGTCCGTCACCCGGCCGGGGGCGATCACCCGGCCGGACCCCGAACCCACCTCCGAAGGAGGCGCGTGATGATTCGCGTAAACCGCCGTGGCGCTGTGGCGTTCGCCGCCGCCGTACTGGCCGCCGGACCGATCGCCGCCGCGCCCGCGTCGGCGGATCCGGCCGCACCGGCGGTCCTGCACGTCAGCGCCACCACCGATCTGGCGGACGGGCAGCGGGTCACCGTGAGCGGCAGCGGTTTCCAGCCCGGACTGCCGGCCGTCGCGGTCGGGCTGTGCCGGCAGGGATACACCAACGGGCTCAACGACTGTGATCTCGGCGGCGGTGCGGGTTTCGTGAACATCGCACCGGACGGGACCTTCAAAACCCTGACGCTGACGCTGCATCCGCGGTTCAAGGAGATCGACTGCCTGAAGCAGCAGTGCGAGGTGGCCGCCGCCCCGCTGCCGGGCACCCAGCCGGTCCCGGTGATCACCGCCAACACGGCCGTCACGCCGATGGCCTTCGCCGGTGCGACCTTTGCGCCGCCCACCACTTCGGCCGCCACCGCCGCCGGAACCGCCGCGTCCGCCGCCCCCGAGACCCGGGGGCCGTCGGTGGCGCTGTGGTCGGTGACGGCGGGCCTGCTCGCCGTCGTCGCCGGAGCCGCCTTCGCCGATCGGCGTCGGCTGTAGTGCATCCGCACTCGTAGTGGATTATCAAGGAGGAAAACATGTCTCGAATCGGAACCCGTCTCGTTCCGCTGCTGGCGGCGGCGGCCGCGTTCGCCCTGCTCGGCAGCGCCACCGCGCAGGCGGCGTCGGTGAGTGTGAGCCAGACCGGTGGGGTCTCGGTCGGCCAGAGCGTCAGTGTGTCGGTGAACGGCTTGGCGCCCAACCTCGCTCAGGTCGCCGTCGGGCAGTGCACCGCGCAGATCTCCGGCCCGAACGACTGCAATCTCGGCGGTTCGCTGCTGGGCAACGCCGACGGCAACGGGCACTTGTCCGCGGGCAGTATCACGCTGGTCGGTTCGGTCGGTGGCGTGGACTGCACCGCGTCGGCCGGCGCCTGCACCATCGCCGTCACCAGCCTGACCGATCCGTACAACATCCTGGCCGCGGTCTCGCTCAGCTTCGGCTGATCGGTCCCGGGCATTCCGCGGCCACCGCCCGCGCACGGTGGCCGCACCGCTCGTCCCGGCTCACGAGGGAACCTGCAACATCGGAACCAGGAAGCGGCGGGCCAGATCCGACAGACTCGCGTCGTCGTCGAGATCGATGACCTCGCTGGGGATGGTCAGGAACGACGCGCACAGCCGCACCATGAGCTCGGCGACCACCTGGATGTCCACCCGGTCGTCGATCTGCCCGGCCCGCTGCTCGCGGCGCAGCTGCCCGGCCACGAACTGCCGGACCGCGGCCACGGTCCGGCCCTGATCGCCGATCAAGGAGCTGACCAGACGGTCCGGTTCCGCGATCAGCAGGCCGCCGATGAGCGGATTGCCCCGGATCGCCCGCAGCGAGCTCACGAAGCCCACCACCACCCGATCGGACACGGTCGCGGCATCCTGGATATCGAGCAGGAATTGATCGAAATAGCGGCGGAATTCGCGCCGGATCACCTGCTCGACCAGGGCGTCCTTGGTGGTGAAACGCCGATAGACGGTGATCCGTGACAGATTCGCCCGCCGGGCGACATCCTCCATGGTGGACCGCTGCACACCGATCCGGCAGAACTGTTCGTAGGCCGCGTCGAGGAGCCGGGATCGGATCTCGTCGGTCTCGTCCACCTGCCCCACCGCATCACTCAAGGCGCGCGCCAGCAACGACCCCGCATCCGAATCCGTCACCGCGTCCGCCATGCTCTCCTCCTGTTTCCGAATTACTACTTCCACCAAGGTGACACGGCAACACTTGTGACGACCACCAGGACACGGTTCGCGACGCATCCGCTCCGTTCACCGGGCGGCCCGTTTGCCCGCCGGCCGGAACCCGGTGCGCCGCGGGATATCCGCGGCCGGTGCGTTCGTGATCGGGCACCGGCCGCCGGATCCCGGCCCGCCGAATCTATTCGACTGCGGCAACCGCGGGCCAGATCGGTGTCCCGGTCGCGGCGGACCCCAGATCCAGCTGGTTGAGAAGATTCTGGACGAGAATCCACAGGTTCATCGGTTACTCCTCGGTCGTTCGTTTCATCCTCGATGCCGTGCGTTCGCGCGGTCCCGTGCCGCCGGTGTTTGCCCGAAAGACGCTGGTATCAACGCCGTTCCGGGGCGCCGGGTGGTCCGGTTCCGCGAATCCCGCCGACATCTTGTGACGGCACCCACAGTGTGGTGTCATCATGATACTCAGATGCAGGAAATGTATCTCTGTATCTGTGACTCGACGAAGAGGAACAGTGGCATGGACGCAACCCGACTCAGCAGACGTAACGCGTTCCGGGCAGGCGGCGGCCTCCTGGGGGCCGTCGGCGCCCTCACATTCATGGCGCAGACCGTCCGGGCCGAGCCCTGGACATGGGCGCCGGAGGGCTCGGTGGTGGGCAGCGGCAACGGGGCCGATCCGCTGACCATGTGGGATCCCGAGGCGGATCCCGTGGTCGCCGATGTGATGGACAACGCCGATGTACCCGCGGTCAACCGACTGCTGGCGACGTGGACGAACAACGGTCAGCCCATTCCGGCCGGGCTGCCCCAGAATCTGCGCGATTTCATGGAATACGCGCGGCAGCTGCCGTCGTGGGCGGATCCGGGCCGGCTGGGGCAGTCGTTCCAGTTCACCCAGAAGCGCGGCACCTATCTCGGCGTGCTGTACGCGTTCGCCAGCGGGATGATGTCCACGGTCATTCCGCACGAGGCGCTCGCGGTGTACTACTCGCGCGGTGGTTCACACCTGAAGGACCGCATCGCCAAGACCGCGAAATTCGGTTACGACATCGGCACCGTCAACGCGTACGCACCCGACGGCGAGATGATCGTGACCTGTGTCAAGACGCGGATCATCCACGCGGCGGTGCGGCATCTGCTGCCGACCTCGCCGCATTGGCCGGCCGACGTCAAACCGATCAGCCAGAACGACGTCATGGTGACGTGGCACAGCCTGGCCACGACCATCATGCGGGTGTTCAAGCAGTGGAATCTGAACATCCCGCCCGCCGAATCCGACGGATATCTGCACAGCTGGCAGCTGGCCGGTCATTTCCTCGGCGTCCGGGACGAATACATTCCGGCGTCCTGGGATCAGGCCGACGACCAGGCCAAGCAGGTCCTCGATCCGATCATCGCCCCGACCGCGGAGGGCGTGTCCCTCGCGCACGGACTGCTGGATCTGGGTTTCGACCTCGATCTGACGCTGCTCAGCAAACCCATTCTGGGCGCGTTCACCCGGTTCATTCTCGGTGATCAGGTGGCGGATTGGCTGCAGATTCCGCGGGAGCCGGTCTGGAGCCCGTTGCTGCAATTCGCCTGGGGCCCGTTCGTCGCGGTCAAAGAGGGTGTGCAGGGCGTCGTTCCGCCGACGAAGGATGTCGCGTACCTGTTCGACGAATTCCTGCGGCAATTCGTGTTGTGGTACGTGTCCGAACTGCACATGCCGCTGAGCATCGAGATTCCGCAGACCAACCGGTAGCCGGGCGGACCCCGATCGAGTGGGCGGCAGCGACGCTGCCGCCCACTCGCCGTCCCGCCCCGAAAACACCGGCGCCGGTCCCGGACCCCGCGCGGTCCGGAACCGGCACCGGAAGGCGGTCCGCCCCACCGGAATTCACCGGTGGGTGTCTACTGCCCCGGCGGATAGGCCCGGGCCGGCAGGCCGGCGCCACCGGGCCGGAACACGCCCGGCGCATGGGTGACCGTGGTCTGCACGTATTCGCGCAGCCCCTCCTCGGCGTATTCCCGGCCGAAACCGCTGCGCTTGATGCCGCCGAACGGGGCCCGCAGCGACATCCCGGTGCGATTGTGGGTGTTCACGAAGGTGAATCCGGCCTCCAGCCGCGCGGCGACCCGGAAGGCCCGGTCCTCGTCCGCCGACCACACCGAGGCGCCGAGCCCGAGCTCGGAATCGTTGGCGCGCGCGATCATCTCGTCCTCGTCGCGGTAGGTCAGAAGCGGTACGGCGGGCCCGAACTGCTCGGTACACACCAGCGGCGCATCGTCCGGCGGTGTGCGGGCCAGGACCGCATCCGCGAAATAGCCGTCCCCGCGGGGGGCCCGCGCCAGCGTGATCAGTTCGGCGCCGCGGTCCGCGGCATCGCGCACCAGGCCCGAAATGCGTTCCACCGCGGCCCGGTTCACCACCGGGCCCATCGTGGTGTCCTCGTCGGCCGGATCGCCGATACGCAGGATCCGTTGCGCGGCGGCCACATACGCGTCGAGGAACTCCGCGGCGCGGCGCTGCGGGACGTAGAGCCGCTTGGCGGCCATGCAGACCTGGCCCGAGGTGGCGAACGAGGCCAGCACCAACCGCTCGTAGTCGTCTCCGGTGAGCGCGAAGTCGTCGAGGAATACGGCGGGATCGTTGCCGCCGAGTTCGAGCACCACCGGCGTCAGGGCCCGCCCGGCCGCGGCGGCGATACTGCGTCCGGCCACCTCGCCGCCGGTGAACGCGACCTTGCCGACCAGCGGATGCGCGACCAGCGCCTGCACCAGTTCGGGGCCGCCGTGCACGACCGTGGTCTCCGGCAGTAGTTCCGCGACCGCGGTCACGGTCAGCGGCGCCAGCGGGGAAGGCTTGAGCAGCACCGTATTTCCCGCCGCCAGCGCCGGGCCGAGCTTCAGCACGGCGAGGATGATCGGCGCGTTCCAGGGTGTGACGGCCGCGATCACCCCGTACGGGCGCGGGGTGGTGGTGAGCCGGCCCGCGGCGTCGTCGAGTTCGGTCGCGCCGTACACCGCCGGGGCGTGCGCGCACACCCACTCCAGATAGCGTGCGGCGAAACCGATCTCGCCGCGGCAGTCGGCGACCGGTTTACCGCTCTCCCGGGCCAGCAGCGCCGCCAGTTCCGCGGTGCGGGCATCCAGTGCCGCGGCGGCGGTGCGCAGCGGGTCCAGCCGCCGCGGCAACGGCAGCGCCGACCACGCCCGGAAGCGGTGATCGGCGGCCCGGACCAGTTCGTCCACGGCGGTGACCGGGGTGACCGGGACCGATCCGACCATCTCGGCCGGGCGCGCCGGATTCTCCCGCTCGATCCTCATGCCGTGGGCTCCAGCGAATCCATCAGGCACGCCTTGCGCAGATGGGCCCGGGTCGCGACGGGATCGGCTGCCAGCGCACGCAATCGGGCCCGGTAGCTCTCGTCGTGGCCGTGCAGATACGACCAGTTGGCGCGGCTGGTGCGCTGCACGTGCTCGACCGCGACGGTGTGCCGCCGCCGGGCGGCGTCGTGGAGGACCTGTTCCGGTGCGCCGCCCAGGACCGCGGCGAGGGCGTCGGTGATCCGGACGGCGTCGTGGATGCCGCTGTTCATGCCGAGGCCGCCGAGCGGATTGTTCACGTGCGCGGCGTCTCCCATGAGCAGCACCCGTCCGGTGCGGAAGTGCGGGGTGACCCGCTCGTGGACGCGGTAGAGGGTGGCGTGCGCGATCCGCCACGGCCGGCCCAGGTCCGCGACCCGGGCCAAACGCGAAGGGAGCTTGCTCAATTCGACATCGTCGGGGGTGTCGCCCGCGGTCGGCAGCAGCACCCGCCAGTGGTCCGGGGTGCGCAGCAGGACCAGCCACTCGTCCGGATCGAAGACGTAGTTGATCGGGGCGATGCCGGGCAGCGCGGCCTCGAGTTCCTCCTCGACCGACGCGACCAGGAAACGACCCGGATAGGTGCTGCCGGTGAAATCGGCGCCGAGGCCGTGCCGGACCGCCGAATGCGCGCCGTCGGCCCCGATCAGCCAGTCGCAGTGGACGATTCCGCCCGTGGTCGACACCGCCACGCCCCGCGGTCCCGTCGCGACACCCGTGACCGCGTGGTCGAAGTGCACCTCGGCGGTGCCGGGCAGGGCGTCGAGCAGGATCGGGGTGAGTTTGCTCTGCTCGCACTGCACCCGGTACGGATACGCGGTGTCACCGGCCAGCACACCCATGTCCAGGGTGGCGATGGCGCTCCCGCCGCGCTCGCGGTACTGGAAGGTCTCCGCCACCAGGCCCGCGCGCAGCAGCGGCGCCACCACGCCGAGGTCGCGCAGCATCTCGAGCGTCGGCGGATGGAAGGTGGAGGCCCGCGATTCGGTCGCCAGCCGCGGTCCCTGTTCCAGGACGGTGACGTCGATGCCGCGGCGGGCCAGCGCCAGGGCCGCGGTCAGCCCGACCGGTCCGGCCCCGGCGATCGCGACGGTGCTCATGACGTGTGCAGGGCGAAACGCCCCTCGACACCGACCACCCGCGCGCCGGTGAAGAACCGCAGCGTCTCGGCCGTGCCCTCCTCGCCGAGGCCGGAGACGCCCCACGCCGGGCGCGGGGTCATCAGGTGCAGGCTCATGATCGAGGATCCGTTCACCTTCACCTCGCCCGCGCGGATGCGCCGGGCCACCGCCAGCGCGAATTCGGTATCCGTACCGCACACATAGGCTTCCAGGCCGTAGGGGACGGCGTTGGCCAGCGCCACGATGTCCTCGGGCCGCTCGTAGGTGGTGACCCCGGCGACCGGGCCGAAGATCTCGTCGGTGAGATCGCCGTCGAGAAGTACCGGCGCGACGTAGTTTCCGGCCCCGGGCAGGAGGCCGTAGGCCCGGTGCGGCCGATCCGCGACGGCGGCCGATACGGCCCGGACGTGCCGGGAATGGACCAGCGGGCCGAATTCGGTCGCCTCGTCCAGCGGTGGTCCGGCGTGCAGCGCGTCCAGCCGCTTGCCGATCGCCTCGAGCAGTTCGGGGGCGCGCGACCGCGGCAGGATCAGCCTCCCCAGCGCCCGGCACCACTGGCCGTTGAGCGTGGTGAGCAGTTCGGCGGCGGCGCGGGCCGCGGTGTCGAGGTCGGCGTCGGGCAGGACGACCAGCGGATTGTTCCCGCCCAGCTCCAGCTGGCAGGGCCGGAACAGCGGCGCGGACGCGGTCGCGACCGCCTGCCCGCCGGGCACGCCGCCGGTGAAGGACACGGCCTTGATCCGCGGATCGCCGACCAGGTGGGCGCCGGTGGCGGCGTCGCCGTGGACCAGCTGGAACATGCCCGGGGGTACGTGTTGCGCGATCACCTCGGCGAGCACCACCGCGCTGTACGGCGCCAGCTCGCTGACCTTCAGGATCACCGGGCAGCCCGCGGCCAGCGCATTGGCGACCTTGTGTGCGGCCATGGGTGCGGGCGCGTTCCACGGCACCAGGGCCAGCGCCGGGCCGAGCGGCAGCCGGTGCACCTCGACCCCGTCGCGATCGGCGCGCAGCGCCCCGGATCGCAGCTGCGCGGCCGCCAGCCGGAACGAACCGGCGACGATCACCCCGAGCGGGCGGGTCTGGGCCAGCGGCACGCCGGTGGCGAACGCGTCGAGGACGGCGAGCCGGTCCACCTGCGCGTCCAGCGCGTCGGCGATCCGCTCGAGCAGATCCGCGTCGATGCGCCCGGCGGCGGCGTCGGCGACCGCGAGGGCGCGGTCCACCCGCTCCGGTGCGGTCGCGACGGCGCGGGCCACCGCGACGCCGGTGGCCGGATCCTCCAGGGCGACACCGAGATCCACGCTCGGATCACCCCATTCGCCGTCGACGAGATCGCGGATCGCGGGCAGTTCGATGGTCATCGCGCCGCCTCCACGGGGGCGGTGGCGAACAGTTCGTTGGCGCGCGCCTCGGTGACGATGCGCGCCACCTCGAGCATGCCGCGCTCGGCGGGGAAGGTCATGACCAGGCCCATCGCGAGATCGCGCAGCGAGCGGCCGATCACCCCGGACATCGACGCCGCGGAGGTGCCGCCAGCCTTCAGCGCGCCCAGCGCGACCCGGAAGCACGCCTCGGTGACCGCGCCCTTGCCCAGCCGCCACTGCGCGAACACGTCGGACTTCGATTTGAACGGCACCTCGGCGGTCTCCACGGCCAGCTGATACCGCAGCCACAGGTAGGCGGTCTCCAGGCTGCGGGTCATCTCGCCGAACAGCAACTGGTGCACCGGCGAGGACGCGATCGGCTCACCGGTGTCGGCGAAGGTGCGGGTGGTGGTCGCGGTGAGGATCTCGTCGTAAACCCGTTGCGCGCAACCGGTGTAGACCGCCGCGATGGCCAGCTGATTGCCCACGAAACTGCCGCGGCTCTGGGTCAGCATCTTGGTGAACGCGCCCGGCACGCCGAGCGCCTCGTCGTCGGGGACGAACACGTCGGTGAGCCGGATGCCGTTGTTGGCGGTGGCGCGCATGCCCAGCCCGTCCCAGGGCGCGCGGACCGCGACCCCCGCGGCGTCGCGCGGTACGAAGAAGGTCGCGAGTCCCTCCGCGGTGTCGTAACCTTCGAGTTTGGCGGAGGTGAGGTAGTAGTCGGCGACGCCGGTCGCGCAGCCGAAGGACTTCTCCCCGTTGAGCATCCAGCCGCCGTCCACCTTGCGCGCGGTGGTCGCGATGGTGATGTTGGCGCCGGAGGTCTTCACCGATTCGGAGGCGAAATTGGCCAGCCAGATACCGTCGGCCATCCGGGTCAGCACCTTCTCGGCGAAGGCGCGCACGACGGGGATCTCCGCGTCCGCGAACAGGCCGGCGTCGATGGCCTCCAGCGGCAGCAGCCCGCGCGAGGCGCTGGTGCTGTGGAAGAAGTAGGCCAGCGCGGTGGACGGGCAGGCGGTCCCCATGGCGAAGGTGGCGGCGGCGAGGTCGCGCAGGGTGCCGCCGAGGCCGCCGAACTTCTCCGGCACCACCAGCCCCAGCAGCCCCGCCTCGCGCAGCAGCGCGAGGTGCGAGGGCGGGAAGGTGCCGGTGCGGTCGGCCTCCTCCGCGGCGTCGCGCAACGCCGGCAACACGGACTCGACCCGTTCGGCGCGTTCGCGTTCCGGCGTGGTCATGTCTTCGACGAGTCGTTCTCCGATCATCGGGCAATCCCCTCGTGATAGGTGCGGTCGTGATAGATGAGCGGGGCGGTCGGCCGCGGTGTGGCCGCGTCCTGCACCAGCCCGAGCACGATGGTGTGATCGCCGGCCGGATAACAGGCGGCCACCACGCAGTCGATCCAGGCGACGGCGTCGGTGAGCACGGCGGTGCCGGTGGTCGCGACGTCCCAGTCGCCCAGGGCGAACCGGTCGGTGGCCGTGGTGGTGGCGAAACGGCGGCCGATCTCCTCGTGATCGCAGCCGAGCACGTTCACCGCGAACACGCCGCTGCTGCGGATCGCGCGGCAGGTCGTGCTGTCGGAGGCCACACATACCGAGACGAGCGGCGGATCGAGCGCCACACTGGTGAACGAACTGGCGGTCATACCGTGGTGGCCGCCCTCCTCGGTGCGCGTGGTGAGCACGACGACACCGGTGGCCCATTGCGCCAGCACCGTACGGAGATACCGGGAATCCATAGCTGGTCCGTTTCGGTAGTGGAAACGCTGTAACGCACAAGGTAACGGTGCCGGGCAGTTCGCGCAAGCGGAGCAGCGGGATGGTGTTTCCCATCGGGAAATCTTTCCCCCTAGACTGGCCGGGTGCCCGATACCGAATCCGACGGCCAGAGTCGCTCCATCGCCGCGGTCGAACGCGCGATGGACGTGCTGCTGCTCTTCGGCCGCAGCGGCCGTTCCGACCTCGGCGTCACCGAGATCGCCAACGAGCTCGGCCTCACCAAAGCCGCTGTGCACCGGATACTTACGGCCCTGCGCAGCCGCGACCTGATCACCCTGGAACCCAGTACCCGCCGGTACGCGCTCGGGCACGCGGCCATGGCGCTGGGCCGGGCCTATCTGGCGCGCACCGATCTGCGCGTGATGGCGGGCCCGGAGCTGCGCCGGCTGGCGTCGCTGACCGGGGAGACCGCGACGCTGTCGATCCGCCGCGGCGATACCCGCATGTATGTGGACCAGGTGGTGCCGGAACAGGAACTGCGCATGGAACTGGTACTGGGACAACCGTATCCGCTGCACGCCGGCAGTTCCTCGAAGGCGATCCTCGCCTACCTCCGCAAGGAGGAGATCGACGAGTACCTGCAGCGCAACGAGCTGACCGGATTCACCGACGCCACCATCGTCTCGCAGCGCAAGCTGCGCGCCGAACTGGTGACCGTGCGCAAGCGCGGCTACGCCTGCTCGATGGGGGAGCGGCAGATCGGCGCGGCGTCCATCGCGGCGCCGATCCTCGATCACGACGGCGGCGTGGTGGCCTCGATCAGCGTGTGCGGGCCGCTGCCGCGGTTCGAACCGCACATGGACGAGTACGCGCCGATGCTGCTCGACGCGGCCACCACCCTGTCGACCCAGTTGGGTTATGCGGGTTAGAGATTCGCGCCGGGCTTGAACACTCCGAGCGCGGCCGCGCCGAGGACGCTGCCCCAGATCGTCCACACGTAGGGCAGGCAGCCGTTCACGCTGCGCCGCAGCACCGCCTCCAGATCCGGCCCGGATTCCCCGCCCATCAGCCGGCCGAAGGCGGGACCGAAGGGGCGCAACGTGATCCGGATACCCAGCCCGGCGGCGACGGCCGCGCACCACAGCAGGATCTTGCCGCCGAGCCAGCGCGGATTCGTGGTGACGCCGAACGGATCGTGCGCGATCAGGGTGTACAGGCCGGCGGCCGTCATGCCGATGATCGCGGCGGTCCGCAGCGCGAGGTCGGCGCGGACCACCGCCGTGATGCGCCCGTGCGTGCGGTGCGTCACCACCGCCAGGGCGAGCCAGGCGAGCGCGAACACCCACACCGGTGCCACCAGCCACCAGGGGAACAGGGTGATGCCGAACAGCTTCGCGCCGTGCGGATCACACGCCATCAGCGTCACGCCGCTGGGCAGGAACAGGATCAGGCAGATGCGCGGCGCCAGATCCAGTCCGCTCATGATCGCCAGCGCGGTGGCGCGGGCGGGCGGGGTCAGCTTCGGGTCGATGACGAAACGGCTGGAGTAGAAGACGCCGAGGTCGCCACCGAGCCAGAAGACGAACAGCACCAGATGCAGCAGGATCCACCAGCCGTGGTGATGCGGGCCCATGATTGTCCTAACGGGGAGCGGCGGAAAGTGCTGCGGCACATCGTTGTTCGCAGTCCGTCCGGATTCGAGCGGGAGGTCAGCGCAGCAGCGACAGCGCGGCGGCGAGGTCGATCACGTCGGCGTACTTGGCATCCAGGTCGAGCAGGTTCGCCTCGTGCAGGCGCGGATCGCGATCGCCGCAGGCGTCGGCCACCACCAGCGGCCGGAAACCGTGCTGGAGCGCGTCGGTCGCGCTGGCGCGGATACACCCGCTGGTGGTGAGGCCGGTGACCAGCACGGTGTCGATCCGCCGCGTGCTCAGGTCGGCGGCCAGCGCGGTGCCGTGGAAGGCGCTGGCGTAATGCTTGGACACCACGGTTTCCCCCGGCCGCGGCGCCGGATCGGGCGGGAACTCGGCCAGCGGGTTGCCCTCCTCGAAGGAGCCGAGCGCCGGGACCTTTCGCCGGAACAGGCCGCCGTCGCCGGTGCCGGGCCGGTAGCTGACCCGCGTGAAGATCACCGGCACACCGGTTTCGCGCGCACGGGCGACCAGGCGCGCGGTGGCGGCCACCGCGTCCTCCACCGGCGCGCGCAGCGGCGACCCGTCGGTGAGATAGGCCATGCAGACATCGATGACCAGCACCGCGAGCTTCTCGCCCGCGCCGAGCCGGGCCGCGAAACCGTGGGTGCGGTAGTCCGCCGCCAGATCGGCCGGGCCGGCGCCGTCCGGCGATGCGAACTGTGCTGCCGCCGTGTCGTTTCCGGTATGGCCGCCACTGTCCGGAGTCCCGGTGCGCGGCGCGTCGGTGTCGTTGCTGGGCACGATGGTCCTCCTCAGACGATGCCGGCGGTGGCGAGGCCGGCGAGTTCGTCCGAACCGAGGCCCAGCAGCGTGGAATAGATCTCGGTGCTGTGCTCGCCCAGTTCGGGCCCGGTGTGCCGGACCCGGCCCGGGGTTTCGCTCAGCCGGGGAAAGACGTTCTGCATCGGGAACTCGCCGAGATCCGGATGTGCCAGTCGCACAATGGCATCCCGCGCGGCGAAGTGCGGATCGGCGAACATGTCGCGCGCGGTGTAGATGCGCCCGGCCGGTACCCCCGCCTCGTGCAGCAGGTCCAGGACCTCGCCGGCCGGTCGCGCGCCGGTCCACTCGGCGATGATGTCGTCGAGTTCGGCCATGTTCTCCCCGCGCGCCGAATGGGTCGCGAAACGTTGCGCGACAGCCAGATCGGGGCGGCCCATGGCCGTGGTCAGGCGGCCGTACACGGTGTCCTGGTTGGCGGCGATGAGGATCATCTCGCCACCGGCGGTGGGATAGACGTTGCTGGGCGCGACATTCGGCAGCACCGCGCCGGTCCGCTCACGCTGATATCCGGTGATATCCCATTCCGGCAGCAGCGATTCCATCATCGCCAGCACCGCCTCGTAGATCGCCGAGTCGACGATCTGGCCGCGGCCGGTGAGTTCGCGATGGTGCACCGCGGCGAGCGTGCCGATGGTCGCGAAGACCGCGGCCAGTGAATCGCCCAGGGAAATACCGGTTCTGGCGGGCTGATGATCCGGATCGCCGGTGGTGTAGCGAATTCCGCCCATCGCCTCGCCGATCGAGCCGAACCCGGCGCGGGCGGCATACGGCCCGCTCTGCCCGTACCCGGTGACCCGGGTGAGGATCAGGCCGGGATTGTCCGCCCGCAGGGTCTCGTAATCCAGCCCCCAGCGTTCCAGCGTGCCCGGCCGGAAGTTCTCCACGACCACATCGGCCTTGGCGATCAAGCGGCGGGCCAGATCCTGCCCCTCGGGAGTGCGCAGATTGCAGGTCACCGACTTCTTGTTGCGCGCCACCACGGGCCACCACAGCGACCGGCCCTTCGGCTTCTCGCGGCCCCATTCCCGCATCGGATCACCCTGTCCAGGCGATTCGAGTTTGATCACCTCGGCCCCGAAATCCCCGAGCAACTGACCGCAGAACGGGCCCGCCAGCAGCTGACCCATCTCGATCACCCGCAGGTCGTGTAGCGGTCCGGGCGTTCCGGTGGTGAGATCTGCCATGCGGCCGACTCCGTTCCGGCACGGATCGCGTCGCGATCGGTGTCCTCGTTGCTGTCGTGGTTCCGGGGCGAGCGAGCGGCGGCCACCGCCGGAATGGATACAATGTATCCCGCAGCGAAACAGTCGGCAAGATCAGGGGAACGGGGTGGGCACGGCACGCGGTCGCTCAGGTCTGCGAATTCCTGCGCTTTGCAGTCCACCGGGACCGAGGCGGAAGATGGATCCCATGGCCACACGCGACAGCGGCGCCGCTCGGCGCGCGACGATGTACGGCAGCGGCAATCTGGCCGCCAGCAAACTCTTCTCGGGCCATTTCATCAATTTCGGGTACTGGACCGACGGCGTCGTCCCCGGCCACCTCACCGAGGATCAGCGCACCGCCAGCCAGGCCGACCTGTACCGAGAAGTCCTGCGCCGAGCCGGGATCGGCGAAACAGATGCCGTGCTGGAAGTCGGCTGCGGCATCGGAGTCGGCGCGGTGCTCGCACTCCGGGAGTTCGGTCCGCAGCGGTTCGCCGGGCTCGATCTCTCCGATGATCAAATTGCGCGGGCCGAGCGGATCAATGCCGAGGAGTTGATCGCCGACCCCGGCCGCTTGTCGTTCCGTCAAGGCTCGGCGTTCGCGATTCCGTTCCAGGACAGCACATTCGACCAGT
This sequence comes from Nocardia sp. BMG111209, assembly GCF_000381925.1. NCBI lineage: Bacteria > Bacillati > Actinomycetota > Actinomycetes > Mycobacteriales > Nocardiaceae > Nocardia > Nocardia sp. BMG111209. The sequence goes on from NZ_KB907307.1 coordinate 730,620, forward strand.
GCATCTCGATCGAAGCAGCGCAGCATTTCGAGGATCTGCCAGGATTCGCCGCCGAGGCGAACCGAATCCTGAAACCGGGCGGCAAGCTGACGGTGTCGACCTTCTTCACCACCGCGGAGGACTGCGCACGCCAGTTGGAGCCGATGATCGAAACCATCCGTACCGGGGTCGACGTTGTGGCGCCGATCGGCGTGTTCGCCGAGGTACTACGGGCGTCCGGCTTCGAGCCGGTCGGCGTCGAGTCGATCGGCAAGCACGTCTGGCACGGGTTCGATGCCTGGATGCAGCAGAGCGGGTTCGAGAATCACTGGGCCCGCAACTGGCTGCCGGCATATCAGAACGGCCGACTCGACTACTACATCGTGTCGGCAGAGAAGCCGGATGATTCGAAGCCGACAGTGCCGAAGTCCGGCCCGGCCCTCGGTGAGGTTGCCCGCTGATCCGGAGGTCGGGGCGGCCGGCGCCCCGAGCGGACCGGGGATCGTGCCGGAGCGGGGAGGTCGATCCGGGTCCACTCGAGACCATGCGGTGTCGGCTTGCGCTCGGCGTGGTCAGCGGAGGAGTGAATCGTTCACGCCTACCTCTGGATCTACGAACCAGCGCACCATGATCCCGCATCGGGGCTGCTGCACGACGTTCGACCTGTGGTCGATGAGTTGTCGAAATGCGCTGTGCCGGAGCAGTTATGGGTTCACATGGCCCCGGGCCGCTCAGCCGAGTTCGTAATCCAGCCGGATGCGGTGGGTGCCGTCGGCGTCGACCGCCATTGCGCCACCGCCGGTGATTCCGGTGAGATCCCCGGAACCGCTGGTCGGGACGATGACGAAGAACTCCGCCGTGCGATCGGTGCCCGAGGTCGTGGCCGAATGCGCGAAGCAGAATGTGCCCGCGGCTCCGTTGAGTGAGCCCTCGAACGATTCCATGGCCACGTAGGTGCCCACGTCGGTGGCCTGGTCGGATGCTGCGGTGAACAGCGTTGCGGCCCGGGCTTCGGCATCCCGCGCGCACCCGGACGACACGGGCGACGCCGGCTCGAAATCGCTGTGCTGACGTGACGGTCGGGCGGTAACGATCGCCCGGCGGAGCCGTACCGCACTACGTGCCGGGCGGCGGCGCGGAGCACCTTTCCGGTGTGGAAGGTGTTGTCCGAGTGCCGGTTACGGGGTTTTGCGGGGGAAGCGGAGGGTGAGGAGTTGGAAGGGGCGCAGGCGCAGGTGGATCGAGGGGTCGTCGTCGGCGCTGGTGAGGGCGGGGTCGGGGATCGGGCGCTCCAGCAGATCGCAGGTGTGTACGCCCTCGGTGTCGAAATTCGGGGTGATCACCGCGGTGGCGCGGCCGCCGAGGGATTCGTACACGCGCAGGATCACGTCGCCGGAGCCGTCGTCGGCGAGTTTCACCGCGCTGGTCACCACGGCGTCGTTGTCGACCGTGAACAGGGGTCGGACCGGTTGTGCCACACCGGTTTCCGGGGCCGAGAGGTTGAGGCGGTAGCCCTCGCGGACCGCGTCGGCGAGATCCGCGCCGGGGAAGACGGCGTGGCGGAAGCGGTGCAGGCCCTGGTCGGTGTGGGGGTCCGGGAAGCGGGGGGCGCGCAGCAGCGAGAAGCGCAGGGTGGTCGTGGCGCCGCCGTCGGCGCGGACGGTCCGGGTGACGTCGTGGCCGTAGGTGGAGGCGCTGATCAGCGCGACACCCCAGCCGGGTTCGGCGAAGTGGACGAACCGGTGGTTACAGGCCTCGAATTTCGCGTTCTCCCAGCTGGTGTTGGTGTGGGTGGGGCGGTACAGGTGGCCGAACTGGGTTTCGGCGGCGTAGCGGTCGGCGTGGATGTCCAGGGGGAAGGCCAGTTTCAGGAACTTCTCGGTTTCGTGCCAGTCCACCTCGGTGTCGACGGTGAGACCGGCGTCGCCCGAACGCAGCGCGAGAGTCTGGGTGACGGAGGAGTTTCCGAAGGAGCGCACCACCCGCAGGGCCGCGGTGTCCGGCGAGTCCGCGATCACGGTCAGGGAATCCAGCTCGGTCAGATCGGTGCCGGTGTTGCGGTAGAAGGCGTCGACGTCCCACGCGTCCCAGGCGTTGGGGAAATCCGGGTGCAGCTGAAGCAGATTCGCGGTCGAACCCGGGGGCAGGGTCTCGCGGCGGTTCGCGAGATCGACCAGCGACACCACCAGGCCGCGGTGGTCGACCTCGGCCCGCACCAACTCGTTGGCGAGTACGTAGCCGCCGTCGTCGCAGGTGGTGACGGTGCACGCGGGTGCGCGGGTATCCGCGACCGCCGCGCCGCCCGCCGGAATCGACGACCAGGCGTGCGGCGCCGGGTTGAACAGATGCGGACCGGTCTGCTCGCCGCCGAGGGCCCACTGCGCGCGGCGCGTGATCTCCGCGAGTTCCGTGGCGACGCGCGTGTAGGTCTGCTCCGCCTCGCGGTGCACCCAGGCGATCGAGGAGCCGGGCAGGATGTCGTGGAACTGCAACAGCAGCACCACTTTCCAGAGCCGGTCCAGTTCCGCGCGCGGGTATTCGGCGCCGGCGCGCACGGCGGCGGTGGCCGCCCACAGTTCGGCCTCGCGCAGCAGATGTTCACTGCGGCGGTTGCCCTGTTTGGTGCCGGCCTGGCTGGTGAGGGTGGCGCGGTGCAGCTCCAGATACAGTTCGCCGACCCAGACCGGTGGTTCGGCGTATTCGGCCTCGGCCGCGTCGAAGAAGTCGGCGGGGGACTGCCAGCGGACCGTCGGCGAGCCCTCCAGATCGCGCAGCCGGGCCGCCTTCGCGATCATCTCCCGGGTCGTCCCGCCGCCGCCGTCGCCGAAACCGGTCGGCGCCAGCGATCGGGTCGCCCGGCCCTTCTCCTTGAAATTCCTTGCCGCGTGCGCTATTTCGCTGCCCGACATGGTGCAGTTGTAGGTGTCGACGGGTGGGAAGTGGGTGAAGACGCGACTGCCGTCGATCCCCTCCCAGCGGAACGTATGGTGCGGAAAGGTATTGGTGCGGCTCCACGAGATCTTCTGCGTCAGCAGCCGATCCGAGCCCGCCGCCCGCATGATCTGCGGCAGCCCGGCGGCGAAGCCGAAGGTGTCGGGCAGCCACACCTCCCGGCTCTCGATCCCGAATTCGTCGAGGAAGAAACGTTTCCCGTAGGCGAACTGCCGGGCCATCGCCTCCGAACCGGGCATATTGGTGTCCGCCTCGATCCACATCCCGCCGGTCGGCACGAACCGGCCCGCCGACACCGCCTTGCGGACCTGCTCGTAGATCTCCGGCCGCTCCCGTTTCAGGAAGTCGAACTGCGCGGCCTGCGACATGGTGAAGACGAAGTCGGGGTCGGCGGCCAGCAGCGCGGTCATATTGGCCGCGGTGCGGGCGACCTTGCGGACCGTCTCGCGCAGCGGCCACAGCCAGGCGGTGTCGATGTGCGCGTGCCCGACCGCCGAGATGCGGTGCGCGGACGCGGAGGCCGGTCGCGACAGGGCCTCGGCCAGACAGGCGCGGGCCGCCGTGGCGGTGCCGCCGATATCGCCGAGATCGAGCGCGTCGAGTGCCCGCTCGATCGCCCGCACGATCTCGTAACGCCGGGCGTCCTCGGGCAGTTCGTGCATCAGCTCGCCGAGTACCTCGAGATCCTGCACCAGATGCCAGACCTCCTCGTCGAGGATCGCGAGATCCAGTCGCCCGAGCCGATATTGGGGCCGGTTCCCGGCGGTCTCCTTGTCGCCCAGATTGTTCGGGCGGAACGGGACGGCCGGATTGGATGCGGCCTCCACGTGCAGCAGGACCTGCTCGCCGCCGGCGGCCGGGGCCGCCACGGGCACCCACTGATTGCGCGGATGCAGCCCCTTCACCGGTGTGCCGTCGGGCCGGTAGACCAGCCCTTCGCATTGGAAACCCGGTATGCCGCCCTCGAATCCGAGATCGATCAGGGCCTCCACGGTACGTCCGGCCCACTGCGCCGGCACGGTCGCCTCGACCGTCAGCCAGCTCGTCCCCCAGGGCGCGCCCCACTCGGCGCCGGATTCGATCGGCGTCCGCGGCGCGGCCAGCCCCTCGGCGACCGGGACCGGCTCGTCCGGGGCGACCCAGATCGACGCCCGCAGCGGCACCGATTGCGGATGGATCGCGGGCACGATCCGTTCCGACAGCATCCGGGTCAGGCGATCCTCGAGCAACCGGCGGTCGTCGTGCATGTCGGGCTCCCAACCGAGCGCAGCGTGGACGGTGACGCCTCGATCCTAGTGCCGGGCCCGGCGGGCCGGGGTTCAGCGGACGGCGGCGGTTGCCTGGATGTGTTGCAGCAGCCGGACGAGCACGTTCTTGACCGATTCCCGGTTGCGGGCATCGCACAGCTGCACCGGGATCCCGGCGGAAAGGTCCAGCGCGCCGCGGATCTCGTCCTCGGCGTAGATCTCGGCGCCGTCGAAGCAGTTCGCCGCGACCACGAACGGGATCCCCCGCGATTCGAAATAGTCCACCGCGGCGAAGGATTCGGGTAGCCGCCGGGTGTCCGCGAGCACCACCGCGCCGATCGCGCCGACCGACAGTTCCTTCCAGACGAACCAGAAGCGGTCCTGTCCCGGCGTGCCGAACAGATAGACGACCAGTTCCGGATTGATCGTGATGCGGCCGAAGTCCAGCGCCACGGTGGTGGTGGACTTGCCCTCCACACCCGTCAGATCGTCGACGGCGGTACCGATTTCGGACAGCCGCTCCTCGGTGCGCAGCGGGGCGATCTCGCTGACCGCGCCGACCATGGTCGTCTTGCCGACGCCGAATCCGCCCGCGATCAGCAGCTTGATCGTCTGCACCGTGTTCAGGCGTTCGGGATCGGCGTATTCAGATATTGCGTATGCCATCGAGCACCGCCTGCAGTAGTTCCGGATCGGGGGTGTTCGCGGCCGGGGTCGGCGACCGGAAGATGAGGTAGCCGGATTCGATCAGGTCACCGACGAGGACCTTGACCGCGGCCAGCAACAGGTTGAGGTGAGCGGCGAGTTCGGCGATCGACACCGGCCGGGCCTGGCACAGGCGCACGATCTCCGCGTATTCCCGGTCCAGCGTCGCGGCCTCGGTCTCGGATCGGACGGCGACCACCAGGCTCAGCATGTCGAGTGTGTTGACATACTTCCCGGCGCGGCCGCGGGTCACCGCGAAGGGCCGCACCAGTGGGCCGGGATCCTCGTCCGCCGCCCAGGGATCGCCGCGGAAATAGCTCACGACACCAGCGGCGCCCGCAGGGTGCCCGCCGCGCCGCGCGGCATCGCCGACAACTGTTCGCCGACCTGTCCGAGGATGACGTTCACCTCGTAGGCGATCAGGCCGAGGTCCGCGTCGATCTCCGCGAGCAGGGCCAGGCAGGTGCCCTGGCCCGCCTCGGTCACCACCAGGTAGCCCCTGGCCAGTTCGACCACGGTCTGCTGGAGTTCGCCCTTGTCGAAACGCTCGCCGACACCGCGGGCCAGGCTGTGCAGCGCGGACGCGATGGCGGCGAGGTGCTCGGAGTCCTCGCGGCCCAGGCTCTTCGAATGCGCCAGCGGCAGGCCGTCGGCCGACAGCACCAGCGCGTGTTCGGACCCGGGTACCCGGGTGACGAGTCCGTCGAGGAGCCAGTCCAGGGCGTTGCGGGCCTTCTGGGCCTTCGCGTCAGTGCTCATGTTCCGACCGTCCGTTCTCGTGTTCGGTGCGTGCGGTGGTCTCGCGGGCCCGGCGGGTGCCGCGCTGGAAGGCCGCCATGGAGTGGCGGATCTCCTCCGGCGGACGCCGATCGGCCGGTGATTCGGCCGCGGCGGTCTGTCCGGGCGCGGGGTCCGGCCGCAGTTCGGGTGCGAGATGGGTCAGCCGCTGCCGTTTGGGCAGCGGGGTGCGGCTGCGCCGCGACGGCCGCAGCACCGGCGCCGCGGACCGGTCGATGCCGGAATCCGCTGCCGGCGAATCGGTTTCGGCTGTCGGCGTGGCGACCGGCCACGGGGGCAGTTGCGGGACGGTCGATCCGGGCATCGGCGGCACCGCGTCGGTCACCGGCTGCGGCACCGTCGCCCGTCCGGCGGCGCGACCGGTTTCGACGGGGGCGGAATCACGTTCGGGGGCAACGGTGTCCATGATCTCGCTCGGAATCAGGACGATGGCGTTGACTCCGCCGTAGGCCGATTGGTGCAGGCTGACCGTGACGCCGAGCCGTCGGGCCAGCCGCCCGACCACGAACAGGCCGAGATACCGGTGCCCGGCGAGCGTCATCTCCTCGAATTCGGGTGGGCTGGCGAGCAGTTCGTTGAGACGTTCCCGTTCGTCGAACCGGATGCCGAGGCCCTGGTCCATGATCTCGATGACCATGCCGCGGCTCACCGGGTTGCCGTGCACGGTCACCGGGGCCTCGGGTGGCGAGAACAGGGTGGCGTTGTCGATCAGCTCGGCCAGCAGGTGGATGAGGTCGGCCACCGCGTTGCCGTGCACCCAGGCGTCGGGTAGCCGGATCGCGCTGACCCGTGCGAAGTCCTGGGTCTCGGAGGCGGCGCTGCGGACGATCTGCTCCACCGCGACCGATTCCCGCCAGCGCCGGCCGGGTTGCGCGCCACCGAGAATCAGCAGGTTCTCCGCGTTGCGCCGGCCGCGCGTGGCCAGATGGTCCAGCTGGAACAGCATTTCGAGATGTTCGGGATCGTTCTGCTTGGCCTGGGCGATGTCGAGTACGTCCATCTGGCGGCGGACCAGGACCTGACTGCGCCGGGCGATGTCGACGAAGACCTTGTTGAACCCGTCCCGGGTGCGCATCTCGGAACTCGCGGCGGCCATGGCCGTCCGCTGCGCGACGGTGAACGCCTCGGCCACCTGCGCGATCTCGTCGGCACCGTCGTCGAGCACCGCCGCCTCGGCCTCGATGTCGACCTGTTCACCGGCGTTGAGGCGCCGGATGATCGACGGCAGGGTGTCGTTAGCCAGCTCCAGACTGCGGGACCGCAGCGAGCGCAGGCGCCGCACGAGTCCGTTCGCGAGCAGGATCGCGAACCCGAACACGGCGATCGTGATGACCGTGATGCCCACCGCGGCCAGGATCGCGCGGTTCAGCAGCCGGTTCGCCGCATCGCCGACCAGTGAATTCGTGTACCGCGCATGGGTTTCGAAGATGCCCATGAGCTGGGCCTGCACCGACTGCTCGGCCGCGCGCCACTCCTCGACCGGAACCGACGGGGCTCCCCGCGACATCAGCTGATCTTCCGAGTCGGATGCCGTGTGCCACTGCGGACTCGTGGTCAATGTGGTGTACAGCGCTCGATCGCCGGGGGTGAACCGCGTGGCCAGCGCCGCGAGCGAGGTGCGATAGCCGCCGATCAGCGCGGTGATGTCGCGCCGGTCATCCGGGCCGAGCGTGCCGCCGGTCAGCGCCGCGTCCGCGATTCCGATTGCGCGCGAATGGTTGTCGACCACGCGGAGCGCGGCGGCAGTCGTCATCTCCTCGGCGCCGCTCATCGAATCCGGCGTGTAGTGCGCGATACCCTCGAAACCCACCGGCGCGGTGCCGAGCAGCCCGGTGAAGAAATCGTCCACGTCGGCGGTGGTCGCCCGGCGCTGGTCGACGGCCTGGCGCAGGGGACCGATCCGGCTGCCGAGGGCCAGATACTCCGGTGACACCGTGGCCAGGCCCGGATTCAGCGGCCGCATCTCCACCGCCAGCCCGTTGACATCGGCGAGGGCGGCATCGGTTTTCGTGCGTTGTGCGGGCAGATCGGCCAGGGCCTGCTGGTCGCCCGTGGCCGCCATCAGGCTCAGCGTCCGTTCGTCCTCCATCGTGGTGACGAAGGCGACCAGCGGGGTGATCCGATGACTGAGCAGGTCCGACCAGCGGCCCGCCGTGCGGGCCTGATCGCCCAGGCTCACCGCGATGCTGGTGCCCGTGATCAGCAGGGCGACGGACGGCACCAGCGCGATCGCGAGCATGCGGGTGCGAATGCTGCGCGCGGTCCGGAGTCCGGGCAACCGCGGCCGGGAAGGCCGGTGTGGTCGTTGCCCGTCCGGTGCTGACGGTGATTTCTCGATCAACAGGATTTCCTAGGCCGGGATATCGAGTGAGCGGTGGCAGACCATCCGGCGAAAATCCCATGGCACATGGCAGTTACGGACACTTCTACTATCGATCGAACGAGAACCAACAATGCGGTCTGGAGGTTAGCGACAACGTTGCGTACTGTCAACGGGCCGTGCGGAATCCGGTCCGCCGTATTCCCGCCGAAATGCCGGCGCAGCGCCTAGCGCTGCGCAAACGGCCGTGGTGGTGCACTGGGAACCGGGTCACGGAGTCGTGATCGGATTTTCGGTGAAAGGTGTTCACAAATGGCTGTTTCGAGAATGTCCGCACGGTCCGCGCGGATGGCCGCCGGCCTGGCGATCGCCGGCGGTATCGGTGTGGCCGGTCTGCTGGTTCCCGCGGTCGGTGCCGCGCAGCCGCCGGCCGGCGGGGAATTTCTCCGGACCACCTGCAATGCGGCGCAGGTGGAGTCGGCGCTGCACGAGCATGCTCCCGATCTCGCGGCGCGCGTGGATTCGCATCCGGAATTCAGGAGCCGGCTCGACGAGTTGCTGAATCTGCCGCCCGCCGAACGGGAGCAGCGGATCGCGACCTTCCGGCAGCAGCATCCCGACCTCGGCGGCCACCGGCCGATGCCCGCGGGTGTCGACCCCGGCGTCGTGAAGGGCGAACTGCAGCAGGTTCTCGACACCTGCCACAACTACTGATCCGCGGCGTGCACCGGTGCGAACCGGTGTGGCGCAGCCGGGGTGTCAGCGTGGGGCGGGCAGGACGACGGTGATCGCCAGCCCGCCCTCCGGCCGCGCGACGGCCGTGACGGTGCCGCCGTGCGCGCGGGCCACCGAACGGACGATGGACAATCCGAGCCCGGCGCCGCGGCGACCGCCCTCCGCGGCCTCGTCCGGCAGCCGGCGGAACGGTTCGAACAGCCCGTCCACCTCGAGGGCCGCGACGATCGGGCCGCTGTTCGCCACGATCAGCCGCGCCGTGCCCTCGGTGACCGCCGTGGTGATCGTGACCCAGCCGTCGCGCGGCAGGTTGTAGCGGACGGCGTTGTCGATCAGGTTGTGCGCCAGGCGTTCCAGCAGGATCGGATCACCGGTCACCGGCGCGGGCGCCGTCTCGGCCCGCACGGTCACCTCCCCGGGCGGGACGGCGGCGATCGCGCGCGCGGTCAGTTCGGCCAGATCGGTGCGGCGGACCTCGGTGAGGTGCTGTTCGCTGCCCGCCAGCACCAGCAGTCCGTCGATCAGGCGCTCGTGGCGCCGATTGACCTCCAGCAGTGTGGTTCCCAGCTGCCGCAGCGCCAGGGCCGCCGCCGGATCGTCGAGGGCCACCTCCAGCAGGGTGCGGTTGATCGCCAGCGGGGTGCGCAGTTCGTGCGACGCGTTGGCGACGAAGCGGCGCTGGCCGTCGAACGCGCGGTCCAGCCGTTCCAGCATCGCGTCGAAAGTGTCGGCCAGATCCTTGATCTCGTCGGGCGGGCCCGCGAGTGCGATGCGTTCGTGCAGGTTCCGGTCGGCGACCCGGCGCGCGGTCGCGGTGACGCGCTGCAACGGTTGCAGCACCCGCCCGGCCAGCAGCCAGCCGAAGCCCGCGGCGACCACCCCGACCGCGGCCAGCGCCGCCAGCGACCAGCCGAGCATGGCACGCAGGGTGTCCCGGCGCTGCCGTTCGGCCTGATCGACCAGGGCGTCGTAGATGTTCTCGGTGAACACCGTTTTCGCGCGCATCGGCGGCTCGGGCAGGTTCTGCATCAGGATCTGCCGCAGCGCGGCGCCCGGCCGTCGCTCCAGCCACTGGTCCAGGGAGAAGTACATCAGCGCGATCAGCACCGCGCCGGCCAGGAAGAACGCCCCCGCGTAGAGCAGGGTCAGCCGCATCCGGATCGTCGAGCGGGTCATCGGATCCGGTATCCCACACCGGGTTCGGTCTCGATCAGGGTCGGGTCGCCCAGTTTGCGGCGGACCATCATGATCGTGTAGCGGACCACGCCGGTGAACGGGTCGATGTGCTCGTCCCACGCCTTCTCCAGCAGATGTTCCGCCGAGACCGGCGCGCCGTCGGCGCGCAGCAGTTCGGCCAGTACCGCGAACTCCTTGCGCGACAACGTGATCGGTTCGTCGTCGCGGGTCACGGTGTGGTGCTGCGGATCCAGCCGGATACCGGCGCGGGTGAGCACCGGCGGCGTCGCGGGGCCGGACCGGCGGCCCAGCGCGTGGATGCGGGCGGTCAGCTCGGCGAAGGCGAACGGTTTGGTCAGGTAGTCGTCGGCGCCGAGGCCCAGGCCCGCGACCCGCTCGGCGATCGCGTCGGCCGCGGTCAGCATGAGAATGCGGGAGGGCGAACCGGATTCCAGCAGGGCCCGGCAGACGTCGTCGCCGGAGGTGACGGGCAGTTGCCGGTCGAGCACGACCACGTCGTAGCCGTTGACCGTGGCCCGCTCCAGCGCCGCGCCGCCGTCGTAGACCACGTCGACCGCCATGGCCTGCCGGCGCAGGCCGACCGCGATCGCGTCGGCCAGCAGCCGTTCGTCCTCCACCACGAGTACTCGCACGGACCCCATCATGACCGGCGAAACCGTGCGCGGCCTGAGGGAATCCGCTGGATCAGCGCAGTCGCAGCAGTTCGGCGGTGTTCTCCCGCAGGACCTTCCGCGCCACCGCCGGCTCGCAGGTCTCGAGCCGCGGCAGATAGTCCCGCGGTTCGCGCAGCCCCTCCGGATGCGGCCAGTCCGAGCCGAACAGCACGTGCTCGGTGCCGAGCGCGTCGAGCAGGTCGTGCACGTCGTCCTCCGGGAACGGGCACACCCAGAGATGTTCGGCGAGTGCGGCACTCGGCTTGTCCGGCAGTGTGCCGCCGATCATCGGACCGCGCCGGCCCAGCGCCGCCGCCTTGTCCACCATCTTGAACAGCGGGCGCAGCCAGGAGGATCCGTTCTCGATCGAGACGATCTTCACCTTCGGGTGGCGGCCGAACAGGTTGTGCAGGGTCAGCGCGATCAGCGTATCCACCAGCGGCCGTTCGGTATTGCACAGCGCCCACTGCAACGGCGACTGCTGATGCGAGGGATTGTCCGGATTCTCCGACCACTGGGTGCCGTAGAAGTGCTGATATCCACTGTTGGACACGTGGAAGACCACCGGGATCCCGGCCTCGGCCACCGTCGACCAGAACGGGTCGAAGATCGGATCGGCGGGGGAGCGGCCCGCGATCGGACCCGGGCACAGGTGCACCATCCGGGCGCCGGCCTCGATGACCCGGTTCAATTCGACGACGGCGCGGTCGATGTCGAGCAGCGACAGCATGGGCACCGCGAAGATCCGGCCGTCGTCGCCGAAGCCCCAGTCGTCCTCGAGCCAGCGGTTGTAGGCCGCGAGGCTGGCGTAGGTGAGCTCGACGTCGTCGCGCATGTCGTATTCGACCGAGACGCCGAGCGTCGGCAGCATGATCGTCGCCTCGACGCCCTGCTGATCGAGCAGCTTCACCCGCGCGGTCTTCTCGATGAATTCGGGGAACTCCTTGGCGGTGACCACCTCTCGGTGGGTCATGCCCTCGGCCACGCCGCCGACGAACAGGCCCTGCAGCGCGCCGGGCGCCGAGGCGTAGTCGCCGGGCATCACGCTCATGAAAGTCCGCTTGCCACGCAGGAATACGCGACCGAGCCCGTCACTGCCGCGCTCCACCCGGATCGTCTCGTCGGCGAATCGTGACTCGATATGACGGGTGAAGCAGTCGTCGGTCTCGTAATAGTGCCCATCGGCATCGACCAACCGATAATCCATCACCGGATACCTCCGCTACGGTCCATCGACCGGGAACGCAATGTGCCCACTCAGTAAGTGAGTGCCTAGTTACTAACTCTGCCCGGCGGCCCGATTGCTGTCAAGGCGGCCGGGTACCGTGCCGGATTGCTGACGTGGCGCTCCGTCTGTGCCTAATATAAGTGAGTCCTCGCTCGCTAAGGCGTCGGTCCGCGAGCGGCCGTACACGTTGTCCTTCGATATGTCGGACCTGGTCACCAGGGGTTTGTAGTGAGAACAGTCGTAGCCTACGAGGTCGGCCGGCCGCTCGTGCTCGAGGATCTGCCCGTCCCGGAGGTCGGGCCGCGCGACGTACTGGTACGAGTGACCGCCAGCGGCATCTGCCACACCGATCTCACCGTGATCCAGGGCCTGTCGCCGCTGCCGTTGCCGATCGTGCCGGGTCACGAGGGCTGCGGCATCGTCGAGGAGGTCGGCTCCGAGGTGCGCCGGGTGCGCGTCGGTGACCGGGTGCTCGCCTCGGTGTCCCCGGCCTGCGGGCACTGCTGGTGGTGCATCAACGGCATGTCCAACCATTGCGAGCTCAATCCGGGGGTGAAGGCCAAGAAGCGCTTCACCCTCGCCGATGGGCGCGAGGCCGCGGCCGTCTGCGGTTGCGGGACGTTCGCCGAGGCGATGGTGGTGGACGAGGCGTCGGTGGTCGCGGTGCAGACCGAACTGCCCGACGAGCAGCTGGCCCTGCTCGGTTGCGGCGTCACCACCGGGCTCGGCGCCGCGCTCAACACCGCGGAGGTCACCCCGGGATCCAGTGTCGCGGTGATCGGCTGCGGCGGTGTCGGCCAGTCGGTGATCCAGGGCGCCCGGATCGCCGGCGCCGCAACGATCATCGCCGTCGACACGATGGCGAACCGGCGAGCGGCCGCCGTGGCCGCCGGCGCCACCCACACCGTCGATCCCGCCGAGGGCGACGCGGTGCAGCAGGTGCGCGCGCTCACCTCCGGCCGGGGCGCCGACTTCACCTTCGAGGTGGTGGGCCGGCCCGAACTGATCACCCAGTCCATCGATATGGCACGCACCTCCGGCACCGTCACCCTGGTCGGCATGCCGGCGGCCACCGATGTACTCACGCTGCCGGCCATCTCGACGATCTTCTCCGGCAAGCGGATTCGCGGTTCGGTGGTCGGCGGATCGCAGATCCTGCGGGACTTCCCCCGCTACATCCGGCTGGTCGAGGCGGGCCGGTTGGATCTGGGATCGATGATCACCCACCGGATCAAGCTCGACGAGATCAACCAGGGCTTCGACCTGCTCATCCGCGGCGAGGGCGTCCGCACCGTGGTGGTCTAGGCCACCCGCGAATTCGAGGACTGCACAATGGATTCCGACCGGATGCCGGTGGCGCTGCGCCGGTTCGACCTGACCGGACGGGTGGCGATCGTCACCGGCGCCTCCTCCGGACTCGGCGAAACCCTCGCGGAGACACTGGCCGCCGCCGGTGCGCGGGTCGCGCTGGTGGCCCGCCGCTACGACCGGCTGGCGAAACTGGCCGACCGGATCGACGGTCTCGCGATCGAGGCCGACCTGCTCGACGCCGCCGCGGTCACCGCGGTGGTGCCGCAGGTGGCCGAGCGGCTCGGTCCGCCGGAGATCCTGATCAACGCCGCCGGCAACATCTTCAGCCACGAACGGGCCGAGGACGAACCGCTCGACGCGATCCGGCAGACCATGGATCTGAACCTGATCGCGCCGTTGCTGCTGGCGCAGAACGTATTTCCGCACATGGTGGCCGCCGGCCGGGGCTCGGTGGTGAACGTGTCCTCGATCAGCGGGCGGGTCGGGGTGCCCGGCATCCCGCAGGCCTCCTATGCCGCAACCAAACTCGGCCTGTCCGGACTGACCGCGGAGCTGGCCGTGCAATGGGCGCGGCACCACATCCGCGTGAACACGGTGGCCCCCGGCTTCTTCCGCAGCGAGATCACCGACAGTCTGTACGACGACGAACGATCCGCGGCGTGGCTGCGCCGCAACACCCCGCTGCCGCTGGAGGCCGGGCCGGAGGATATCGCCGGCGCGGTGCTGTGGTTGTGCGGTGACGCCGCCCGCTACGTGACCGGCCAGACCATCGTCGTCGACGGTGGATGGACGGCCCGCTAGCCGGGCGAGAAGGAGTATGACAGTGGACTTCCGAATGGGTCCGGCCGCGGCCGGACTACGGGACGAGTTGCGGCAGTTGGTTGCCGACGAGGTGCCGCAGGACTTCCTCGGCGCCTTCACCGACGACCCCGCGGATCTCGAGATCGCCCAGCGGTTCTGCCGCACCCTCGCCGATCGGGGCCTGCTGTGCCTGGCCTGGCCCGAGGAGTTCGGCGGCGCCGGCGCCTCGGTCTGGGAGCAGACGGTGGTGCGCGAGGAGATGTGGGCGCATCACGAGCCGCGCGGCGCGCAGTACATGGGTGTGAACTGGGTCGGGCCGACGATCATGCGGCACGGTTCCGAGGAGCAGCAGCGCAAGCATCTGCCGCCGATCTCCCGTGGTGAGGTGATCTGGTGCCAGGGCTTCAGCGAGCCGGATGCCGGTTCGGATCTGGCGTCGCTGCGGACCTCGGCGCGTCGTGACGGTGACGGCTGGCTGGTGTCCGGGCAGAAGATCTGGACCTCCTACGCCTCGATGGCGCAGTGGTGTTTCCTGCTGACCCGCACCTCGCGCGGCGAGAAGAAGCAGCAGGGGCTCACCATCTTCCTGGTGCCGATGTCCGCGCCGGGCATCGAAGTACGGCCCATCCGAAGCATTCTCGGCCCGCATCACCTCAACGAGGTGTTCTTCGACGACGTTCGGGTCACCGCGGCCGATGTGCTCGGGACCGTCGACGACGGCTGGCGCGTGGTGCAGGAGGTGCTCGCGTTCGAGCGCGTCGGGATCGCCCGGTACGCGCGCTGCGAGCGACTGCTGCTCGCCGCGCCGCAGGTGCTCGGTGCGCAATGGGCCCAACTGCCCGAACAACTGCGCGGCGCGTGGGCCCGGATGCTGGTGCACTGCCGCCGGGCCCGGCTGCTGGCCTACCGCGTGCTGGCGGTCCAGAGCACCGGCCGGGTGCGGCCCGGTGATGCCGCCGCCTACCGGATCGCGGTCACCAAACTCGACCAGGACAGCGCCGCGGTGCTGACCGAGATCGCCACCTGTGCGGTGGCCGACGACGACGGGACCCGGCGGTTCCGCCGGGCCGTCGAAGACCACTGGCGCTACACCAACGCCTCCACCGTTGCCTCGGGAAGTATTGAAATGCAACGTATCCTGCTGGCCCGCTCCCTGATGGCGGCGTCGTGAACATCGAACTCGCCGACGAGGCACTGGAATACGGCACCCAGGTCCGCCGCGCCCTGGAGGCGGCCGGCGGCGACGAACTGGTCCGCAAGGCCGAAGCCCAACCGGCGGAACGCGAGACGATCGCCCGGGTGCTCGGCGAACTCGGCGCCTGGGAACTCACCCCCCGCGCGGACGCGGTCGAACTGGAGGCCGCCGCGGCGCTGTGCCGCAGCACCGGCTACTGGGCGGCCCCCTACCCGGTGGCCGAAAGGCTTTCCCGCCCGGCCGATCTCGACGTCGACGGGCTCGTGGTGATCGGCGACATCAATCCGATGGCCGCGATCGCCGGACTGGACCTGCGCTGGGCCGCGGTCGATCTCGACGGGCGCCGCAGCCGCGTGACCGCGGTGCAACCCGATGTGCCGCCGCGCAATTCGGCCTTCGTCTCCCCGCTGCGGGCCACCCCGCTGGACACCGGCGGCGCCGGTGACATCGCCCTGGGTCTGGTACTGCCGTGCTGGACGCTGCTCGGCATGCTCGACCGCGCCATCGATCTCGCCCGCGACCATGTCGCGGTGCGGCAGCAGTTCGGACAGGCCCTGGCGCAGTTCCAGTCGGTGCAGTTCCAGCTGACCGACGCCGAGGTCGAGCGCGCCGGCGTGGAAATGCTTGCCCGCTACGCCCTCTGGAGCATCCAGGAGGGCAACGACCAGGCCGTCGACGACGCGCTGGCGCTGCGACTCGCGGCGATCGAGGCCGCCGATGTGGTGCTGCGGGTGTCACATCAGTTGCACGGAGCCCTCGGCTTCTGCGACGAGGCGACGCTGTCGTGGTTGTCGCGCTACAGCTGGCCGGTGCGCCGGCTCCCGTTGGGCCGCTCCGCCACCTCGGATCTGCTCACCCGCCGGCTCGCCGGGCACGGCCTGCCCGGACTGTTCTCCGATCCCAGGGGGGTGTGATCGCGTGAAGTATGACCTTCCCGATGAGTTGATCGTGGAGTGTGAGGGTGCGGTGCGGACGGTGGTTTTGAATCGTCCGGGTGAGTTGAATGCGGTGAACGAGCGGCTGCATTGGGGTTTGGCGAATGTGTGGCGGCAGTTGGCGATGGATGCCGAGGCGAAGGTGGTGATCGTCACCGGCGCGGGTCGGGCGTTCTCCGCTGGTGGTGATCTGGATTGGATCACGTCGTTTCTGGAGGATCCGATCGCGCGGGATGAGAGTGTGCGTGAGGGTGCGCAGATTGTGGAGGAGATGTTGCGGTTCCCGTTGCCGGTGATCGCGGCGGTCAATGGTGCGGCGGTGGGGTTGGGGTGCAGTGTGGCGGTGTTGAGTGATGTGGTGTTGATGTCGGAGCGGGGGTCGTTGGCGGATCCGCATGTGGCGGTGGGTTTGGTGGCTGGTGATGGTGGTGCGGCGTTGTGGCCGTTGCTGACGCCGATCATGCGGTCGCGGGAGTTCCTGTTCACCGGTGATCGGATCGATGCGGTGACGGCGGTGCAGCTGGGGCTGGCGTCGCGGGTGGTTCCTGCGGACGAGTTGCTGGGGGAGGCGCGGGTGTTGGCTGGTCGGTTGGCGGGGCAGCCGGTGGAGGCGTTGCGGGGGACGAAGCGGGTGGTGAACATGTATTTGTCGCAGGCGTTGGCGGGTCCGTTGCAGGCGGGGTTCGCGGCGGAGGTGGTGTCGATGCAGTCTGCCGAGCATCGGGAACGACTGCTGGCGTTGCGGCAGCGGACGAGTAGCCGATGAGGGCCGGGCAGCGGGCCGTGGCGGTGGAGGTCGTCGGCCGGGGGAGGTGCCGCGATGAGTAGCCCGGTGACCGGGGATTTCCGTGCGGGGGTGCGGGATTGGTGCCGGTCGAATGTACCGTCGGAATGGCGGTCGGCGCAGACCGGTGTCCCCGACACGGAATTCGTGGCGTTCCAACAGGACTGGTTCCGCACCCTGCGGTCCGGTGGGTTCGCGGTCCCGCACTGGCCGAAGGAGTTCGGTGGCGGTATGAGCGTCCCGGAACAGGTCGTGCTGTATCAGGAACTCGCCGCGGCCGACGCGCCGCGGTTGGTGCTGGCGTTCGTGGCGATTCATCATGCGGCGTCGACGTTGCTGGCGGCGGGGACGGAAGCGCAACGGCGGCGGCATCTTCCGGCGATCCTCGATGGTGAGATCTGGTGTCAGGGTTTCTCGGAGCCGGGTGCGGGGTCGGATTTGGCGTCGCTGCGGACCAGTGCGCGCCGTGAGGGTGACGAGTTCGTGGTGTCGGGGCAGAAGTTGTGGGCCAGTGGTGCGCAGCATGCGGATTGGTGTCTGTTGCTGGCGCGGACGGATCCAAATGTGCCGAAGCGGAAGGGGATCTCGTATTTCTTGATGGATATGCGGTCTCCGGGGATTGATGTGCGGCCGATCAAGCAGGCGACGGGGGAGTCGCATTTCTGTGAGTTGTTTCTCGATGAGGTGCGGATTCCGGTGTCGCAGTTGATCGGTGCGGAGAACACGGGGTGGCAGGTGGCGCAGTCCACGTTGGGTGCCGAGCGTGGTTTGACCATGCTGGAGTTGGCCGAACGGCTCGGTAATGCCGGGTTCCGGTGGCTGGTCGAGGAATGTGGCCGGCCGCGACGTGATGGTGGTCGTCCGATCGATGATGCGGTGGTGGCCGATCGGCTCGCGGTGTTCGAGACGGAGATCGCGGGTCTGCGGTTGTTGTGCCGGGATGTGGTGGAGCGGCACGAGGCGGGGACCGCGGGTGCGGCGGATGCGTCGGTGGTGAAGTTGTTCTACAGCGAGTTGTTGCAGCGGCTGACCGGTTTCGGTGCGGAGATCGGTGGGCTGGCCGCGCAGTCGGTGGTGGGTAAACCGTCCTCGGGCGGGTGGGAGTCCGGTGCGTGGGTGCTGGATTTCGTGGGGTCGTGGGAGTGGACCATTCCCGGTGGGAGCAGCGAGATCCAGCGGACCATCATCGGCGAACGCGGACTCGGCCTCCCCAGAGAACCGAGCTGATCGGGCCGCACCCGGCCGGGCTCGGAGCCGAGCGCCGTACACCGGCCGGTTCGATCCGGACGGCAGGCATACCGGCCCACCGGGCACGTGCGGCACAGCGAAACGAGACGGAACAGATGAGCAGCGAAACAGCAACGGCGGCAGACGATCTCGCGGCGATCCGGGACGAGCTGCGCACGGTCGCCCGCGCGGTCCTGGCGAAAGCCGATGCGCGCGGGCTGGATCGGCAGGCATCGGCGCGGCACGGCTGGTCCGGGCTGGAGATCCCCGAGGACCTCGGCGGCGCGGGCGTCACCTTCGCCGAAACCGCGGTCGTGCTGGAGGAATTGGGTCGCGCCGCGGCCGCGAGCGAATATCTCGGCACCGCGCTCGGCACCGCCGCGCTCACCGCCGCCACCGGCGCGCACCGCGACGAACTGCTCGCGGCGGTCGCGGCCGGTGACACCTCGGTGACGGTGGCGCTACCCGGCGAGGACGCCGAATTCACCGCCGCTTACCGGCTCCGGCGCGACGGCGAGCGCTGGATCCTCACCGGCCGTGCGGAATTCGTGCCCGACGCGCTCACCGCCGACCGGGTACTGCTGATCGCCGCCGATCCGGCGGGCACACCGGTGCTCGTCCACCTGCCCGGCGCCACGCTCGCGCGCACCGCGGTACCGGTCGTCGACGAGTCGCGGTCGTTCGGCACGATCGTCGCCGACGACCTCAACGTCACCGACGACGCGCTGCTGCGATTCCCGGGCGATCCGCACGCCGCGGCGCGGTCCGTCCACGACCGCGCCGCCCTCGCCGTCGCCTGCGACAGCCTCGGCATCGCCGAGGCCATGCTCGCCGCGACCGTCGACTACGCGAAGGTACGCGAGCAGTTCGGCCGTCCGATCGGATCCTTCCAGGCCGTCAAGCACGCCTGCGCCGACATGTTCGTGCACACGGCCGTCGCGCGCCGCCTCGTCGGCGCCGCGATCGCCGGGGACGGCGCCGCGATCGCCATGGCCGCCGCCTACACCTGCGCCGCCGCCGTCGAGGTGGCCGGCGCCGCCATGCAGTTGCACGGCGGCATCGGCTACACGTGGGAGAGCGGAATCCACCGATATCTCAAGCGGGCCACGCTCGATCGCGTGCTGTTCGGCACTCCCGCCGCGCACCGTCGGCGGCTGGCCGCGCGATACCGCTGATCCGCGCTGGTGCGGGACCGGACCCTCCTTTAGTATGTGAGTATTCGCTTATCTAAGACGAGGTAGTTGGGAGATCCAGATGTCGTTCAGCTGGTTCATTTCGGTCGACGACCACTTGATCGAGCCGGCCAGGCTGTGGCAGGAACGGTTGCCGCAGCGGTGGCGGGACACCGGTCCCCGCATCGTGCGCGAGGGCAAGTCGGAGTTCTGGGTCTACGAGGACCGGCAGATCGTCACCACCGGGCTGAACGCCGTCGCGGGCAAGTCGCGCGAGGAGTTCTCGCCCGAGCCGATCACCTACGAGGACATGCGGCCGGGTTGCTACGAGCCCGCCGATCGCGTGGCCGACATGAATCAGGGCCACGTCCTGTCGTCCATGTTGTTCCCGTCCTTCCCGCGCTACTGCGGCCAGGTCTTCCACGAGGCCAAGGACAAGGAACTCGGCCTGCTGTGCGTGCAGGCGTGGAACGACTTCATCCTGGAGGAGTTCGCCCAGGCGTACCCGGGCCGCTTCATCCCGATGATGATCATCCCGCTGTGGGATCCGAAGGCCGCCGCCGCCGAGGTCGAGCGCACCGCGGCGCTGGGCGGCAAGTCGATCGCCTTCTCGGAGAACCCGACCAAGCTGGGCCTGCCGTCGATCCACAACGGCCACTGGGATCCGCTGTTCCAGGCCTGCAACGACACCGGCTACGTGGTGTCGATGCACGTCGGTTCCTCCTCGAACCTGATCCGTACCTCCGAGGACATGCCGACGCTGGCCTTCATGGCGTACTCCGCGGCCGCGAATCAGGCCGGGACACTGCTGGATTGGCTGTTCAGCGGTAACTTCGTGAAGTTCCCGGACCTGAAGATCGCGCTGTCCGAGGGCTCGATCGGCTGGATCCCCTACTTCCTGGAGCGGGCCGAGCAGGTCGTCGACAAGCAGCGGTTCTGGGCCTCGCGGTTCGACATCGATATGAACGCCAGCCACGAGCGCGGCGAGCAGAAGGGTTCGGCGAGTTTCGATCTCGACACCGACATCCGCCGGTTGTTCAAGGATCACGTGTTCGGCACCTTCATCGAGGATCAGGCCGGCATCCGGCTGCTGGACATCATCGGCGAGGACAACGTGATGCTCGAATGCGATTACCCGCATTCGGATTCCACCTGGCCGGACACCATCCAGCTGGCCACCAAGTGGCTGGACCACCTGCCCGCCGACGTGCAGCACAAGATCGCCGTCGGCAACGCCTCGCGCGTCTACAACTTCACTCCGGCGGACGCCTCGACCATCACCGCCTGAGCACGGCGCCGGCGGGTCAGGCGGTGAACAGCACCGCCCCCGCCGCGATCGGCCCGGCGGCGGCGTCCCGGGCCGAGCCCGGCGCGGAGTCCATCACCACGACGGGGACGGCGGCGCTGTGGCCCTCGCGCCGAACGGCATTGGGGGAGAAGGTGATCAGCGGATCACCGGCGGCCACCCGGGTGCCCTCGGCGGCGTGCACGGTGAACAGTTCCGGTTTGCCGACGGTGTCGATGCCGACGTGCACCAGCACCCCGACCCCGGAGTCGGCGAGGATCACCGCCGCGTGCGGATGCAGTTTCACCAGGGTGCCCGCGACCGGCGCGGTGACGGTGGTGGGATCGTCGGTGTCGGCGGGCTCGATCGCGGCCCCGGCGCCGACCATCTCCGCGGCGAACACCGGATCGGGCACCTCGGTCAGCGGGAGGGCGCGGCCGGGCAGCGGCGCCAGGACCTCGGTGGTCACAGCAGATCGTTGATGTCTTCGGCGAGGGCGTCGGCGGTCGGGCCGACCACCACCTGCACCGCGTTCCCGGCCACCACCACGCCGTGCGCCCCGGCGGATTTCAGGGCGGGCTGATTCACCTGCCGCGGGTCCTTGACCTCCACTCGCAGGCGGGTGATACAGCCCTCGACCTCCACGATGTTGCCGGTGCCGCCGAGGCCGGCGAGGATCTGGTCGACCTTGGACATGGTTCCTCCATGCGTGTCGAGGGGGACGGGACTGGTCAGCGCCACGGGTATGCAGTTAATATCCAGCTACCATACCCGCTCGGCGACCCCAGGCACCCGCGAGGACCTTCATGGCCACTGCCGAACCCGGCGCCCGCAAGAGGCTCGACCTGTCCGGTTTGCAGAAGCTGGGCCGCAGCCTGATGCTGCCGATCGCCACGCTGCCCGCGGCCGGGCTGCTGCTGCGGCTCGGGCAACAGGACATGCTCGGCCGCTGGACGGCCACGCAGGGGGTGGCCGCCGTGCTGGCCGGGGCGGGTGGCGCGCTGATCGACAACCTGCCGCTGCTGTTCGCCCTCGGCATCGCGATCGGCTGGGCGAAGAAGGCCGACGGCTCCACCGCGCTGGCCGCGGTGGTCGGCTATCTGGCGTTCGGGGGCGTGCTGAAGGCGATGTCGCCGGTGGTGCTGCGCGGGAAGACCGACGCGCAGGGCGGACAGGAGTTGGTCAACTTCGGGGTGCTCGGCGGCATCGTGATGGGCCTGACCGCGGCAATCCTCTGGCAACGCTATCACCGCACCACGCTGCCGGACTATCTCGGCTTCTTCTCCGGCCGCCGCCTGGTGCCGATCCTCACCGCCGCCGCGGCCGTCGTGCTGGGGGTGCTGCTGTCGTACGTGTATCCGGCCTTCCACGCGGCGCTGACCTGGCTGGGAAATACGGTGTCGCACAACGCCGTCGCCGGTGGCGGCCTGTTCGGACTGGCCAACCGGCTGCTGCTGCCGCTGGGCCTGCACCACATCCTGAACTCGGTGGTGTGGTTCGTGATCGGCGACTATCACGGCGCCCACGGCGACATCTCCCGCTTCCTCGCCGGTGATCCGGACGCGGGCACCTTCATGACCGGCTTCTTCCCGATCATGATGTTCGGCCTGCCCGCGGCGGCCCTGGCGATCTGGCGCAACGCGCGGCCGGAACACCGGAAAGCGGTGGGCGGCATCATGCTTTCCGCGGGGCTGACCTCCTTCGTCACCGGTATCACCGAACCGCTGGAGTTCTCGTTCATCTTCGTGGCCTGGCCGCTGCTGGTGCTGCACGCGCTGTTCACGGCGTCCTCGATGGCGCTGACCAACGCGCTCGGCATCCACGACGGCTTCACCTTCTCCGCGGGGGCGATCGACTATCTGCTGAATTTCGGCAAGGCCCGGCGCGGTTGGTTGCTGATCCCGATCGGGCTGGGCTACGCGGTGCTCTACTACGCCGTCTTCGGCTTCATCATCCGGCGCTGGAATCTGCAGACCCCGGGCCGGGAACCCGACGAGGACCAGATCGAGAAGGAGAACGTCGCACAATGATCACCCGCACCGCCGTGGTCGCGGCCAAGACCGGCCTGCACGCCCGTCCCGCCGCGCTGTTCGCCAAGGCCGCCGCCGAATCGCCGGTGCCGGTGCGGATTTCGGTCGGCGACAAGACGCCGGTGGCGGCCGGCAGTCTGCTGCAACTGATGACCCTCGGCGTCGAATGCGGCGATACGGTGACGCTGCACGCCGAGGACGGCGCCGACGAGGTGCTGGAGCGGCTGGCCGGAGTGCTGGAGACCGATCTTGACCACTGAACTGCACGGCGTCGCCGCCGCACCCGGACTCGTGGTCGCCCCGGTGAAATGGCTGGCGCCCGCGCCGGTCACCAGCGCCGACGATCCGCGCGGCGCCGATCCGGATGCCGAGATCGCCCGCGCCGACACCGCTCTGGCGACGGTGTCCGGACGCTACGCCGCGCTGGCCGAGCGCGCCGAGGGCCCCGCCGCCGACATCCTCACCATGACCGCCGCACTCGCCGCAGATCCCGCGCTGCGTGACGAGGTACATGCCGGGATCCGCGCCGGCGAGCCGACCGCGCACGCGGTGAGCGGCGCGGTCGCGCACTTCGCCGGGCAACTGGCCGCCCTGGGTGGCCTGATGGCCGAACGGGTCACCGACCTGCACGACGTCGGCGCGCGCGTGGTGGCGGAACTGCTCGGCGTGGATCCGCCCGGAATCCCGCACGCCGCAACGCCTTTCGTCCTCGCCGCGGACGATCTGGCCCCGGCCGACACCGCCACGCTGGACCCGGAACACGTGGTCGGGCTGCTCACGGTGGCCGGCGGGCCCACCTCGCACACCGCGATTCTGGCCAAGGCCCTGGGCATTCCGGCCGTGGTGGCCTGTCCGCGCGCGGTCGAGGTGGCCGAGGACACCGAGGTGCTGCTCGACGGCACCACCGGCCTGGTCGAGCTCGCACCCGACCCGGCCCGGCGCGCAACGGTTTCCGAGCTGCGCGACCGCCGCGAGCGGGCCGCCACCGGACCCGGCCGCACCGCCGACGGCCACTCCGTACCACTGCTGGCCAATGTCGGCAACGCCGCCGACGCGCGGCTGGCCGTCGAATTCGGCGCCGAGGGCGTGGGCCTGCTGCGCACCGAATTCCTGTTCCTGGACCGGCAATCCGCACCCACCATCGCCGAACAGACCGCCCACTACCGGGAGATCCTCGCGATCCTCGGCGACCGGCCGGTCACCGTCCGGACCCTCGACGCCGGCTCCGACAAACCGCTGCCGTTCCTGCACCTGCCGGCCGAACCGAATCCGGCCCTCGGCATCCGCGGAATCCGGTTGCGCGACATCGACGAAGGGTCGCTCTACGAACAGCTGGCGGCGATCGCCTCCGCCCGCGCGGCGACCGGCACCCCGGTGAAGGTGATGGCGCCGATGGTCGCCACGGTGGAGGAGGCGCGCCGCTTCGCCGCGGCCGCGCGCGGCGCCGGGCTGACCGACTGCGGCATCATGATCGAGGTCCCCGCCGCCGCCACCCGCGCCGAATTCCTCGGCGCCGAGGTCGATTTCTTCTCCATCGGCACCAACGACCTGTCGCAGTACCTGTTCGGCGCCGACCGGATGTCCTCGGCCCTGGCCGCCCTGCACGACCCGTGGCAACCGGCGCTGGCCGCCACCGTCGCCGCCGTGGTCGCGGGCTCGCGCGGCGACGAGATCCCGGTCGGCGTCTGCGGCGAGGCCGCCTCCCATCCCGAATTCGCCTGTGTGCTGGTCGGACTCGGCGTCTCGACGCTGTCGATGGCGCCCCGTTCGCTGCCGGCCGTGCGGGCCGCGCTGTCCGCGGTCACCCTCGACCAGTGCCGGGCGGCGGCCGTCGCCGTCCTCACCGAGGCCACCGCCGCCGACGCCGCGCGCGCCGCCCGCCTGGAACTGGCGGCCACGGGATGAGCGCCGCCGAACTCCGGACGCCCGGTACCGGGTGACGACCGTACTGCGCGGCCGGGTGGTGACCGGGACCGAGGCGGGGGCGATCACGGACGCGGTGGTGGCCTTCGACGGGCCCACGATCGAATTCGTCGGTCCCGCCGAGGAATTCGAGGGCGATCTGCCGCCGGTCGAACCGGTGCTGGTGCTGCCCGGACTGGTGGACGTGCACTGCCACGGCGGCGGCGGTTTCGGCTTCCCGGACGCGGACGAGGCGGGGATCGCGGCGGCCGCGGCGTTCCATCGGGGGCGCGGCACCACCACCCTGGTCGGTTCCCTGGTGTCGGCGACCGAGGCCGAACTCGCCGAGCGCATCGGCATATTGGGCAAGGCCGTGGACGACGGGCTGCTGGCCGGGATCCATCTGGAGGGACCGTTCATCAGCGTGCACCGGCCCGGTGCGCACGCCCCGGACCGGATCGTGCCCGGCGATCCGGCGATGTTGCGGCGGTTGCTGGAACGGGCGGACGGGCGCGTGGTGTCGGTGACGATCGCACCCGAGACCGAGAACTTCGACGAGCTCGGCGATCTGGTCGCGGAGGCCGGGGCGGTGCTGTCGCTCGGGCACACCGTCGCCGATTACGCGCGCTCCTCGCATGCGCTGTGGCGCGGCGGCCGGATCTCGGTGACCCATCTGTGCAACGGGATGCCGACGCTCGAGCACCGGCACCCGAACTTCCTCACCGCGGCGCTGTCCGCGGCCGCGCACGGGGTGGCGGTCGCCGAGGTGATCGGCGACGGCGTGCATCTCGCCTACGGCACCGTGCGGATGCTGTTCGATACCCTCGGCGCCCGGCACATCGCGCTGATCACCGACGCGATGGCCGCCGCCGGGCAGCCGGACGGCCGCTACCGGCTCGGTAGCCTGGATGTGGTGGTGACCGACGGGGTCTCGCGCCTGGACGGCCCGGACGGGCCCGGCGCCATCGCCGGTGGCACCGCGTCCGCGTCGGATGTGCTGCGGCGCACGGTGTTCTGCGCCGCGGTCGACCTGTGCTCGGCGGTCACGGCGGCGTCCGCTACCGGGGCCCGCCTGCTCGGCCGCGCGCATCGCATCGGCGCGCTGCGGCCCGGAGCCGCCGCCGACGTGCTGGTGACCGATACCCGGCTGTGGCCGGTACGCGTGTACAAGGAAGGAGCCCTGTGGAACTCGTGATCGCCGACGACGCCGCGGCCGCGGGCCGGCTCGCGGGTGGCATCATGGCCGACCACATCGGCGGCGGTGCGCACGCGATCGGCCTGGCCACCGGATCGTCACCGCTGGGCGCCTATCGCGAGCTGATCCGCCGGCATCGCGCGCAGGGCCTGAGTTTCCGGCAGGTGCAGGCGTTCCTGCTCGACGAGTACATCGGCCTCCCGCCGGGCCATCCGCAGTCGTACGCGCGCTACATCCGCGACGAATTCACCTCGCACGTCGACATCGCCGACGCCGCGGTGCACAGCCCCGACGGCAACGCCGCCGACATCCCTTCCGCCGCAGCGAGTTACGAGCAGATGATCGCCACCCGCGGCCCGATCGCGGTGCAGATCCTCGGCATCGGCGGCAACGGCCACCTCGGCTTCAACGAGCCCGGTTCGTCGCTGCGCTCGCGCACCCGGGTGAAGACGCTGACCCCGAAGACCCGCGCCGACAACGCCCGCTTCTTCGGCGACGACCTGTCCCGGGTGCCGACCCACGTCCTCACCCAGGGCCTCGGCACCATCGGCGACGCCGGGCATCTGCTGATGATCGCCACCGGCGCGGCCAAGGCCGAGGCCGTCGCCGCCGCCGTGGAGGGCCCGGTGTCGGCGTTCTGCCCGGCCTCGATCCTGCAGATGCATCCGCACGTCACGGTGATCGTGGACCCGCCCGCCGCCGCCTACCTGCGGGCGATCGACTATTACCGGTTCGCGTTCACGAACAAGCCCGCGTGGCAAGGATTCTGAGCCCGGCGGCGGGTGGCGTATACTGATTGTGCGTTTTTCCTGGCAGCGATGAATATCGACGGTCGGAAAGCGGGTGACGTTATGTCGTCGAGTGTGCAGTTCGATCTGATGCAGCGGCGAGTATCCGATATCGGCCCGGTGGAGCGTACGCCACTGGACTCGCCGTACACGATATCCACCGATCTCTACGAGGCGTTGCGGCATATTCCGCACGATGTCGGCGGTCAGGCCGATCTACCGGTTCCCTACCTCGAGAAGGAGGAGGAGAACTGGGAGATGAACACCTACGTCACCTGCGAATGTCTGGCGTGGCGCGGAGTGTGGAATGCGGAAATGCGGCGACGCGCGGAGAACGATCTGGGTGCGACATTGTATTTCGGTCTGCCGTACTATGCGCGATGGGCCACGGTCGCCACGAAGACCCTGATCGATCAGGGGCTGATCACCCCCGACGAATTGTCCGCGAAAATCGATGAGGTGCGCGCCCGCCTGCGGAAGGCGGCATCATGACCCGTTTCGAGATCGGCGACCGGGTCACCGTGCGGGACGCCACGACGTTGTTCCACACCCGTACGCAGGCCTACACGCGCGGATGTACCGGCGTGGTGGTCGAGCATCGGCCCGACTGGATCATTCCGGAGGACGAGGCGTGGGGCCGCGACCGCGACGGCCGCACGGAGCCGTTCTATGTGGTGCGCTTCCGGCAGTCCGAATTGTGGTCGGACTATACGGGTTTCGAGATCGATACGCTCGAAACCGAATTCAGCGAACGTTGGCTCGAGCCCGCGGAGGAGGCGGCGACATAGATGGGCGCACATCATCATCACCACGGTAACGGTCACTCGCACGACGACCACGAACCCATTCGGGAGGCACCGGAGATCAGCGAATTCGAGGTGCTGGAACTGGCTGTCCGGGAACTGTCCATCGAGAAGGGACTCTTCTCGGCCGAGGACCATCGTCGGTTCTCGGAATGGGCCGAGAACATCGGTCCGGCGGGCGGTTCCCGGCTCGTCGCGAAGGCCTGGACGGATCCGGAATTCAAGCGGCGACTGCTCGACGACGGCACCGCGACGTGCGCCGAGGTCGGTATCGATTGGCGGGATCCGACGGGTAAGGGCACGCCGAGCGATTACACGTACTTCTACGTCCTGGAGAATACGCCGGACGTGCACAACGTGATCGTCTGCACGCTGTGTTCCTGCTACCCGCGCCCGGTCCTCGGCATGTCGCCGGACTGGTATCGCACCCCGAACTACCGGCGCCGGCTCGTGCGCCGGCCCCGGGAGGTACTGGCCGAGTTCGGATTGCACGTGCCGCCGAGTGTGGAAGTGCGGGTGCATGATTCGAACCAGAAGTCGCGTTTCATGGTCATGCCGATGCGGCCGGCGGGGACCGACGACTGGACCGAGGCGGAACTCGCGGCCATCGTCACCCGCGACACCATGATCGGGGTGGCCGTGCCGCAGGTCGACTGGACCGCCACCCGCGCGCCGTCCGAGCTCGGAGGTCACCGATGACCGGCCCGTACCGGGTGTTGCTCGACGCGTCGGCGGGCCTCGCCGGCGAGCCACCGCAGACGCTGCCGGGGATGGAACGCCACCGCGCGCCGTGGGAGTCCAGTATGCAGGCGACCTGCGAATGCCTGTCCTGGCGTGGGGCGCTGGACAATCTCGAGCGCAGGCGGGCCGAGGATGTCCTCGGTGCGTCGCTGTACCGGGAATTTCCCGTGCACACCCATCCGGCGCTGGTGGCCGCGCACACCCTGCTGGACAAGGGCCTCATTGCGGAGGAGGAGCTGAGCCGCAAGATGCGCGAGGTGCGGGCCCGGCTGGAGGAGGACTGAGAGACAAACAAGTCAAGTGGCTTGTTTAATAACTTGTCTGTGAGTTACGGTTTCGAGTGCGGGTGCCGCCGGTCCACCGGGGCGGCGGCACCCGGTCCGCCGTCCGGCGCATCGAAACGGAGCACGTCATGTTCACGGCCCTGTCCCTCCTCTGGTTTCTCGTCGTCCTCTCCGTCGCCGCGGTCGCGGTCGTGACGGCGCTGTCCCTGTACGCCGCGGCCGTCGCCGCCGGTTCCGGCCGCGAGGTCGCGCGGCGGATCGCCGCCGGATTCGGCCTGGTCTGGCTGGTCTGGGCCGCCGTCACCACCGCACTCGCGGCCACGCACGTCTACCGTTTCGCCGAGGATGCGGTGAAGCCCTGGCTGGCAGCGGGTTTCGCGGTTCCGGTGATGATCCTGCTCGCGCTGTCGCGGATTCCGGCGGTCACCCGGGTGCTGTCGCATCCCGCCGCGCGGGTGCACCTGATCCGGCCGCACGAGGTGCGGATCATGGGTGTCGTCTTCCTGCTCGCGCTGGCCCTGCGGGATCTGCCCCCGTTGTTCGCGTGGCCCGCCGCCCTGGGCGATATCGCGATCGGCTGGTCCGCGACGCGGCTGATCCGCGGCGTGCGGGCCGGCGGCGCGGAGCGGAAGACGTTGTGGCTGAACCTCTTCGGGATGCTCGACTTCGTCGTCGCGTTCGCGATCGGCATCCTCGCCGCGCCGGGGCGGGCGCAGGTACTGCACCTCGCGCCGTCCACCGAGCAGGTGTCGGTGCTACCGCTGGTGCTGGTGCCGACGGCCGCGGTGCCGGTGCTGTTCACGCTGCACGTGCTCTCGCTGGCGAATTCGCGTGCGGTGGCGCCGATCCCGGCGGTCGCGGCGGCGGCCCGGTCCTAGCGCGCGGACAGCGCGAACATGCGCCGGAACCGATCCACCGCCTCGGCGTCGCCGTCGAAACGCAGTCGCGGGGACAGTTCCCGGCGCAGTTCGGCTGTACCGGAACGGAAGCGGACGAGGTCGCCGGCGCCGGCGGTGAGCCGCACCGCGGGCGCCGCGCGGCCCGGCCCGAGAATGCCGTCCCGGACCGAGAATTCGAAGACCCGGCCGCCGATCGTCGCCTGATAACCGGTGGCGTCGGCCGGCGCGTGGGACGGATCGAACGCCAGCAGGACACCGGCGAGGAAGCCGTTGAGCGGCGTCGCGTCCGCCCCGTCGTCCGGCGGCGCCACCATCGGCAGGCCGAACCAGGCCAGCGACTGCAGGACGGGAAATACTCGCCGCCAACCGGTCTCGCTCATCGAGTAGACCGTGCGGGCGACCGGCGGCGGCAGTTCGGTGCGCTCGATCAGCCCCGATTCCTCGAGCTCCCGCAGCCGGTCGGCGAGCAGGTTGGTGGCGATGCCCGGCAGCTCGGCGCGCAGATCGCTGTACCGCCGTGCGCCGCCGAGCAGTTCGCGGAAGATCAGCAGGGTCCACCGCTCGCCGAGGGCGTCGAGCCCCTTCGCGATCGGGCAGTTCTGGTCGTAGCTGCGCCGTTTCTGCACGAAAGAAACTCTACCAACCGGACAAATTAGTTGTTCACGACAGCAGGCGGCGGAGCACCCTGTTGCCGAAGCCGTGTTTGATCACCAGCTCCAAGCTGCGAATCGTCTTGTCCGAGTAGGGATACCAGATACTCTCCTGCTTCGGCTGCCAGCGGTCGATCAGGATCGGCAGCGCATGGGTGAAGCCGCGCAGCGCGTCGAGGCCGTTGACGTGGCCGAGGCCGCTGTTCTTGCGGCCGCCGAACGGGGCCTCCGGCACGCCGTAGATGACGGACGCGTCGTTGTGCACCACCGAGCCGGTGTTCAGGCGGGTGGCGATGCTGCGGGCCTTGGCCGCGTCCTTGGTGAACACCGAACCGCTGAGGCCGTACTGCGAGTCGTTGGCCAGGCGGATCGCCTCGTCCTCGTCGCGCACCCGCATGATCGCGGCGACCGGGCCGAAGGTCTCCTCGGTCATGATCTCCATGTCGTGGTTGGCGTCCACGATCACGGTGGGCTGGAAGTACAGGCCGTTACCGGCCGCGGGTGCGCCGCCGACCACGATATCGGCGCCCTTGGCCTTCGCGTCGTCGACGTGGCGGGCCACCACATCCATCTGGCGGTCCCAGAACAGCGGGCCCATATCGGTGTCGCCGGGACCGTAGGTGACCTCGGCGGCGCGCTTGGACACCAGCCGGATGAACTCGTCGGCGACGCTGTCCACCACGTAGATCCGCTCGACGCTCATGCACACCTGACCGGTGTTGAACATCGACAGGTACACCGCGCCGGCGGCCGCGCGGTCGAGATCGGCGTCGGCGCAGACGATCATCGCGTCCTTACCGCCGAGTTCCAGCGTGCAGGGCAGCAGCCGCTCGGCGCAGGCCGCGGCGATCCTGCGCCCGGTGCCCACGCTGCCGGTGAAGCACACCTTGTCGATCTCGGCGGCGACCAGCGCCGCGCCGGTCTCGCCGTCGCCGTGCACGACCTGCACGACATCGGCGGGGACGCCGGCCTCGTGCAGGATCTTCACCGCCCACTCGCCCGAGCGCGGGGTGACCTCCGAGGGCTTCAGCACGGCGGTGTTGCCGGCCAGCAGCGCCTGCACGACGGGGTTGAGCGACAACACGAACGGGCCGTTCCACGGGGTGATCACGCCGACCACGCCGAGCGGCTGATAGTGCACGAACAGCTTCTTCATCGACTTCAGATAGCCGTGCAGCGGCTGCCGGTGCGGCTTCAGATCGCGCGGCGCGCGATGGGTCCAGAACGCGAGGAAATCGCACGACGGCACGATCTCCACCGCCAGCGCCTCGGTCTGCGGCTTCCCGGTCTCCGCGCGGACGGTCGCGATGATCTCGTCGCGCCGGGCCACCAGCACATCGATCGCCGAGCGCAGGATGGCGGCGCGCTCGGCCACCGGCCTTGCCGCCCAAGCGGGTTGGGCCGCGCGCGCCCGCGCCACCGCCGCCGCCACGTCGTCGGCGGTGCTCACCTCCACCTCGTCGATGCGGTGGCGGTCCACCGGACTGTCCAGGACGAGCCGGCGTCGGTCACCGGCGGCCGCCGGGGCGGATTGAACGATGGCCATGATCTGCTCCTCACCCAGTGCCGAGACTGCAACTGGTTCTCTTTGTAAGGTAGCGGATCCGGCTGGGCAGATCTCTACATCAGGCGCATAAAAATGACACCTGTTTCAGAAGTGTGGCGGGCAGGTCCCGTCAGGTGAGCAGGATGGCCCGTTCGGGGCAGTTGTCGGCGGCCTCCCGGGCCTTGTCCCGGAGCTCGGCGGGGACGTCGGCGACCAGGACGGTGCCGTGGCCCTCGGCGTCGAGATCGAAGACCTCGGGGCAGATCTCCCAGCAGCGGGCGTGGCCCTGGCAGCGATCGGGATCGACGGCGACGTGCATGAACGGTATCTCCTCGGCGTGGTGGGGAATTCGGATCAGAAGGTGGCGGCGACGGCCCACGGGCCCTCGGTGAACGGGCGGCCGAGCACTTCCATGCTGAAGACGATACGGCCGGTGACCGCCGCCGGGTCGGACGTGCACAGCACGTGGGCGGCCTCGGGCATGGCGTCGTCCGGCTCGACCGGCGCGTTGTCGGGGGTGTGCGGCGAGACCACGGCCACGCCCGGGGTCATCACCAAACCCGAAGTGCCGAGCGAATTCACGCTCACGCCGGTGCCGTGCAGCTCGGCGGCCAGGCCGGTGGTGAGGCGGTCCAGGGCGGACTTGTACATGCCGTAGGGCACGCAGCCGTCCTTGGCCCACTCCGGATACGGCGGGCCGAGCGGGTGGCGGGCCTGTTTGGAGGTGATGTTGAGGATCCAGCCGCGGCCGCGGTCGACCATGCCCGGCGCGGCCAGCTGGCACAGCCGGAACGGCGCGGTGACCATGATCTGCTGCATCACCGCGTTGCGGCGCGGCGGCACGTCCAGCGCCGGGCCGTAGAAGTTGACCCCGGCGTTGTTCACCAGCGTGTCGACCGGGCCGAGGGCCTCCTCGGCGCGGGCCACCACGGTGTCGAGATGCCCGGGGTCGGTGAGGTCGGCCGGAATCGCCGCCGCCCGGCCGCCGGCCGCGCGGATGTTCTCGACCACCTCTTCGATCGAGCCGGGCAGGCGCGATTCGCCCGGGCCCGCCGTGCGGGCGACCACCGCCACCGCGGCGCCCGCGGCCGCGAACCGCTCGGCGATCCGCGCGCCGATGCCGCGGCTGGCGCCGGTGACTATGGCCACGCGGCCGTCCATCGATCCCACAACTGCTCCCCGCGACAACGTTCGCCGGCGCCCTTCGCCGGACCGGGCCTCATGGTAGCAAAGTAAGTACCCACTTTCTCTAGATATCCGGGACCCGGCCCGGCTATCTTGAGTGAGTACCTGCTCAGTAGTGGCCGTGTGCCCCGGAAGGACGTGAATCATGCACGACGTCGTGATCCGTGGCGGTGAGGTGGTCGACGGGACCGGCGCGGCCCCCCGGCGCGCCGACATCGCCGTCGACGGCGACCGGATCACCGCGGTGGGCTCGGTGCCCGAACCCGGCCGGCGCGAGATCGATGCCGAAGGACGTTACGTCACACCCGGTTTCGTCGATGTGCACACGCATCTGGATGCCCAGCTGTTCTGGGATCCGCTGGCCACCCCGTCCTGCTACCACGGCATCACCACCGTGGTGATGGGCAACTGCGGGGTCACCTTCGCGCCGGTGCGCGCCGGGCAGGAGGGGTACCTGGCGGCGATGATGGAGTCGGTGGAGGACATTCCGGCCGACACCATCATGGCCGGGCTGGACTGGGGCTGGCAGACCTACGGCGAGTATCTGAAACAGCTGGGCGGCAGGCGATTCGGGCTCAACGTCGGTGGCCTGGTCGGGCACAGCGCGGTGCGGTACCACGTGATGGGGGAGCGCGGGCTCGACGAGCAACCGGCCGGCCCGGACGATATCGCCGCGATGGCGGCGCTGGTCGGTGAGGCGATCGACGGTGGGGCACTGGGCTTCTCGACCTCGCGGACCTACATGCACACCGTGCCCGACGGCCGCCCGGTGCCGGGCACCTTCGCCGCCGAGGACGAACTGGCCGCCATCGGCGCGGTCCTCGCCGAGCGCGGCCGCGGCACCTTCCAGGTGGTGCCCCGCATCGGCGAGCGCGACGGCGCCGAGCGCGCGAACTCCCGTGCCGAGATGGCCTGGATGGAGCGGGTGAGCCGGGAATCCGGTCGCCCCCTTGCCTTCTCGATCATGCAGAGCGATCGCCGGCCCGGACTGTGGGCCTGGGTGATGGACGAGGTGTCCGCCGCGCGCGGCCGCGACGCCGATCTGCGCCCGATGACCGCGGTGCGCGGCAGCGCCATCCTGTACGGCCTGGTGGGCCGGACCCCCTACGACTCGCTGCCGGAATGGGCGGAGCTGATGGCGCGGCCGTTCGAGCAGCGGCTGGCCGCACTGGCCGAGGAGCCGGTTCGCAAGCGGCTGGCCGACGCCGCCGAACGCCCGGTCGAACTGTCCGGGCCGCTGGCGCCGAAGGATCCGTCGAAGATGTACCTGATGCCGCCCGGCTCCGCCGAATACGACGTCAGCGCCGCCAACAGCCTTGCCGCGGAAGCGGATCGGCGGGGAGTGAGTGCCGCCGCGGCGCTGCTCGACTATTTCGTCGAGACCGCGGGCCGCGGACTGCTGTACTACCCGGTGCTCAATCAGGATCTGGCCGCGGTGGCCGCGATGATCACCAATCCGGACGTGGTGATCGGGGTGGCCGACGCCGGGGCGCACGTCGCGCTGACCATGGACGCCGGCAATTCGACCTTCTTCCTCAAGCACTGGGTGCGCGAGCGGGCCCTGCTCGACATCGGCACGGCGATCCGGAAACTCACCTACGAGGGCGCCGACCTGTTCGGCATCCCGGACCGCGGGGTGCTGCGGCCCGGTGCGTACGCCGACGTCAACGTGCTCGATCTGGAACGGCTGGATCTGTTCGTCCCGGAGATGGCGTCCGATTTCCCGTTGGGCGCGAACCGATTCGTGCAGCGGGCCCAGGGCTACGACTACACCCTGGTCAACGGCGTGGTCCTGGTCGACCACGACGAACTCACCGGCGAGTTGCCGGGCCGGATCGTGACCGCCGCCTGACCGGCGGTGGTTGCCAGGAACATACCGTTGTCCTTACCGTCTTCACTACAGAAGCTGAATTCGTCAGCAGCGCGAACACGTTCGCAGACACAGAAATGAGGTGAGTCCGATGAGCCGGGAAGCGGTGATCGTCGCGGGCGCTCGGACCGCGATCGGGACGGCGTTCAAGGGCACGCTGGTCGACACGGATGCCTTCGAACTCGGCACGGCCGCCGTCGCGGAGGCGGTCCGGCGGTCGGGCCTCGAGCCGGAACTGGTCGACGACGTGGTGATCGGCGAGTCGCTGTACGGCGGCGGCGCGATCGCCCGGTACGTCGCGATCGAGGCGGGCCTGGTGAACGCGCCGGGTATCGCGCACAACCGGCACTGTGCCTCGGGCCTGTCCGCGGTGCAGACCGCGTCGGCCTCGGTGCTGGCGGGGATGGACCGGGTGGTGATCGCCGGTGGCGCGCAGTCGAGTTCGACCTCGCCGAAGGCCAGCCGCCGGATCCCGGGCACCGACGAATGGGACGAGCGCTGGCTCGCGCCGAGCCACCGCGGCACCCCCGACGCTCCGATCGACGATATGGGCATCACGGTGGGCTGGAACACCGCGGTGCGCGCGAAGCTGACCCGCGCCGATATGGACGAGTGGGCGCTGCGGTCGCACGCGCGCGCGATCGCCGGGATCGATGCCGGGTCGTTCGTCGACGAGATCGTGCCGATCGAGGTCACCCGCCGCGACGGCAGCACGCTCACCTTCGCCGTCGACGAACATCCGCGCCGCACCACGACTCTGGAGAAGCTGGCCTCGCTCAAGCCGCTGCATCCGGAGATCGAGGGCTTCAGCATCACCGCGGGCAACGCCTCCGGCGTGAACGACGCCGCGGCCGCGGTGGTGATCACCGACGGTGACCTCGCCCGCGACCGCGGCCTGCAGCCCCTGGCCGTGGTGCGGTCCTGGGCCTCGGTCGGCGTCCCGCCGGTGGAGACCGGGCTGGCCCCGTCGCCCGCGATCCGCAAGGCGCTCGGCCGGGCCGGGCTCGCCGTCGGCGATGTGAAGCTGTGGGAGATCAACGAGGCCTTCGCCTCCGTGGCCGTGGCCGCGACCCGCGAACTCGGCCTGGACGAGGATACGGTGAACGTGCTCGGCAGCGGCTGCAGCCTGGGCCATCCGATCGCCACCACCGGCACCCGGATGATCCTCACCCTGGCGCACGAATTGCGCCGCCGCGGTGGCGGTATCGGCGTGGCCGCGATGTGCGCCGGCGGCGGCATGGGCAGCGCCGTGGTGATCGAGGTGCCGTAACCGCCCCGGCGGTCACGGAAATCGTTGCGGCGCCGGTGCACTCGTCCTCAGGGGAGTGCACCGGCGCCGATTCGTCGGGGCCGGTGGCTACCGCCGATCAGGCGGCGATACCGAGGGTGCCCAGCAGCAGATGCGTATCCTGTTGGAACACACGGATTTCGGTGACCCGGCCGGCGTCGATGCGGAACAGTTCCACCACGTCGACGGTGGCGGCCCGGCCCGAGTCCTTGGCCGTCCAGGTCTGGGTGGTGAGCTGTACGACCGCGGCGCCGTCGCCGAAAATCCGTGGGGCGGTGATGGTCCGGTCCCAGTAGCGGGCGAAGGCGGCGCCCATCGCGGCGACCCCGTCGTGGCCGGAGTACCAGCCGCCGTGCGGCAGGGAGGCGGGCTGCTCGATCCGGATCTCCGGATCGAACAACTGCATCGCACCCGCGCCGTCGCCGGCGGAGAAGCGGCGGTTCAGTTCGGTGACCACCGCGACACCCTCGCTCGCCGTGCTCATTTCAGCTCCGCGACGGCCTCGAGGGTCGGGAAGAAGCCCTTGATGGTGCCCTCGGACAGCAGCGCGACCGAGCGGCCGCGGTTGGCCTTCTTGCCGTGCTTGTTCTCCAGCGCCTGCATCAGGGCGATGCCCATCACCGCGCGCGCCGAGATGTCCGGCGACTCGAACGGGAAGCCGTAGCGGTCCTCGACCTCGCGCCACGCCTCGGCCAGGCGGTCCATCGCGGTGGCGAAGGTGTCGCGGTAGAAGCGCTTGGCCACCTGGGGATCTCCGAACAGCACCAGGCCCAGCAGCGGCAGCACCTCCTCGAGCGTCGAGATCAGTTGCTTGTAGAGACCTTTCATGGTCTCCAGCTGGCGCGCGGCGTTGAGCGGACCGTCCTTGTCGACCAGCGCTGTGGCCGCGACCAATTCGTCGATGGCGGACTCCAGCGGCTCCACCACCGCCTCGAAGAACAACTGGTCCTTGCTCTCGAAGTGGCGGTAGATGATGCCTTCGCTGATCCCGCTGTGCTCGGCGATCATCTTGACCGTCGTACCGTTCATGTCACCGGTCTCGGTGAACGCGCGGCGTGCGGCGGCGAGGATGGAACTCTTGCGCGCCTCGGCGGTCATGCGTCGGCGTACCGGCGGGGTGTCGCTGCCGGACGGCGGAATCGTGCCGGTCCTGGCCACGGGGCCTCCTCGTGTCGCGGGGGGTTTCCGCTGCCGCGGAACGCAGGTGAGTGGGTACACACTCTATCGTAATGTGCGGGCATCGATGGTCGGGTTGGCGTGGTGTCGGTCACCCGTTTTGCCCGGTGAGCGCGTTGTCGAGGCGGGCTTGCTGAGTAAGTGATTACTGTCTAAACTGCCGTAGGGACAGTGACTCCGGTCACCGTGATCTTTCGGCGGTGTGGCGGCGCGCACAAGACCGGCGTCTCCGCCATTCCGCCGCCGGACGAGGCCGAGCAGGGAAAGTCATGGACAGACAAGCGCTGGAATACCAACTCGCGCACAGATTGCTGGATCACCTCGAGCATCGG
Organism: Nocardia sp. BMG111209; assembly: GCF_000381925.1. Classification (NCBI taxonomy): domain Bacteria; kingdom Bacillati; phylum Actinomycetota; class Actinomycetes; order Mycobacteriales; family Nocardiaceae; genus Nocardia; species Nocardia sp. BMG111209. The sequence continues at coordinate 767,833 of NZ_KB907307.1, forward strand.
ACCACCGATCTCGCCGACAGCATTCTCGAATTGCCGACGGACATCTACTCCGCGGAGCGGCACCGCGAGGAGCTAGACGTGCTCTTCCACCGGCAGCCGGTGGTGCTGTGCCTGTCGGGCGCGCTGCCCGGCCCCGGCACCTACCGCACGGTGGACCTGTGCGGCACCCCGATCCTGCTGACCCGGGACGAGAACGGGAAGGTACGCGCGCTGGCCAACGCCTGCCGGCACCGCGGTGTGCGGGTGGTCGACGGCGCGGGCGCGGCGAAGCGGTTCACCTGTCCCTTCCACGCCTGGACCTACGACCTCGAGGGCAAACTCGTCGCGGTCACCTCGAGCGAGTTCTTCACCGGATTGTGCACGGAGGACAAGGGTTTGGTGGAACTGCCGGTCGCCGAGGGCTACGGCCTGATCGTCGGCCGGTTGCGTCCCGGCGACCCGATCGACATCGACGACTACCTCGGTCCCGGACTGGTGGACGAGCTGGCGATGCTCGATTTCGCCGACTGGCAGATCTTCAGCGAGCCGCATGTGCATGCGGTGGGCGGGAACTGGAAGGTCACCCTGGACACGTTCCGGGAGAACTATCACTTCCGGTTCCTGCACCGGCGCACCCTCGCCACCTACGCGCACGGCGGTGTGCTGACCTTCGACTCGTTCGGCCCGCATCTGCGCAACTGCTCGGCGCTGAAGTCGATCGACGCGTTGCACGAACTCCCCGAAGCGGAATGGGGCGACGTCGGGCAGCACATCAGCCTGCAGTACGCGCTGTTCCCGAACACCAACATCACCTTCGACAGCCGGCACGTCGAGCTGTGGCAGATCGTGCCGATCGACGAGAAGTCCTGCGAGGTGGTGCACACCGCGTATCTGCGTCCGGGCCTGTCCGACGCGGAGCGGGAGAAGTACGCGGAGATGGCGCCGTGGATCTGCGAAACCGTCGTCGACGGTGAGGATTTCTGGGTCGCGGCCCGGACCGAGCCGGGTATCCGGGCCGGCGCGCTCGACTCGATCCTGTTCGGCCGCAACGAGCCCGCGCCGCAGCACCTGCACCGCGGGTTCGAGACGGCGCTGGAGTCGGCCCGCGAATCGGCTGTCCCCCAGGGAAAGTGAGAATTTCGATGGATCTGCTGCTGCGCGGCGCCCGCGTCATCGACGGCACCGGTGAGCCCGCACGGGCCGCCGACGTCGCGGTGACCGGCGACCGCATCACCGCCGTCGCCGGGCCCGGCGAGCTCACCCCGGGCCCCGGCACCCGGGTGGTCGACCTGGACGGCCTGGTGCTCGCGCCCGGATTCATCGACGTGCACACGCATTACGATGCCCAGATCCTCTGGGACGGCGACCTCACGCCGTCGAGCTGGCACGGCGTGACCACGGCGATCATGGGCAACTGCGGTTTCGGCGTGGCACCCACGCTGCCGCCGCACCGGGAGATCATCGTCCGCACCCTGGAGAACGTCGAGGGTATGTCGATGGAGGCGCTCAACGCCGGAATCGACTGGTGCTTCGAGACTTTCCCGCAGTACCTGACCGCGCTGGAGGCCCGGCGCAAGCGCCTGAACGTGGGCGCCTTCCTCGGGCACACGCCGCTGCGGCTGTTCGTGCTCGGCGGCGAGGAGCGCGCGGCCACCGCCGCGGAACTCGAGCAGATGCGCACGCTGGTGCGGGAAGCGCTGGCCGCCGGTGCGATCGGGCTGTCCACCTCGCGGCAGCCGGCCCACCAGGGTGCGTTCGGCCGGCCGGTACCCAGCCGGTTCGCGGAGGTCGACGAGGTCGACACGCTCGCGGCGGTGCTGGGGGAGTCCGGCAAGGGCGTGCTGCAGGTGTCGATCGGCCCCGGGATGTTCCTCAACGAGTTCTCGGATCTGTCTGTGCGGCACGGTATTCCGGTCACCTGGACCGCGCTGGTGACCCGCACCGACAAGCCCGGCGCGGCACTGCGCACGGTCGCGCGCGGCGGTGCGCTGCCCGGCGAGGTGTATCCGCAGATCGCCTGCCGGCCCATCGTCATGCAGTTCACCCTCGCCGATCCCACCACCCTGGGCGAGATCGACGAGTGGAAGGAAGTGCTGGGCCTGCCCCGCGCCGAGCGATTCGCCCTGTACCGCAACGCCGAATGGCGCGACCGGGCCCGCCCGGCCACGCTGGCGAAGTGGGCGCACCGCTGGCCGAAGGTCGATGTGGACGAGACCGGTGCGCACCGTGACGTGGTCGGCATCCCGCTGGATCGGCTCGCCGCCGCGCGCGGCACCACCCCCTTCGACGTGATGCTGGATCTGGTCCTCACCGACACCGCCACCACCCGGTTCCGCGTGGTGCTGGAGAACGACGCCGAGGACGAGATCGGAGATCTGCTGGCGGACAAGCGAACCCTGCTCGGGCTGTCCGACGCGGGGGCGCACGCCAGCCAGCTCTGCGACGCCTGCTACTCGACGCATCTGCTCGGGTACTGGGTGCGCGAGCGCAAGGCGATCGGCCTGGAGGACGCGGTGTGGCGGCTGACCGGCCAGCCCGCCAAGGCCTTCCGGATCGCCGAGCGCGGCCTGATCGCGCAGGGGTACTACGCCGACCTCGTCGCCTTCGATCCGGCCACGATCGGCACCACCCCCATCGAGCGCGTCCACGACCAGCCCGGCGACGCGGACCGATTGATCGTGCGCAGCACCGGTGTCGAGCACATGTGGGTCAACGGGGTCCCGACGCGGGAGTCCGGTGCCGATCTGGCCGACGCCGCCGGCGGCCGGCTGGTCCGCAGCTGATCCGACCGCAGACCATCCCGAGAAAGTGATCCGCATATGACCTCGACCGACGCCACGCGCTTGTCCGACGACTGGTGTCAGCATCACTTCGACCACCTCTCCCCGGAGCTGGCGGCCGATATGCACCCGACGATGGCCCGGATGCGCGAACTGTGCCCGGTCGCGCACAGCGATTCCTACGACGGCTTCTGGGTGGTCTCCCGCTACGACGACGCGCTGGCGGTCGCGCAGAACTGGCAGGCGTTCAGTTCCGCGCACGGATTGTCGGTGACCTCCGGCGGGGGTTCGGTGCGCAACCTGCCGGTGGAGGCCGATCCGCCGGTGCAGCGGCTCTACAAGAGCCTGATCAACCCGCATTTCACCCCGGCGGTGGTGGCCGAATGGGAACAGCCGACCCGGGAGCTGGTGACCCGGCTGATCGATGAGTTCATCGAGGCCGGTACCTGCGATTTCATGGACGCGTTCGCCCGGCCGTTCCCGAGCCTCGGCTTCTTCGAGCTGGCCATCAACGCCCCGGCCGACGAGATGGCGGCGGTCGCGAAACTGGCCTCCACCTCGTCCAATCCGACCGCGCCGAACGCCCGCGAGAGCTGGGCGGGCCTGTACGCGTGGGTGCGCAACTTCCTCGCCACCCGGCGTGAGCAGCCGCCGAAGGGCGATGTGGTGGACGCGGTGATCGCCGCCGAGATCGAGGGCCGGCCGATCGGCGAGGACGAGGCCATCGGCGTCGTCCAGTTGCTGATCCTCGGCGGCCTGGAGACCACCGCGGGCGCGCTGGGTCAGATGCTGGTGCGGTTCTGCCGGGAGCCGGAGATCCCGGCGCTGCTGCGGGAGCGGCCGAGCCTGATCCCGAAGGCGGTCGAGGAACTGCTGCGGCTGGACACCTCGTTCGTGTCGGTGGGCCGCACCGCGGTGCAGGACGCCGAGGTGGGCGGGTGCCCGATCGGCAACGGCGACAAGGTGCTCATCCACTGGGCGTCGGCCAACCGCGACGCCGCCGAGTTCCCGGACCCGGATCGCTTCGATCTGGACCGAACCCGTAACCGGCACTTCGCCTTCGGCGCCGGCCCGCACCGCTGCGCCGGATCCAACCTGGCGCGCTTGAACATTCGCATCGCGCTGGAGGAGATCCTCACCCGGCTCGGCGATATCGCACTGGTCGACGAGGACGCCATCGTCTACCACGCCGGGCTGACCCGCACGCCCCTGCACCTGCCGATCAGCTTCACCCCGGGCGCCCGGCTGGGCTGACCGCCGGGATCCGGACAGACGCCCGCCGCGGTCCCGCCGCGGCGGGCGTTCGTGTCGCCGGGCCGGTGGTCCGAGCGGGTATTCGCCGGATTCCGGCCGAAATGCGCGCCGGGCGGATTATCGTCCGGGAACGGCATCGGGATGACCTGCGGGATCAGCGCCGGCGACGCCCGTCCGGAGCGCCGATCATTCCGGACGAATTCTCCGGTTGGGCAGCGCGGGGCTCCGCGGCGCGGTTAAGATAAGTAAGTATTCGCTCAATCAGGAGGTAGGACGATGGGCGAGCGGACGCTGCTGACCAACGCGCGCATCCTCACCTGTAACGGCGATCCCGCCGAGAAACTCGCGGCCGGATCGGTTCTGATCGAAGACGACCGCATCGCCGAGGTGCGCTTCGGCGACGGATTCGAGGTCGACCCCGCCGCGGTGCGGGTGGTGGATCTGCACGGGGCCACCGTGCTGCCGGGCCTCGGCGACGCTCACACCCACATCAGCTGGCCGCTGGACTTCGTGTTCGACCACGGCGCGGTGGCCGCGGCGCCGGAGGGTAAACACCTGCTGGACGTGGCGGCGGTCGCGAAAACCTATCTGGAGAGCGGCTATACGCTGATCATCGGGGCGGGCGCGACCCAGCCGGACGACGATCTGCTGATCAAGGACGCGATCGATCGCGGAATTCTGCCCGGCCCGAAGCTGATTCCGTGCGGTCCGATGATCGCGGAGGCCGGTGGGCTCGGCGCCGACGGCGGGATGATGGAGGTCGTCGCCACCGCGGCGGAGCTGCGCGAGGTGGTGCGCCGGCAGTGTGAGCGCGGGGTGCGGTCGCTGAAGCTGTTCATCTCCGGCGACGGTGTGATGCCGCAGTTCCCGTCCGAGGACATCTACATGAACGACGAGATGCTCACGGCCGCAGTCGAAGAGGCGGACCGGCACGGCGCCTTCGTCACCACCCACGCGCGCGGCTCGGCCAGTGTGGCGATGGCCGCGCGCACCGGCGTGCGGATCGTCCACCACGCCTGCTTCCTCGACGATGTGGCGCTCGCGGCGCTCGAGGCCCGGCACGGCGACGTGTGGGTGTGCCCCGGACTGCACTACCTCTACGCCATGGTCAGCGGGCACGCCGAACCGTGGGGCATCTCGGAGGAGAAGATCGAGGCCTCCGGATATCGCGACGAATTCCGTTCCCAGGTCGACGGATTGCACAAGCTGAAGGCCGCCGGGGTACCCATCCTGGCCGGCGGCGACTTCGGACACCAGTGGACCCGGCACGGTACCTACGCCGCGGAACTGCAACGATACGTGGAGTTGGTGGACATGACGCCGGTGGAGGCGATCCACACCGCGACTCGCAACATGGGGGCGGTCACCGGACTCGAGGTGGGGCAGGTGCGCGCCGGTTATCTGGCGGATCTGCTGATCGTGGACGGTGATCCGACCGCCGACGTGACCGTGCTGCAACGGCCGGAACTGCGCCGCGCGGTCCTCAAGGACGGCGCGTTCGCCTACGTCAACCCCGAGGTCTATCCGTGACCATCACCGAACGGACCCCGACCGAGGTGATCCTGTCGGGAGCGGAAACCCTGGTGCGCCTGCTGGTCCTGCGGCATCGCCTGGACGAGCGGGACGGCCTGAACACCGCCACCATGATCTCCGGCTATCCCGGATCCCCTCTGGGCGGAGTCGATCTGGTCCTGAACCAGCGGACCGCCGAACTGGCCGAGCATCGAATCCTGCACCGCCCCGGGCTGAACGAGGAACTGGCGGTGGCCACGGTGTGGGGCAGCCAGATGGGTGCGGTGGTGCCCTACGAGGGTGTCGACGGCGTCGCGGGCGCCTGGTACGGCAAGGGTCCGGGCCTGGACCGCAGCGGCGATGCGATGAAGCACGCCAACGCGATGGGCGCCGGTCCCAACGGTGGCGTCGTGATGTTCTGCGGCGACGATCCGAGTTCCAAATCCTCGACGCTGGCCTGCGACAGCCAGTACACCTTCGCCGACGCCTGTATGCCGGTGCTGTATCCCGGTGATCAGCAGGACGTGCTCGATCTCGGCGTGCACGCGTTCCGGATGTCGCGGCAGTCCGGCGCCTGGGTGGGCCTGAAGATGGTGACCGCCGTCGCCGACGGCGTCGGCACGGTGGACCTCGATCCCGCGCGGCACGAGAGTGGTTTCGGCGGACCACTCTTCGTGGACGGCACGCCGTGGACGCATCAGCCGCTGGCGCGGATCGGGCCGCACGCGGTGCCCGATCAGGAAGCGCTGGTGACCGATCGGCGGCTGCGGGCCGCGCAGGCGTACGCGCGGCAGCACGATCTGGACCGGGTGTCCGGTGCGGCGCCGGGTGCGCGGCTCGGCGTGGTCTGCGCCGGTAAGACGTATCTCGATGTGCGGCAAGCGTTCTCCGATCTCAGCTACGACGATCCGGCCGATGCCGGGGTCCGGGTGCTGAAACTCGCGATGACCTTCCCGCTGGTCGAGGAGACCGCGATCGAGTTCGCCGCCTCGGTGGACCGGATCGTGGTGATCGAGGAGAAGCGGCCGTTCGTCGAACATCAGCTGCGCGCGATCCTGCACGAGGCGGGCAGCCGGGTACCGGTCGCGGGTAAACGCGACGGCGCCGGGAAGCCGCTGACCTCGGCGGTGGGGGAACTGGACGCGGCCGCGGTGGGGAAGGCGCTGACCCGCCTGCTGCCCGATCTCGTGCGCGCGGAACCCGCGAGCGCGGCGGCCGGGGTGCGCATCGACCTGCCGCTGCTGGCGATTCCGCCGCGCGCGCCGGCGTTCTGCAGCGGCTGCCCGCACAACCGGTCCACCGTGGTACCCGACGGCGCGCTGGTCGGTGGTGGCGTGGGCTGCCACGGCATGGTGTATTTCGAAGCGCGGCAACAGGATACGCGGGCATTGCCGCCCACCCCGATGGGTGCGGAGGGGGTGCCGTGGATCGGGTTGTCGCCGTTCGTGTCCGAGCCGCACGTGATCCAGAACCTCGGTGACGGCACCCTGTCGCACTCCGGCACCCTCGCCATCCGCGCGGCCGTCGCCGCGAACGCGAACCTGACCTTCAAGATCCTCTACAACGCCGCCGTCGCGATGACCGGCGGCCAGGACGTCACCGGCCTGCTGGACGTGCCGTCGATGACCCGGGCACTGCAGGCCGAGGGTGTGCGCGAGATCGTGGTGTGCGCGGAGGAACCGCACCGCTACGGCCGCCGCGCGCGCTGGGCCGCCGGGGTCGAGGTACTGCACCGCTCCGCGCTGCCGAAGGTGCAGGAGCGGCTGCGCGAGGTACCCGGCGTCTCGGTGATCATCTACGACCAGCGGTGCGCCGCCGAGGCCCGCCGCCTGCGCAAGCGCGGCGAACTGCCCACGCCGCCACGGCGGGTCGTGATCAACGAGGCGGTCTGCGAGGGCTGTGGCGACTGCGCCGCCAAGAGCAACTGCCTGTCGGTCATGCCGGTGGAGACCGAATTCGGCATCAAACGGCAGATCCACGACGCGTCGTGCAACCGCGACTACACCTGCCTCGAGGGCGATTGCCCGTCGTTCGTGACGATCACCCCGCGCACCCGGCGATCCTGGTGGCCCGCGCGCGGCCGCCGGCGCGCGGTGCGGCGGCCCGCGCTGCCGCCGGGTGAACTGCCGGAACCGCGAATCGCGGAGCTGGACACCGTCTTCGGCATCTACTTCACCGGCATCGGCGGCACCGGCGTGGTCACCGCGGCGCGCATCCTCGCGCATGCCGCGGAGGCCGGGGGACTGGTGATCGGCGGGATGGACCAGACCGGCCTGTCGCAGAAGGCCGGTCCGGTGGTCTCGCATCTGCGACTGGCGAAGGACCGGGAGGCGTTGCGCGCCAACGCGGTCGGCGTCGGCGGCGCGGATCTCTACCTGTCCGGCGACATCCTGCAAGCCGCCGCCGCGAATCACCTCGCCAAGACCCGTCCGGGCCGCACCCGCGCGGTGGTGGACCGGTCGATCACCCCGACCCCGACCATGTCGCAGGCCGGGGCGGCCGCACCGGATCTCGCGAGCCTGGAGGCGGCGATCACCGCGACCGTCGGGGCCGACCGGTCGGTGCTGCTCGACACCGGCGATCTGGCCGCGCGGGTGTTCGCCGACAACCTGCTGGCGAACGTGATCCTGCTCGGCGCCGCCTTCCAGTCCGGTGCGCTGCCGCTGTCGGCCGCCGACCTGGATGCCGCCCTGCGGCGGCAGGGCCGGTCCGCGGAGTCCAACCGGGCCGCCTTCGAGTGGGGCCGCTGGGCCGTACACGATCCGGCCGCGGTCGCCGCGACCCTGGCCGAACACGCTGCGGCACAGGGTGTCCGGGATCTCAACGATCCCACCGACGCCGCGGTCGCCGCCGCCACGGAACTGGTCGGCGGCCGTACGCTGCCGACGGAGTTGCGCGCGTTGCTGATCCGGCGCGCGGCCCAGGTGACCGATCATCAGAACACCCGCCGGGCGCAGCGCTACCTCGACCTGGTGGAACGGACCGCGGCCACCGACGACGCGGACCACGATTGGGAGCTGACCCGCGGTGTCGCCGAGTCCTATCACCGGGTGCTGACCTACAAGGACGAGTACGAGGTGGCGCGGCTGCACCTGAACGCCGACTACGACCGTATCGCGAGCGATCTCGGCATCGACGGCGCGTATTCGGTGACCTACCACCTGCATCCGCCGATCCTGCGCCTGTTCGGCATGGAATCGAAGCTGCCGATGGGTAAGCCGTACGCCTGGGCGTTCCGCGGGCTGCGCCACCTGAAATCGTTGCGCGGCACACCCTTCGACTTCTTCGGCCTGCATCCGGACCGTCGCGTCGAGCGCGCGCTGATCGGCGAGTACGAGCAACTGGTCACCGAGGCCGTACTCGGCGACGCGAGCGCGGACTATCCGCACCGGGTCGAACTCGCGACCTCGATCCTGGAGGTGAAGGGCTACGCCGGGATCAAGGATCGGGCCGTCGAGCGCTGGCGGGAGCGGGTCGCGCGGTTGCGGCAGCCCGCCGACGCCGGGGTATCCGCGTGACGGTGCCGTGCGGCACCGGATCGTTGCCGGTGCAGTGGGTGTGCGGGTGTTCCCGCCGCGGTCCCGGTCCTGCGGCCGGGCCCTCGTGGCGGTGGCGCAGTGCCGGGCGGCGGCAGTGAGTGTGCCGTTCGGGCTGCGGTTCCGGGATCCCGGCGGGAGAATCGTGGGGTGATCAAACGTATCCGATTCGCTCGCCGGCCGGGAAACCTGCGCGCGCAGGACTTTCCCGTGTTGTGGTGCAGCGCGGTCGGCGCTGCCGCGGAGGCTCCGCCCGCGGTGCGGCCGCGGCGGATCGCGGTGTGCACGACCGTCCCGAATATCGGTGACCTCCGGCCCCGGCACGACGGCGTCGGCATCGAATGGTTCGACGACGCGGGGCATCTGGCGCAGTACGAGAGCTGGCTGACCACCGGCAGCGGCCGGGCGGTGGCCACCGGGGTGACCGCGGTCGGCGGCGACACGCTGGTGTGCGTGGAGGAGAGCGTGCTGCGCGGTGCGGACTGGCTCGCCGGGCGCTGGCAGCAGGGCGGGGTGAAACTCAAGCACATGGCCCTGGCGGTGCGGGACCCGTCGCTGACCACGGCCGATTTCGCCGACCGGTGGCGCGGCCACGCGGGGACCGCGCCGGGCCCGAATCCGGTGGCGGCCACCATCATTCCCGAGCACGTCCGCGGCCGGGCCTACGTGCAGAACCATCCGCTGTCCGACGAGCGCCCGTACGATGCCGTGAACGAGGTCTGGTTCGACGACGCCGCCGGGCTGCGGGCCCGGGTGGAATGGTTCCGGGACAACGACATCGGCAGCGGCGACGCGTTGTTCGCGCAGTCCTGGTTCCTGGCCGTGCGCGAGGAGATCGTGTACGGCCGTTGAGCCCCGGGGCATCCGGCGCCGGGGCAGTATCCGGAGGTGGTTCCGTGCCGAAAGGCATCATGGTGGTGCAGTCCAGCCCCGCCGATCCCGCGAAAGACGCCGAATTCAACGAGTGGTACGCGAAAGAGCATCTGCCCGAACTGTTGAAGGTGCCGGGATTCGTCAGCGCCCGCCGCTACCGCGTCCACCGCGGCGCTGAGGGACTGCCCGCCTATCTGGCCGTCTACGAACTCGAGGCCGACGACCTCAACACGCCGCTGCTGGCGCTGCGCGAGCGCAACGGCCCCGACCGGGCCACCGGCGCCGAACTGCTGAGCGCGGATCCGCCGCCGATCGTCACCGTCTACGAGCTCCTCGAGGACTGACCCGTGGACCCCGGTGGTATGCCGCCGGGGTCGGTCAGGCCGGTTTCTCCAAGCTGCGCAGCAGGATTCGCGCGATGCGGTCGAGCTCGCGCCGATCCGGCGCGGACAGCGCGGACAGCAGCGCGGTCTCGTTGCGGGTGTGCGCCGCGACCACGGTGTCGACGCGTTCGCGCCCGGCCGCGGTGAGCGCGACCCGCACCGCGCGCCGGTCGCCCGCGTCGGCGATCCGCCGTACCAGTCCCGCGGACTCCAGCCGGTCCAACCGGCTGGTCATCCCGGCCCGGGACAGCATCAGGGTGTCGGCCAGTACGGACGGGTTGAGCTCGAACGGCTCCCCGGCCCGCCGCAGTGCCGCCAGCACATCGAACTCCCCGCGCCCCAGGCCGTGCGCGGTGAACACCGTCTCGATCGCGCGCTCACCCAGCTGATACAGCCGGCCGATCCGGCCGAGGATCGCCATCGCCTCCAGGTCCAGATCGGGCCGCTCGCGCCGCCACTGCGCCACGATCTCGTCGATCGCATCCGGATTCCGTTCCGCCATGGACAGAAGTTTATTCGATGGAATATAGTTAGCTATCGAACTATCAGCCATCGAATCTTCTGGAGTGAGCGTCATGAGCATCCCCACCCCCGCCATCCCCGCCGCGATCCGCCGCCGCGAGGACGCCGAGACCGGCGGCAACGAGCAGGCCACCGCCCGCCTGCTGATCGACGGGAACGAGACCGGCGGCAGCGTGAGCACCCTCGAGGTCACCTTGGCGGCCGGCGCCGACGGCGCGACCCCGCACTATCACACCCTTTCCGAGGAACTGTTCTACGTGGCCGAGGGGGAACTGCAGGTGCTCACCGGTGACGAGATCGTCACCGTCGGCGCGGGCGGCGCGCTGGTCGTCCCGCGCTTCATGCCGCACGCCTTCGGCGCCGCCCCCGGCAGCCCGACCCGCATTCTCATCGCGCTGACCCCCGGCCTGGAGCGCTTCGGCTACTTCCGCGTCCTGGACCGGGTGCTCGCGGGCCAGGCGGAATACTCCGAACTTCTTGCCGCACAGGACACCTACGACAACCACTTCGTCGACGCGCCGCAGTGGTGGGCCGAGCGCGAGGCCGGCCGCCGCTGACCCGGCTCCGGCGCGCACGCCGCCTGCGGTCGACAGCGGCGGCGGCGCGGCGCGCGGCACCGGATTTCGCCGGTGCCGTCATCGCGGCCGACGGCCGCCGGCGATGGCAGCATGGCAGCCGGTAGCGCCGGAACGGGCCGTACGGATTCGAAGGAGCGCCGGAAGATGACAACCATGCGGTCTCTCGTCGCCGAGACGATGGGCGAGCCGTCCGAGGTGCTGCGCCTGCGGGCCCGCCCGATCCCGGTGCCCGGTCCCGGCGAGGTCCGGATCCGGGTGACGGCCGCGCCGGTGCATGCCAGCGATCTGCACACCATCCGCGGCAGATACGGATTCACTCCGGAGTTCCCGACCGTGCCCGGTATCGAATCCGTGGGTGTGATCGACGAACTCGGTAGCGGCACAGTCAGTTTGAGCGTCGGGCAACGGGTCGTCACGATCGGGGTCGCGGGTACCTGGCAGGACTGTGTCGTCGCCGCGGCCGAGCGGGTCCTGCCCGTTCCCGCGGGCATGAGCGATTCCACGGCCGCCCAGATCATGGCCAACCCGCTCACCGCCGTGATCCTGACCGGCGCCGAACTCGATGTCCGACCGGGTGAATGGCTGCTGCAGACCGCGGCCGGTTCGACCGTGGGCCGGTCGGTCATCCAACTCGGAACGCACCTCGGCTTCGAGACCCTCAACGTGGTCCGCCGCCGATCCGCCGTCGACGAGATCCGCGCGCTGGGCGGCACCGCGGTGATCTGCACGGAAGACGAGGACCTGCGGGCGCGGGTGGCCAGGATCGCCGGTCCCGACGGCGTGTCCAAGGCGATCGACTGCGTCGGCGGTCAGGTGGGCGCGGACGTCTCGCGTGCGCTGGCGCCGCACGGCGAGCTGGTCGTCTTCGGCGCGCTGTCCACGCACCGCCAGACCGACCCCGGCGCACTCACGATCCCGATCTTCGCGCGATCGCTGATCTACGAAACCAAGACCGTGCGGGGGTTCTGGCTGTTCCGCTGGCTCACCGAGACCCCGCGGGATCGGATGGCCGCCGCGATCGACCGGACACTCCGGCTCGTCGACAGCGGCGTGCTGCGTGTCCCGGAGGGCCGGCCGATCCCGCTCGAGCGGTTCGGCGAAGCCGTCGATTCGGCCGAAGCCCCCGAACACGGGGGCAAACCGCTGCTGATGTTCGATCGCTAGCGGGCAGCCTTTCGATCGCGCGGCTCAGCGCCGTTGCGGCCGGTCGGACGACGGCCCTTCGGCATTGCGCGCCTCGACGGCGTGGATGGTCTTGACCAGTTGCCGGTCGAGGACGCCTTTGCCGACGGTACCCAGCACCGCGCCGAGTACCTGGCCGGTGAAGTTCTTGCCGTCGCGAACCACCACGGCATCGACCTCGGTGGTTCCGTCGGGCCTCGGCGTGAGGGTGTAGGTGTGACCGGACGATCCGCCCCACAGGTTGGAATCGGTGGTCGTCATGACGATGTGGCGTGGGTCGGACCAGTCGTAGCGCAGGCGCTCCCAGATGTGGTTCGAACCCTCGGTGACATCGGCGTGGGTGGGGTCCTGCTCGTGGACGCGGAGGTACTCGTCGGCGCTGTTGCCGAACAACTGTGCCCGGCCGGGGCCGAAGTCGGTGAGCGCGGCGAGGAACTGCTCGGGCGTCGAGGTGGTGGTGTGTGTGAGATGGATCGTGGACATCGTGTGCTCCTGTCGAACCGTCCCTCCGGTTCAATGACGGGACTCGGTCGAACACGACTCCGTATTTCGTGGGTCGATCGTCCTGGCAAACGCGATATCCGGGGCCGCATCCACGCGAGTGGCAGGTGGATTCCATGGCTGAACCACAATGGAAATTCTACCGGATGACCCACTCGAAGGCCTCGGCCTTCGATCGGGCGCCCTGGGCGGTCTTGGATCGGTTCGGCTCGCCCAGGTCCGACAAAAGCTTCTCGGTCGTGCCGACGAGTTCGGCCAGGATCGCGGGGGTGAACCAGGCCGGACGGGTGGCGAACAGGATGTCCTCGGTGGAGGTGTTGCCGCTGGCGCCGGGGGCGAACGGGCAGCCGCCGAGGCCGCCGAGCGAGCCGTCCACGAAACCGGCCCCGGCCGAGATCGCCGCCAGGGTGTTGGCGACGCCGAGGCCCCAGGTGTCGTGCCCGTGATAACCGATGCGGCGGTGCGGGGTCTCGGCCGCCACCCGCTGGATCAGGCCGGTGACCTGGGCCGGGACCGCCTGGCCGAGGGTGTCGCAGAGGACGACGTCGTCGGCGCCGTCGGTGCGGGGATCGGCGGCGAGGGCCAGGACCCGGTCCGGGTCGACGGGGCCCTCGAACGGGCAGGTGAACGAGGTGGCCAGGGTCAGCTGGATGCGGCCGCCGGCGGCGCGAGTGCGCTCGACGGCGGCGGGCATCGCGGCGATGCTGTCCTCGGCGGTGCGGCCGATATTGGCCCGGTTGTGCGCGTCCGATACCGACAGGCAGTACTGGAAGTTGCGGGCGCCGGCGGCGATCGCCTTCTCGACGTGCCGGGGTGTGGCGACCCAGAGCCAGCAGTGTTCCAGCTCCCCGGGGGTCAGCTGTTCCACCACCTCCAGCGAATTGGCCAGCGGGGGAACGAGATCCGCGCGGGCGAGGGAACCGATCTCGAGCTCCGGCACACCCAGCGCCAGCAGCCGGCGCACCAGTTCCACCTTGGTCTGCGTCGGCAGCATGCCCCGGGTCAGCTGGAGGCCGTCGCGCAGGGTGACATCCCGCAGGGTCGCCGCGGGGGTGAAGGTGGCGTCCATCGAAATCCTCTCGCGCTGCGGGGCGGTCGATGCCGAGCTTATCGCCGATCCGTTGTGCCCCGTGCCGGGGCGGGACTCGAGCGGCGGAGTGCGATTCGGCGCCCGCATGCCCGGCAGCCCCGCGGCCGGTGTCACCGACAGCCCCGCTCCCGCGGACGCTCAGATATCCCTGGAGATGTCGACCAGCTTGGTGCGGGACGGTTTCGGCGCGCGGGTGGGGCCCAGCTCACCGAGGGTGACCACCGCGGTGCCGCTGGTCCAGAAGTTCTTGGCCTGGCCACGGGCGACAAGTTCGACACAGGCGGCGTGCGCACATTGGCTGACACCGGCGCGGTGGGGATGGAATTCGTAGTAGTCGAGCATCGAGATCTCGATCTTCGTGTCGGCGTGCCGCCGCCAGTCGGACCGGATCGGCGGAAGTACGCGCCACTGCACGCAATCGATGGCACCGTAGGCGAATTGCAGTTCGTCGTTGCCGTATTCGCTCTGCTCGATCCGGGTATGGCCGCGGTTGTCGCCGTGCGCGATGGATCGGCGGATCTTGGCGCGGACGCCGGCCGAGCGGTGGATCATATCGGCGACGTCGATCGGTAGTTCCTTGCCGGTGCCGTTCAGGAAGTGTGCGAACAGTCGTGCCGCCAGTGGACCGGCGGCGACGACGCGTGCCATCGCGAAGGTCGCGACGTCGCGAGGGCCCTGGAATGCGCAGGCGCAGTCCACGAGTGCGCGAGGGTCCAGACTGCCGCTGACCAGCGAGCACCGCGCCCGGAAACGTCGTTGCATCTCGGACCAGGGCACGGCCGGTTTCAGATCGTCCTGCACCGGCCGGCACGTGCCGAGGGTGCGCCGGCCCGGCGCTTCGTCGTCGGTTTGCCGATCGGCTCCACAACACTCCTCGTCGGCACGCAGTTCCACGGTCTCGGCTTCGTGAGCCGGCCGCGGCCGGACGAGTCCGGGCAGATTCGCCGCCGAGTCGGCCAGCAATCGCCAGCCGAACCGGCGTGGAATCTGTAGGTGGCCAACTGTTGTGCGTTCGACTCGGAAGTTCGGTGAACCGGCCCGGCGGATCTCGGCGGCCACCGTTCCGCTGTTGATCGCGGTTCCCTCGCCCGGTCGAAAGATCACCCGCAGCGCACCGTTCCCCGCGCGCAGATGGCGCCGGGCCCAGTCGATCAGGACCTTGGGCTTGTCGTACAGGGCGTCGAACACCTGGATTTCGTCGGGATCGGTGTGCGTGAGGATCTCCAGCAGCGCGGCGCCGCCGCCGGAATGTGCGGTGAGTATCAACCGATTCCGCCGTACGGGTGCGCCGGTGGCCGCGGTGAACTCGGCCAGCGCGGCGTCGATCAGCTGCTGTAACCCGCCCGGTGCGGTGAGGGCCGGGAACGTGTACCGCCTGGGATCACCGCCGGGTCTGGGGCTGTAATGTCCGCGCGGCAGCACCAGCAGCGTGGGTGTCAGGCGGCCACCGGTGGCTCGGCAATCCGGGTCCGAGAAGTCCAGCCCACTGTTCGGCTCCTTGTCGGTGGTGATCCGCATCGCTTGCCGATCATCGGAGTAGCCGTGCAGATGCACGACCACGTCGACGGCAGTCGGCGCGATCATGGCGTTCCACTTGATCACCAGATCGGGTGGCGTTCCCCGGTGATCGCGCAGCAACGGAAGTCGCTGGATCACCCGCCGCCCCGGTGCGACGCCGCCCGCGGCCGCCAGGGCCGGTGCGAACGACATGGCGGACGCTCCCCCGGGGCAGACGGGTCGCCGCCGGCGCTCATGAGCCGCGAGTTCGTCGAGCGCGGCGCGGGCCGCGCGCGGGTCCTTCAGATACGTCCAACGGGCCCGGGTGCCGCGAACATCGATGTGCGCGAACGTGTTACCGATACCGATACCGATGTCGACACCGCAGGAATCGACCGCCAGCCGGGCGATCTGCAGGCCGCTCAACCCGGCGACGGTGATGTCGGCCGCTTGCCCACTGCAATGCCTGCTCAATGTGACCTTCCCGCCGGATCGACGGTAGACGTCCACATTGCGGGCCCAGGACCGGTACCCCGAGGTGATCTTCACCGGCCGGCCCGCCCGGTCGTGCATCGCCTGCAGGCAGCGCACCAGAGCCGGCGAGATGCGGGCGCGGTCGGCGGCGACGCCGCCGCTGCTGACCAGTTCGCGGACCGTGAAATCGGGTGACAGGCGCTGACCACGGACCGCGGGACCGGTGTCGTAGAGCGGCAGCCCGGTGTGGTTGGGGTCCCAATGCTCCTGCCGTTCCCCCGTCGGGCCGCCGACCGTTCGCAGTACCAGTCCGGATGGGAAGGCCGCGGCCGGTGCGATCTCGCCTTCCTCGGCCCCGCCGAACTCGTCGTACGAATCCTCATGATCCGCTTCGTATGTCGCCTCGTCCTCGGCCGACTCCCCGGCCTCCTCGCCGAGCGCAGCGGCCTCGCCTACCGGATTCTCGTGGGCCGGTTCGGGCGCCTCCACTCCCAGGTCGTACGTCTCGTACATCTCACCGGTCAGATCGGCGCCGGGAGCGGACTCGAAGCCGTTGTGCTGCGGTGCGATATCGTTCTCGTAGGCCGAATTACCCTCGTACACAGCGTCTTCCCCGAGCAGAGCGGTCTCCGTACCGATGGAGTCCTCCGCGTACGCGAAGTCCTCCTCGTACGAGAAATCCTCGTATCCGAAGCTCTCGTACCCGGGGCTTTCGTCTCCGGAGGTCTCGTAGCCGGGATCCTCATGGTCGGCGTACTCGTATCCAGGGCTCTCGTTACCCGAGTCCTCGTACCGGGACTCGTCTTCGCCACCGGTGTACTCGTCCCGGTGACCGTCCGGCGCAAGAGAATTCTCCTGGTAGCCGGCGTAGATGTCCTCGCGCGTCGGCCACGGTGTCACCGTCGTCTCGGCCGGATTCGGTACGAAGACAGGTGATTCGGCAGCGCCGCTCATCGTTGACTCCTCCGTTGTGCCGGTTCGGTTCAGGGCCAGGCGCGGGCCGGTGCCTTGTGCCCGTTGCCGGACGGCGCGCTCGGCACGAGATTGCCGGGCAGACGGGCCGGTTGGGCGGTGAGCTGCGGTGTCTGCTGCCGTCGCACGGTGACCGCGAGGTCCTTGACCCGCTCACCGGTGCCCGACTGCCACAGATCCACGATCCGATTCATCGATGTCGCGATGACCGGGTTGGGTAGCAGGTTTCTGCGGTACAGGAGTTCGGCGTGGGTCGGGGTGTTGAACTTCCCGAGTTCGATGAACCACAGCAGCGGCGAGATCAGATCGGCCAGTTCGAACAGTTCCCGGGCCTGCCGGGAGGGCGCGATCCCGACCCGGGTGCCGATGGCCGCCAGCCGATCGGCCGGGTTGCCCTGCGCGCCCGCGTCGGCGTGCAGGTCCGTCACGAGGGTGGTGTCGTATTCGACGATCAGATGGAACCAGCTCATCATCGTCACGTAGGCGAACTCCTCGCGCGACAGCATCCCGCCGCGCCTACGCAGTTGCAGCATTTCGCCGAGGGTCTGGCACAGGTAGCCCACATAGCCTGCGTCGGTGGCGTTCGGACCGGACGAGTTCTTGTCGTTCTCGATGCCGAGCCAAACCTGGCGCAGCAATTCGTTCCACAATTCCAGGAAGCGCTGGTTCGTGTTCGACCCGGTATCGCGTTTCCAGGGTTGACCGATGACACCCGGCCCGGGCGGATGTGGCAGATCCATGCCGAACATGCGCCAGTACACATTGCGCCGGTTGATTCGGGCATCCGGCCGCAGCTGACTGGTCAGCAGGCCGCCGACACCGAACAGCGGCGGGTCCCGGTAGAACAGTTCCTCGGTGTGGTTCGTCAGGACCATCGTATCGATGCTCGGTGCGGGCAGGGTTTCCCCGACCACCAAGCGCCGCACCACTTCACCGAGGATCTCGAAGATTCCGGTCGCCTCGATCAAATACGCGTACATGAGATGTTCCCAGACCGGCGGCGGCAAACTGTCTCCTGTGCCCAGACCCGGAATCGTGAAGGGCTGCGGCGGCGGGGGCGTTCCCGGCATCGGTTGTACCCCGGACGGCAGCGTATCCAGTAAAGCCTGTGGGAGCCTGGTCTTGGTGACCGCGGCCGGGTCGCCGAGCGCGACATCGGAAGAGAGCAGCACGGGTTTCCAGGCGTCGCCGGTGATGCCGCCGCGCGCCCAGATCTCCTCCAGCCAGCGGCTCAGTTGCAAGGGGTGCACGGCCAGCACGGCATTGGCCTTGTCCACCTTCTGAGCGCCCGGCGGTGTGGTGATCAGTTCGACGAGGGTGCGGAACATGGCCTTACTCTCCTTCCGCGGACAGCCGCGCGGATTTCACCGGTGCATTCGGCGGCCTGAAATCCATGACGTGGTCGATCGGCACCGCGATCGCCAGTATGTCGCCCTGTGGGTCGGCGAATTCGACGAGCCGCACATCACGATGCTCGATCGGCAGGATGCGGTCTTCGAGATCGTCGACCGGATACCGGTACACCGGATCCGGATGGTCCGGATCATCCGGATCGTGATAGTGCAGGATCAGCCAGGCGGTGCGGTCGGGCAGGGTGCCCGCGAATCGCAGGAAGTATTCGTCGGGATACCCGATGACTTCCGGGGACGGCTGCAACGCCCGATCGGCAGGCTCGTTGTGACGCCCGTAATTGCCCAGTCCGTTGCGTGCCACCCGGAACTGCACGATCAAGTCTTTCTGTTCGCGTAGCAGATCCGTCCGGGTGCCGCCGTATCCCATCGAACGGAACGCGTCGGTCATCGCCCGGATCAGCTCTTCGCCGGTTTCCCCGGAACCGCACTCGTGGGTCATCGTCGTTGCCTTCCTGTCCCGTTGATGGTCATGCGGCGGCTTCCGCTTCGATTCCGCCGATCCGGTGCAGCCACGGCTCCATGTCGCTCGAGGCGGTGGTGGATTCGAGCCCGCGCAGCACGGTCAGGGCCAGGATGCGCATCGGCTCGGTGCGCTGCAGGTAGCTCGACGTGTACAGCGCGGCACCGGCCCGCTCGGCCAGCCGGGCCAGTTCGGCGGGTGCGACGCGCCGCGGGTCGGCCAGCGCGGACAGTGGTTTGTCCGCGAAGGCGGCCATCGGCAACCGCGTGCACACGTCGGTGATGATCGGCAGTAGCGGCATGCTGGCCCTGATCAGTGCCGCGACCTCGGGCGGCGCCACGTCGGGTGGGGTGCGGCGCATCCAGCGGGCGCCCAGCGCGTCCCACGGCCCGGGGCCGAACCAGGACCGGCACAGTGCCACGTTCAGCTGGATCCGCAACGCCGCCACCGGATGTGGATCGCCGGGTAGCATCCGGAAGACCATCGGCGGCGGACCGTCCACCACGGTCGCCAGCGCGGGTACCGGGGCGAATCCCAGCAGGCAGAACGCGTACACGTCGGCGGCGACCTCGCCGGCCCAGCTGCGCCACACCTCCGCGGCGAGCGGACTCCGGCGGGTGAGCGCGGCTTCGAGTGCCGCGGCGAGTTCCGGTACCCACTTCGTCAGATGCGCTACCTGGTGACCGGTTTCGTGCACCAGCGAGGTGGGCTGCCAGAGGTTGTGACGGGTGATCTTGATGGCGGCGGCCGGGGATATCGACGCGTCCCAGAGCCGGGCGCCGGCCCGCAGGATCGATGCGCCCGGCCCCTTGTGCAGATAGGTCAGCACCGGTGGCGTGTCGATTCCCAAGGGCCGCAACACCTGATCCATGCTCGCCACCGCGAGGGTGTCGAGCCCGCGCAACACCGCGGCGATGCGCGGGTTGGTTCGGGTGTTCACCGCGTGGCCGTAGAAGTCCACGACCGATTCGGCCAGCAGGTAGCGCCGCCGCAGGACCAGGATGTCGGCGCGTACCGGGCCGAGTTCGGCCGGCCGGTTCGCGGCGCGCAACGCGGCCAGCGTCCGATCTGCTTGTGCGGTAAGCCTTTCCACCTGACCGGTCAGCACCGCGCGCACGCCGCGTCCGAGATAGGACTCCAGCTCGAGCCAGGCCGCCGGTGCGGCCGCCACCTCCAGATCGCCGAGCGCGACGGCCGCGCGCCGCCAGTGCCGCACCTCCGTGCCCAGAGCGGTGATCTCGGTGGCGAACGCGTCAGTCATGACGCCAGCCCGGGATGACCGTCACGACCGGAGTGGGCGTCCGCGTGGCATCGCGTGCCAACCCGGTGAACGTCACGATGATGGTGACTCCTTCGGCCCGGTCGCCCGCCGCTGCGGTGAGCTGCGCACCACGCTGGGTGAGGAACGTGCCGATGCCCGTGCCGGTGGCGGCCGTCAGCGCTCCTGCCAGCCGGGCCGCGGCGGCAGGGGTGCCCACTACTCGTGCGGTGAGCAGTCGCCGCGCGAGTCGCAGCCGCAATCGCGGAAGGACGATGTCCCACAACGCGATCAGCGCCGCCGGCAGATTGCGCTGCCCCGAGGGCGAGGTGCGGCGCAACAACCGTTCGAGTTCCCGGGCACGGCGCTCGGAGAGCCGAATCACCACCCGTAGCCGCGAGCCCACCGGGTCCCAGCGGATCGTGATCACCCGCCGGGGCCGGCGAGTGCGGCGAGCCGGGAGTCCGGCGGTACGAATCCGGAAGTACCGCTGTCCGGGCTGTGGCCGGAAGACCTGCGGCCGGGTGACCGGGCGGCCCCGGTTCCGGCCCAGTGCGGGCTGGCGCAACAGCAGCGTGGCGGCCTGGGCGGTCAGCGGCTGAAAGTCCTCGGCGTTCGGATTCTCCTGCGCGGGCAGTGTCTCGTCACGGGTCAGATGCCCGGCCAGCGTGCCCGGCATGGTCTCGTACAGGTCGACTTCGGTGTGTACCGGCCACTTTTCGACGCCTCGATCGAGTAGATAACTTTCCAGGGTGCCGCCGTCGGACCAGGTCATCGCCCGGGCGATCTGCCGCGGAATGGTGACCGGGAACACCCGGGTGTACCGGCGGAACCGATACCGGGGACGGACCGCGCGCGGCATCATGACCCAGAACCCACCCTCATCGGAGGTTTCGCGTTCGGGCAGGTCGGTGCGTAACAGCCGATCCGGCAGGTAGGCGGCCGCGGCTTCGGCGAAGGCGCGTTGCACGGCGGCACTGACCTGCAGCGGGTCCGCCACGGCCGACTCGGTCAGTTCGTCCGCGACCCGCAGCACCGTGGCCTCGACCGCGGAGGCCAGGGCCTCGCCGGCTACGATCTGCCGATGATCCTGCGGCGCTTCCAGTCCCAGCGCGTTGAACCCGAGACCGACTGCGGCCCTGGCGATCATGCGCGACGGTTCCTGACCGACGGCCTGGGTGATGGTTGCCATTGCGTCGGCGCCGACCATGTTCTTGATCAGATTCGCCAGCGGATCAGCGATGAGGTCGATGAGTTTGCTGCGAGCGCCGGTTAGTGTGAGGCCCAGCTTCAGCAGCGGCCGGATCGCCAGGACCGCGGGCACGAATTGTCGGATCTGCGCGATCGGCGCCTCGGTGCCGGTGTAGTCGGCCAACTGGTAGGCCAACCGGGCCCGGGCGTCGTCGAGTTCGCCGATCGGGTCGTCCTCGGATTCGCCGCCGTCGGATTCGTATGCGAATTCGAAAGCTGCCGATTCGTCACCGGCCGGGGACTCGTCACGAGCTGCGATCTCGTCGCGGGAATCCGCCTCGGACTCGGGCGCGACCAGTAACGCGGCCAGTCGGGTGTCGAATGCCTCGGTCAGTTCCTCGGCGGCGCCGGGCACGGGCTCGCCCTCGAATTCATTTGCCGCAGGGCCGGTCTCACCCACCGGGAATTCCCATGATGTTTCATCCTCGATGAATTCCCACGACGTCTCGGCGGCCTCGCCGGCGCCCAGTCGCTGCACGAGGATCGGGATCAGCGGACGCACCGATACCGGCAGGAGCTTGGTCAACGGTCGCACCAGCTTTTTCACGACGCCTTTCAACAGGGCCAGCCCGGCCCTCTTCAATTTTTTGAGCAGTGGGCCGATCAAATGCTTCCCGATGGCCGTCACACCGCCCTCGACGACGTTCCAGCCCTGCTCGGCGATATCGAGCACGCCCTTCACCGGGTTCTTGGCGAACCGGACCGCACTGCGAACAGTGTTGCGCGCCTTGCGGATCAATGTGCCGAAGAAGTTCTCGAAGCCCTCGGTGGCGAACGCGGCCCGGGTTTCCAACGATTCGAGTAGCTGCTCGAACTGTTCCTCGCTCATGCCGATCGGATCGGCGTTCTCGAGTCCGGCCGCGTAGCCGTCCATGGCCTTTTCCCATTCGGTGGCCAGGGGTGCCGTCCACTCCTGCAGGGATTCCTGGGTCTCGGTCGGCGTGGGTGGCGATTGCCATTGCTGTTCGTCGGCGAGCACCTTCGCCGCGCCTTCGTTGAGCAGTTGGTCGAGTGTTTCGGTGAACTCCTCGTCGTGTAACGACTCCAGGAATTCGGCCAGTGCGGTCTCGGCGGCCGCGGATTCGTCGAACTCCTCGGCCTGGAATGGTGATTCGGCGGCGTAGAACGCGTCGAACGGTGATTCACCGGTCGCGTAACCGGTTGCGGCCGTCGACTTCGCATCGGCCTCCTCGTCGCGCGCCTCCGCGAGCTGTACCAGGCCGGAGAACGGTGACACGTAGCTCGCCGTATCGTCGCGCGACTCGGCATTCGTCTCGGTTTCGGTGTAGGTGTGGATCGACACGGTGCCCACCTCCGCGAATAGCAGACTTTGAGGTGATCGTGGCCGCCACCGATGTCACGTGGCGTCAACGATTCGTCTCGGCGGGTCCGAGGAGTTCCGTGAGCAACGCGCGGATGTGCGCGGACGCCGAGTCGATGTCGGCGAACACCCGTCCGCAGGCGCCTTTCGAGCCGGTGAGCACCCGCACGAGCAGGCGATCGTGCTCTCGCCAGGCCCGCACGACGACCACCAGGCTGTCGTTATCGGTCATCGGACCAGGATCGGCGCACGTCATGCTCGTTGCCATCAACGATGTGTGGTCGGAGACGAGGTGTCGACGCTCGGATCGACGGGCTACGATCGATACTCAGCAGGCTCGTAGCGATCGATCACGGCTGGTCCGGCTGGGATTTGTCCGAAGGGGGTTTGCGATGGTACCGACTGTCATCACATCGCCGCCGGGCGGTGCCGTGTCTCGCCCGATGCTGTCGTTGCTGGGCGGTTTCTCACTACGTGTCGGCGGGCAGGATGTCGCGGTGCCGATGCACGCGAAACGCGTGCTCGCTTATCTGTCGTTGGACAGCGTCGTCGAGCCGGATTGTGATCGAGGGGTGCTGGCCGAGCGGCTGTGGCCGGACTCTCCGGAGGATCGGTGCCGCGCCGGTTTGCGGACCGCCCTGTGGCGGATCCGGCAGGCCACTCCGGATTTGGTCGACGGCCGCACGGATCGAGTCGGTCTGGCCGACCGGGTCGTCGTCGACGTGCACGGGTTCCGGGACCGGGCACAGCAGATTCTGGCGGACCGTCCGACCGATGCGCCCGCCATGCTCGCCGAAGCCAGAGAGCTTGCGTGCGCCGCGGAACTGCTGCCCGGCTGGGACGAAGTGTGGCTGCTGCTGGCCCGGGAACAGTTGCGGCAGTTGCGCTTACACGCCATGGAGACTGTTGCGCGCCGATTGAACGAGCAGGGCCGCACCGCCGAGGCCATCGATATGATGCTGATACTGGTTGCCGAGGAGCCGCTGCGGGAGTCGGCGCAGTCGGCGCTGATCGAGGCGCATCTGGGCGAGGGCAATGTCTGTGAGGCACGGCGGCAGTTGACGAGTTATGCGACCTTGCTGTGGACCGAGCTGAGTCTGCGCCCGTCACCGGAACTGATCGAGAAAGTCGGCATCGAGCCGCCATTCACTGGCGCGCCGTGGCCCGCGCCGCCGCGCCGGCGACAATGACCGGCCGGGCGATCACCTCGCCGGATCGGCTGCCCGCGTCCGGGTGGCTGCGCCGGGCATGTACGGAGGCGAGCAACAGCACCGGTCCCGACGGCATCCGCCGATGGGCCGGCCAACGTGCGGCCACAAGGGTGGATCGACCCGAACCGAGTTCGAACGCGGCCGCAGCCACCGTGCCCGGCAGAAAGTCGGCCGGATACGTCGCCGTCCTGTCCCGCCCGATTGTGAAGACGACCAGCAGGTGCCGGCATCGACCGCCGGAGTTGTGTATTCGCGCGGTCAGTTCCGGCTGCCCGTCGGCACCCTGCCGGACTCCTACCTGCGATATCGACAGCCGCGGACTCGGGACCGGGTCCGCCAGGCCGTAGACGAACCGGTGGAAAGCGTCCACCAGCTCCACGACGCCGGACTCGGCGACCAGATGCGCCTCCAGTTCGGCCGTCGACACCGGCGTTCCGCGGCGCGACTCGAACAGGGTCCGCATGGCGCTGCGCAATCCGGCCCGGCCCAGCAGTTCGGCGGCGCCGCGGAATACGCGACTGCCGTCCACATAGGAATTCGGTGGCGTGTTCCGCTGAAAAGGGTTGCGCGAACACAGTTTCACCGGTGGCCGCCGGAAGTCGAACGGCTCGGTGCGCAATCCGTCGTCATGGAATCGGGCGAACCCCTCGTCCCACCAGCCGTCGGCCTGACTCGCCGGCCGTACACCTCGGGCGAACCACGAATGCAGCGTCTCATGGGCGAGTGCGGACACCGATGTCGTGCAGCCGCCGTCGTATTCCATGCCGCCGATACCGTCATGGAATACGCAGACGAATCGGCGGTGGGGATAGCGGCCGTAGCCGCACTCGTAGCGCGCCAGTAGGCCCGAAATGCGGATGAGCTGGTCGTCCAGGTCGATCGGAGAGTCGGCGGGCTTCGCGACCTCGATCGAGACCGCACCTGATACCGGCAGTTTCGCGGTCACCCGCGCGGTGATCAGCGCAGCTCGGGGATGGATCTCCAGCAGTGGTGAGAGCGCCGCGAAGTGCGCCGGCCACGTCACGGTCCAATGCTCGGCTGCATGGTCGACGATGTCACCGTTGCTGATCACCGCGTGCGGCAGTGCGGTGCCCGTGACCCGGACATCCAGCACGCACGGAAACCTGTCGAACACCAGATTCGCGGGCAGCCACGCTTCGAGGTAACGGCCGGGATTCAGGTCGGACATCCCGAACTGCCAGCGGACGGCGGGGCCGGGGAGCCGGACCAGTGCCGGTGGGCGGCCGCCGGCCGAGGACGCGTCGGGCAGCCGCAGCCGGTAATGGAACCGGAGCGTGTGCCGGGTGCCCGCTCCCTGGGCGATGTCCAGGACACGCAACGAACTGCCCGGGCCGGCGCCGAAATCGTGGGGGCGGATGTGGTGGGTGGCGATCGGGCCGGCATCCAGGGTGCAATGGTCGATCCGTTGCCGGAGGTCGAAGAATGGGTTGCCGGTGTGCGGGCCGAGTTCGTAGTGCATGGCCGCGTCGGCGATGCCGGTTCCGGTCGCCGCGTCGAGGGTGACCTCGGCGCGGACAGCGCGAATGTGGATGGGTATGGCGAGCAGCCCGTCGACCGGGGCCGGTGCCGGGGCGCCGTGGAACGTGAGAAGAGACACGACGACAGGGTGCGGGAGCGGCATGGTAGGGCGCGTCAACGTATCGGTCGCAGGCATATCGCCGGTCCGGTTGTCGGGCTCACATCACGGAAACTGCCGTCCGGAGCCGGGCGAACGCGGTGCCGGGGCCTTCGGCGAGCCGGGCGGTGATCAGGTCGCAGACCTCGTCCGGGCCGTGCTCCGCGGTGTCGACGGTGAGATCGGCGAGGTCGTTGGCGTACACCGATTCGTAGAACCAGGGGCGCAGGCGGGTGAGGCGGTCGACGATCCGGCGGGCGGCGTCCGCGCCGAGGATCTCGACGGGAAGTTTCTTGTCCATCTGCCGTTCGGCGACCCGCCGTTCCAGCACCTCGAACGGCGGTTTCAGGGTGACCAGCAATACCGGGAGGCCGTCGAGTCGTCGGACGCAGTCGGCGAAGACCGGGGTGTCGGTCATCAGGAGGTGGTCGACGATGATGTTCGCGCCGGCGCGTGCGGCCGTGGCGATCCATTCGTGCAGGATCTCGAAGGCGCGCACGCCGTACGGGCCGAAGGTCCAGCGCAGCGGGCCGTCCGGCGCGGCCGGGTCGACCGGGACCGCCTGGATGCCCTCGGTCGCCAGCGGTCCATGGTGGCCGTAGCGGGCCGGGAGGGTGTTGGCGAGGAAATCGTCGATGCCGTAGGACAGCCAATAGTCCTGGGCGCGTTGCTGGAACAGGCGGCAGGCGGTGGACTTTCCGGATCCGGAGGTGCCGTTGACGATCACGATCTGCCCGGACATCATGCCTCCCTGGTGATTTCGCCGCGAGCGAGGCGGCGGAATCGCTCGGCGGGGGAGAACTCCTGATTGTCACCCCAATACGTGACACCGTCGACATCCCACTCCGACAGTGACCAGACCACCGTGTGATCGGTGTAGCCGGTGAAGACCAGGCCGGGATCGATGACACCGGTGGCGTGCACGGTGCGGCCGAGATGGTCGGTGCCGTCGAACACCACCCGCGAGGGCCCGAATCGGCCGTACTCCAGGATCTCCCGGCCGCCGTCGACCAGGCTGCCGAGTTCGCCGTCGCGCCAGAGGAATCCGCCGACGGATTTCGCCGTGCGACCCTCGCCCATGCACAGTGCGTGGAAGGCGGCGCCGTCGGCGATGCCCCAGAAGTAGCCGCCGCAGGCCAGCGACTCGTAATCGCGTGCACCGTAGGAGGTGTCGCGCATCGAGAAGCAGTCGATCTCGAACCGCTCACCGTGTCGATGCGCGGTGCCGGTCATCCGGCCCGGCTGCTCCATATGGAATTTCGCGGTCGCCTGCTGACCCGGATCGCCGGTGTGCAGTTCGTGCATCGGACCGACGGCCTCCCACTGCAGCTCCAGCCGGAAATCGTCCTTGTCGTAACCGATCCGGTAGCGCGTCAGCGGTTCCAGCACCTCGACGGTCAGCGAGTTGCGCGCCGTCATCGCGAACTTCTGCGCCCCCGCGGGCATCGCCTGCAGATGACTCCAGTTGTAGTACAAGCAATCCCACTGCGACGTCCCCGAGGGATCCCACATCACCGGACCGCCGTTGAGCATGCCCATATTCGGTCGGAAGTAGTACTGGATCATCCCGTGCAGCCGGCGCTGCGGGATCGAGAAGGAGAACCAGACGCTCTCGTTCCAGTACGGACTGTCGTCGCGGCCTTCACCGAAGCGGTCGGCGGCGGGTAGTTCGCTCATGTGCTCTTCCGGGAGTCCGGGATGCGCGCCACCGGCATCGGCACCTGGTCCGAGCCCGTTGGAAGCGGTCCCTGCTGAGTGAGTACTTACCCGACTAGCATACGATGCGCGGTCGTCCCGTCCGGTCGTTTTTGCTCTGCTGTCGTGCGGTTTCCAGTGCGGTGGCGTCGCCGACTGCTGCCGCGCGGATGCCACCGAGCAGCCCGGCGGCCCCGGCATTCGCCGCGGAGAACCGGAACTACTTCTGTCCGGGCTGAATCGGATCGGGAGGTTGCTGGACGAACGGATCCGGTGCGTACTTGTCGCACAATGTGCCCGGGTTCTGATAACCGACCGCGCTCACGATCGAGGTGATCAAGGGGCGGGGTGTGGTTGCATTGTGTGAATCCAATGCCGACGGCTCCGTTGTCCAAGCAACGGTGGCCCATTCGGCAGAAATAGATTTTTCAGCGTCCGGGCCGTGAACGGGCTTACCGTCGATTATGTCGTAAATGCCCGGCGTATCGAACTCGCAGAGTGTCACACGGTAACCCGATTCACTCTGCGTGCTGTCTAGCACTTTCCATTGTATTCCGCCGGTGGTGCGCCATTTGGTCTTGCTGCCCTGCCACAGGGGTTCGGAGTAAAAGTAAGTCCGGACCACGCGTTCGTTGTAGCGCTGCATCATCTCGGGACTGTAGTCGTTCGACAGCTTGTATACGGCGCCCGCTACTTCGGTTTCGGCTGCGAACTGCGCTGCTTCCTGTTCTCGCCCGGTCAAGGGCTTTTCCATGGACCAGCCGGATGTGAGATCGGGATACTGAGGCGCAGCCTGTGAGGTAGGCGAGGGTGTCGGAGTCGCGATTTCATGCTCTTTTTTCGTCGAGCATGCGGACAGTGGATTCGTAACGACGCATATTGCCGCGATCGTTGTCATCTGACGCAGCCGGTGGAACACGCGGTTTCGTGTCATTTCACCTCGATCTGCTCGGATCCGCCGTTGAGGAAGCTTTGTAGCTTTCGGCGGTCGCCAACCAGGTCCTTGACCGTTGCGATATCGCCTCTGGTTTCGACGGTTCCCAGGTAGTCGGTAGCTCCGCGTGAGTTGAAATAGCTCTCTATCGCGTGATTCGCCCGATCCAGGTTGTGTTCATCGTAATAGATTGGAGAGCCGTGATTATCGGCCTGTAGAGCTGTGGGCAGTTGACCCGCGCGGTATGCCGCATCGAGAAGTTTGTTCGTGGCTTCGACCTTGATCTCGGACGAGATCTGATTCCCACTCGGATCCTGCACGTGCACGGGATCGGGCACCGGATTCCACGCCGCAATGACCTTGTCCATCGCCATTCCGGGCAACCCGTTGATATACGACTTGGCCGCCCCCTGTGCCACGTGCGGCAGCAGATCGGTGATCGGCGTGGTGACCTTGTCCATCGGAATGGTGTTGGTGATGATCTGCTTTGCGATCTCGGCGGCCTTCTGCTTGCTGTCGTACACCTCCTGGAGGTGCTTCGCAGCGTCGGTCGCGTTCATGTCGTCCTGATAGAACAGCGCGTTGTAGTGCTGTGCCGTCATGCGAGCGTTCAGGTCTCGGAGATGGGTGAAGGCGTCGTTCTCGGTCAGCCACTCTCCCACGTTGTTCCCTCCCTCACGCATCGCCTGGTCGTAGATGGTCGCCTCGCGCAGTGCGCGTCCCGTCTCCAGAAGGTTACGGCCGTCCTCGGATTGATCGGCCAGGAACAACAATCGATCGCCGTCGTCGACGCCGAGTCGCACCTCGGACGACACCGGCGACGGGTACTGGTGTGGGTCGGTGGGGGCGGGCAGGGCCAGCGAGGTCATCTGGCTCGGGTCGGCCAGCGCATCGAGGTTGGGCGCCAGCACTTTCGACAACCCCGTGGCCATTTCCGGATACTTGCGGAACAGGTCCGCGTTGTTCTCGAAGACCGTATGACCGCCGGCTCCGGCGGTCAGCGCCGATCCACCTCCGGAGTCGGTGGGGGCGAACAGGTGTGGGAGGGTGGCGATCGTCTTGCGGGACAGGTCGCCGTCGAGGGTCTGGTCGTGCGCGTGGTCGCCGGCCCAGCTGTACAGCTGGGAGGCGACCTTGCCCTTGTCGCCCCAGTCGTGGTGGAAGACCTGCTCGCGGAAGGTTTTCGGGTCGGCGTAGATGTCGCCGGGGGTGTGGGCCGTGGCGGGCGGATCGGTCAGCATGCCGTAGTCGACTGCGTGGTTGCGGGTGCCGAGGTCCAGGAAAGCGCGGGCGGTGTCGCCGATCTGGGGTTTGTCCCGATCGAAGTAGGCGGCGTTGATGTCTACGGCACCCTGGTGCTCGAATCGGTCCACGAGGTCGGTGCCGGCGTGATTGTGGCCGTCGACGTAGCTGCTCATACTGGCGGCGGTGATCTGCATCTGCGCGGCCATCGCGGCGCCGGGCACGAATCCGGGGTTGGCCTCGCCGAGGAGTTTCGCGAATTTCGCCTGGTCGGCGAATCGGTTCTGCATCTCCAGCGGGCTCGGCGGTGGGGTGGTCTCCAGGCGGTCGCTCACGAGATGGCGCAGATAGTCCGGGAGTTGGCCATAGCCGCCGGGCCGGAAGGTGCCGTCGGGGGCGGTGCTGCCCACCTTCTCGTTCGACATCATCATGATCGCGTTGGCGAGATTGTCGCGCTGGCCGGCGGCGAGCGGATTCGGTGAGCCCGCGCCACGGGCGAGCGCTTCGGCCTGGGTCAGGTGGTCGGACAGGCCGAGCAGGCCGTCCTTACCGGACTTGTCGAGGAATTCCCGGTAGTAGTCCTGCACCTCGGCGGGGACGGTGGTGACATCCTTGCCGTCGGCGAGGTTCTGCAGATCCTGCGGGGTGAGGAAGTACTGCGGCATGTCGGCGGCCACGGCGTCGATGGCGTCCCGGTCCCCGGCCTTGATCGCGTCGGCGAGGCGTTTACCGTCCTCGGCGCCGAGACGTCCACCCTGCGAGGCTGCTTCGCCGACCTCGATCGAGGAGCCGTAGAGATCGCCTGCGGCACGGACGAGTTCGCTGCGTTCGCCGAGCAGGCGGCCGAGTTCGCCTTCGGCACGGGCCAGTTCGCGGCGAGCGGTGTCGACGGCGTCCTGGTGCGCGTGGACCGCGTCGGCGTCGTGACCGGACACGGCCCAGTCGTCGGCGACCGTGAGTTGCGCGGCCTCGGCCTCGGCGGCCTTGGTGCGCAGCACATCTCGGTGCGACGCGACATCGCCGACCGCGCGGGTGAACGCCTCGAGGAAATCCTCGATGTCGCCGTGGATCTTCCGGGCCTCGTCGTGGTCCTGGCCGACCCGGTCGTAGGCGGCGTGGTAGGCGTTGCCGGACCAGTCCGGTGCGACATCCGTGAAATATCTACGGCTGCGGTCGATTTCCAGCAGGAACTTCTCGTTGCCGGCGCGCAGACCGGCCGCCCAGTCGTCGAGCGCGCGCAGGTTCCAGCGGTCCAGTTCCGCGCGGGAGGGCATCAGGCATTCCCCGCGTGGAAGTCCAGCGCGTGCATCTGCTGCGCGAACCGGTCGTCGGACATCTGCAGGTTGCCGGCGCTGTCTCGGATCTTGCCGGCCAGCCCCTTCATCCGCGCCGCGACCCGCAGATATGCGCCCTCGACGTGCAGACCCAGCTGGGTGCACGCCAGCGGTACCGACGAGCCGGGCATGCACGGGACGACATCGTTGTCCTTGTCCCGGACGCGGATACCGTCGACGGTGTCGCCGAGAGCGTCCAGTACGGTCGCCAGCCGGTCGAGCTGGTCGATGTCGGCTTTCAACATCAGGTCCCCTTCTCCGCCCCGCCCGGACCGTTGCTGCCCGCACACGGAGTCGAGCCGAGGCTACCGCAGGACGAATCGGGCAAACAGATGAGCGCGGGGAACTCGAGCTCAGCCGATCGCCTTGCGGTCCTTGAGGTCTGCGATGTCGTCCCAGCTCAGGCCGAGTTCCAGCAGTACCGTCTCGGTGTGCTCGCCGGTCTCGGGGGCGCGGGCCGGTTGTGCGGGGGCGCCGTCGAACTGGGCGGGGGTGGTGACCATGGGGAGGGTGTGGCCGTTGCCGAGATCGACCTCGGCGAGATAGCCGTTGGCCCGGACCTGCGGGTCGGCGGCGAGTTCGTGCGGTTGTTGCGCGGGGGCCCACTCGCCGTCGAAATCGGCCAGGGCCGTGCGCCATTCGCCGAAACTGCGGCGGGCGAACACCGCGTCCAGCCAGTCCACGCAGGCGCTCGCGTGGCGGGTACGCGCGGCCATGTCGGCGAAGCGCGGATCGGCCGCGGCCTCGGGTTCGCCCAGGGCGCGGCACAACTCGGGCCAGCGGCGGTCGGGGGCGAGCAGTTGCAGCAGGATGTAGCGGTCGTCGGCGGTGCGGTAGGGGAGCATCAGGGGGTTGGCGGCGCGGTGGCGTGCCGGCCGCGCCGGTGCCGGGCTGCGGCCGTCGATCACGGAATTCACCAGATCGGCCTGGATCTGCCACATGCCGGAGGCCAGCAGCGAGGCGTCGACGGTGGCGGTCACGCCGGTGGTGGCCCGCCGGAACAGGGCCGCGCCGACCGCGCCGGCGATCGACAAAGCGGCCGTGACGTCGCCGAATGCGGTGCGGGGTGCCGCGGGATGTTCCTCGGCCGGGTGCCGGTGCAGGTGCTGCATACCGCTGCGGGCCCAGTACGCGCCCGCGTCGTAACCGCCGCGATCGGCGTCGGGCCCGTGCGCGCCGAAGGCCGTGCCCGACGCGTAGATCATCGCCGGGTTGTCCGCGCGGACCCCGGCGACATCGATACCCAGCGCGCGGCGTCCGGCCGGGCGCACGCTGGTCAGGAAGACGTCGGCGCCGGCGTTGAGCCGGGTCAGCAGCCGCCGGCCCGCGGGCCGTTTCAGATCCACCGCGACGGATCGCTTACCGCGGTTGGCGGCCTGAAACTGCACGTCGGCGCCGTGATGGACCTTGTGCAGGCCGGTGGTGACCAGCCCGCGGTAGGGGTCGCCGGTGCCGGGATGTTCGATCTTGACGACATCGGCGCCCCACTCCGCGAGCACCGCGGCGGCCATCGGCACGAAGACGTGCGACGCCACCTCGACCACCCGCACCCCGTGCAGGGGTCCGGTGGTCATCCCGAGCGGCCCGATTCGATGAGCCGCCGGGCGACCTGCACCGGGGTGCCGTCGAGGATCAGCGGGATCGCCGTCGCGCTCGGCAACGCGGTACCGGTACCGGATTCGGCATGCCGATACGCCTGTATGCCGTAACGGCCCATCGCGATCGCCAGCCGGTCCACCGGTTCCTCGTCCGGATCCGGTGGTTCGCCGTCGGGGTGCGGGACACACCAGGTCCAGCGGCCCACGGAGGTGGCGAACCGCAGTTCCAGATAGTCCGCCCGCGCCGGGCACGGGCCCGTCGACTCCAGGCTGGCCGGGAGGAACGAGTCGTCGGTCGAGACAGTCTTCATGGTGCACCGTCCGAGTGGGTCCCCGGCCGCCGCCCTGGGCAGCGCGGGGACCGATGGTCGAGGGGTCAGAACAACGCGGGCGGAAGTCCGATGCTGCGCGGTTCCAGGAAACTGCGCAACCCCTCGGGTCCGAGTTCCCGGCCGAGCCCGGACTCCTTGAAGCCGCCGAACGGCACCGCCGGGAACGGCGGATAGGTGCCGTTGACCGCGATGCTGCCGGTGCGCATCCGCAGCGCCACGTCGAGGCCGCGCTGCGGATCGGCGGTCCAGACGCCGCCGGACAGGCCGTAGGGCGAGTCGTTGGCGATGCGGACGGCCTCGTCGTCGCCGTCGTAGGCGATCAGGCACAGCACCGGGCCGAAGATCTCCTCGCGGGCCACCGGCATGGTGTTGTCGGCGTCGGCGATGATCGTCGGCGCGTAGTACCAGCCCTTCGCCAGGTGCGCGGGCCGCACACCACCGGCGGCGACCCGGGCGCCGTCGGCCAGCGCGGAGGCGACATAGCTCTCGACCCGGTCCCGCTGCCGTTGCGCCACCAGCGGCCCGACCAGGGTGGCCGGATCGTGCGGATCGCCGACGGTCACGGAATTCGCTGCGGCGGCGGCGATCTCGACCGCCTCGGCGTAGCGGGCCCGGGGGATCAGCACCCGGGTGTGCGCGCCGCAGACCTGTCCGGACAGATGCATGCCGCCCTTCACCAGCGGCGGCAGCACGGCGGACAGATCGGCGTCGTCGAGGACCAGCGCCGCGGATTTGCCACCGAGTTCCAGCGACACCCGCTTCACCTGTTCGCCGCACAGGCTCATGATCCGCTTACCGGCCGCGGTCGACCCGGTGAAGGCGATCTTGTCCACGCCCGGGTGGGTGACGAGATGTTCGCCGACCTCCCGGCCGCCGGGGACCACGCTCACCACGCCCGCGGGCACGCCCGCCTCGTCCAGCGCCTCCCCGAGAACGAAAGTGCTGAGCGGGGATTCGGCCGCGGGCTTGAGCACCACCGAGCAGCCGGCCGCCAGCGCGGGGGCCGTCTTCCAGGCCGCGAGCGTGACCGGGGCGTTCCACGGGTTGATCGCCGCGACCACGCCGATCGGCTCGTTGGTGACCAGGCCGCGCCGCTCGCCGACGGTCACCGTGCGCCGGAACTCGAAGGTGCGGATCAGTTCGGCGTAGTAGTCGAACAGCGGCGCCACCAGGCCGGTCTGGGCCTGTTTGGCCTGGCTGATCGCACACCCCATCTCGTCGACGGTGATGCCGGCGATATCGGCCTCGCGCTTGCGCAGCAGTTCGGCGGCGCGGGCGAGCACCTCGGCCCGCTCCTGCGGGGACATCCGCGGCCACGGGCCGTCGTCGAATGCGGACCGGGCCGACGCCACGGCCCGATCGATGTCCACGGTGGTCGCGAGGGGGACCTCGCCGACGACCTCCTCGGTCGACGGTGAGACGACGGGCAGTCGCTCGGTGCCGGCCGGCGCCACCCAGCGTCCGCCGATGAAGAATTCGCGGCGGTACATCAGTGTGTCGTCCACGTGGTACTCCTGGCTCGGGCGTCTCCGGGATCAGCGGAAACGCAAGTGTGACTGGCCGATTCGGGCAACGGTGCCGAGACAGGGCTCGGGCCGAGCCTAATGAAAGTATCTACTTACTTACTTTAACCAGATGGCCCGGCCCACACAACCGTTGCCGTCATTCCGCCGGTTCCGGGACCCCGCGCAGATGCGGCGCCATCATCAGCGGGGTCACGGTCAGCACGCCGGATTCCACCGGCAGCGTGACGCCGGTGATCCAGCGCGCCTCGTCGCTGGCCAGGAAGGCCGCGGCCCAGGCCACGTCCCAGCCGTCGCCGGGGGTGCCCAGCAGGCCGGCCTCGGAGCGCATGGTGTTCATGAAGTCCGCGCGCGGACCCGGCGTGCTCACCGACATCAGCATCGGGGTGGTGATGTGGCCCGGCGCGACCGCGTTGACCCGGATGCCCTGCCGCCCGTGCGAATACGCCATATCGATGGTCATCGCCTGCAGCGCGCCCTTGGCCGCGGAGTAGGCGATGGTGCCGTCACCGCGCAACGCCGAGATCGAGGAGATGTTGACGATCGACCCGGCGCCCTTCTCCGCCATCACGGGCACGGCGTACTTCGACGCCAGGAAGGCGGTGCGCAGGTTGATGTCGAAGGTGCGGTCCCAGTCCGCCTCGCTGGTGTCGACCACCGTGCCGACCGCCGCGCGGCCGATGTTGTTCACCAGGATGTCGAGGGTGCCGAAGGTGCCGACCGCGGCCCGGACCATCGCCTCGGCATCGGCGGCCTTCGTCAGGTCGCCGGCGAAAACCGCTGCCTTGCCGCCGGATTCCTCGATCAGCTCCCGGGTCAGCTCGGCGCGCTCGGGCGCCACGTCCACCAGCAGTACGCTCGCGCCCTCGCGGGCCAGCGCCACGGCCGTGGCCTTACCGGTGCCGATACCCTCGCCGGGGGTCGAGCCGGCCCCGGTCACGATCGCCACCTTGCCCTCGACCCGGCCTGTCCGATATGCCATGTCCCGCTCCATCTTTCGATCCAACTTCCCACTCACCAGGTGGTGAGCAACGCCGCTCCGGCCTCGATCCCCCCGACATTGGTGACCGCGGCCACCCGTGCGTCGCGCACCTGCCGTTCCCCGGCCTCGCCGCGCAACTGCCGCACCGCCTCGGCGGTGTGCCCGAAGCCGGCGTGCAGCCGGCCGCCGGACAACTGCCCGCCCCAGGTGTTCAGCGGCAGTTCGCCGTCCAGCGCGATCCGCTTGCCGCCCTCGACGAACGAGCCCGCCTCGCCGACCCCGCAGAATCCCATCGCCTCGAGCCACCAGACCGCCTCGATGGTGAAACCGTCGTAGAGCTGGGCGACGTCGACATCGGCGGGCCGCAGATCGGTGCGTGCCCACAGTTCGGCAGCGGTACCGTGCCCGACCCGGCCCATGTCCTCCCACTGCTCCCACGACGGCCGGCCGTCCACGACCCCGGCCATGGCCTCGATCCGCACCGGCGCGCGCAGATCCCGCGCGGTCTCCGCCGCGGACACCACGATCGCGGTCGCGCCGTCGGCGGGGACGTCGCAGTCGAACAGGCAGATCGGTGAGGAGATCACGCGCGCGGCCAGATAGTCCTCGACGGTCAGCGGGGACCGGTACACTGCGTCCGGATTGAGCGCGGCGTGTGCGCGCTGGGTCACCGGCAGCCACGCCAATTGCTCACGGGTGACGCCGTATTCGTGCATGTAGCGGGTCGCGTAGGGGGCGATCTGGCAGACCGGCGACAGCATCCCGATCGGCAGCAGCCAGGCGTTCGGGCCCTCCGCGACCGGTTTGGTGGATCCGTAGGCGGGGCGGCCGCCGGCATTGCGCGCCGCGCTGCCCTCCTTCACCGTGCGCCAGATGACCACGTGCCGGGCCGCGCCGGTGGCGACCGCCTGCGCGGGACCGTAGAACGGCAGCGACATTCCCTCCACCAGCCCCTGCCGCCAGGTGGTCCGCAACCGCAGCGCGTCCTGCACCTCGTACAGGCTGCCGTTGGAGTAGCCGGGCAGATTCGCCACGCCGCCACCGGGGTACATGGCCAGGCCGTCGATGTCGTCGAGGGTCAGGCCCGCGTCGGCCACCGCCGCGAGGATCGCGTCCAGGGTCAGCTGGAATCCGGACCGGTCCACCTGCCGGCCGATCGCCGACTGCCCGACCCCGGAGATGACCACCTTGCGCTCGAACAGGTCGGTGCTCGGGCCCGCGCCGGGGCTGCGCCGGGTTCCGGCCGGCCGGGCCGGGGGTGGTGCGGGGGTGGCCGTCGGCTCGGCGGCCGGCGCGGCGCCGGTGCAGACGAAGCTCGGGATGTGGAATCCGCCGGGGCCGGGCTGGAAGCCGATCTCGACCGGCATGCCGACGGCGACCTCCGCCGGCGCACAACCGCGCAAGCGGCCGGCAACCCGGACTCCGGGGTGATCCGGGAATTCCACCAGTACCATCGCGTAAGGGACCGCCAGGTCCGGTAGCCAGCGTTGATGGTCGACGGTGTAGCTGTACACCTCGCCGGGGCCGGTGATCTCGGTGATCGCCAGGTCGCGGCCGCGGCAGTGGTGGCAGATGCCGCGCGGCGGGAAGGTCTCCGCGCCGCAGCTCGCGCAGCGCTCGACCACCAGTCGTCCCTCGGCGGCCGCCGCCCAGAACGGCTCGGTCTCCTCGGTCACGGCCGGGGGTATCCCGGTCGTCGCGTCGATCGCATCCATCGAATCCAGCCTCTTTCTAAGTGAGCATTTGCTATCTTAGGGCGCAGGGCGCCGATCGGAGCGTCATTCGCCGAAGGAGCCGGGTTGTCCACCGACAGCATCGTTTTCGGGGCGGCAGCGATCCCCGAGCCGGATCGGGAGTGGCTGGCGGCCGCCGAACGCCTGCCGATCACCTCCATCTGGCAGGGCGGGCACCTGCTGCCCCCGACCCATACCGGCGAGGCCATCACCCGCCTCGCCCTGATGACCGCCTGGACCGAGCGGGTCCGGATCGGCACAGCGGTGCTGTTGCTGCCGCTGTATCAGCCGGTGATGGTGGCGAAACAGCTCGCCGACCTGGATTCCCGCTCCGGGGGCCGGGTCTCGGTCGGCCTCGGGGTCGGCGGGGAGTTCCGTCACGAGTTCGACGCCGTCGGGGTGCCGCTGAAGGAGCGCGGCCCGCGCACCGACGAGGCCATGACCATCCTCCGCGCGTTGTGGCGCGGTGAGCCGGTGAGCCACGAGGGCCGGTTCTTCCGGTTCGAGGATCTGCAACTGCGCCCGGTGCAATCGCCCGGCGCCACCGGTCCGGCGATGCGGCCGGGCGGCCCGCCGCTGATCGTCTCCGGCCGCAAGGAACCGGCCATGCGCCGCGCCGCGCGCCTCGGCGACGGCTGGCTGCCGTACCTGATCTCGCCGTCGGCCTACGCCCGCTCGGTGACCACCATCCACACCGAGGCGGCCGCCGCCGGGCGCGACCTGACCGGCTTCGAATGGATGATGTACCTCTACTGCTCGGTCCGCGCGGACGGCGATCGGGCCCGGGAGGATGTCGCCGGATTCCTCGGCGGTGCCTACGGCGACAAGCCGTCGTCGATGCTCGACAAGATCGCCCCCTCGGGCACGCCGGAACAGGTGGCGGCCCGCCTCCAGGAGTACGTGGACGCGGGGGTGCGGCACTTCGTGATCTCCCCGGCGGCGCACGAGGACACCCTCGGCATCGTCCGGCTCGCCGCCGAAGAGGTGCTGCCCCGGCTGAAGCTGCCCACCTCCCCGCTCGCCGGGACGATCCGGTGACCAGCGCGTCCGCCCCGCTGTGCGCGGGTCTGTCGGTGGTGGAGGTGGCGGTCGGCACGAGCGAACTGGGATTCGGGGCCGCCGGCGGCGTGCCGGGGATGATCCTCGCCGGACTCGGCGCCGACGTGGTGCGCGTGGTCGGCGAACCGGTCCCGATCGACGCCGATGTGCCGTGGGGCCGAGTCTGGCACCGGCACAAGCGAATCGCACGCGCCGATCGCGACGGGACGCGGGAACTGCTGCGGACCGCCGACGTCGCGCTGGTGTACGGATCGGAGCAGATGGTCGAGGGCCGCGGCCTCGGTTACCGGGATCTGGTGCCGCACAACGCCGGACTGGTCTACGCGCGTTGCCGGCCCAGCCGCACCTCCGGCGGCGCGGTCGCCGACTTCGGGCTGGCCGTCGAGGCGCGCGCCGGATTCTGCACCCAGCTGGCAGGGCATCGGCCGGGCCCGATCTTCGTCGACGCGCAGGCCTCCGCGGTCGGCACGGCCTCGCTGCTGCTCACCTCGGTGTTCGCGCTGCTGGGCCGGCGTGCCCGCACCGGCGCGGGTGGCTGGGCCGAAACCTCGCTCTACGACGGACTTCTGGCGACCCTGGGCTGCATGATCGGCCGCTCCGAGCGGGCCGCCGCCGACGTCGAGTACTACTGGGAACACGGCTCGACCTTCCCGAACTTCCTGTACCGCTGCGCCGACGGCGAACTGCTGCAGGTCTGGTTCGGCGGAAAAGGCATGTACGAGTCCGTGATCCGGGTACTCGGCGACGAACCCAGCGCCGACGGCTACTACACCGATCAGATGACCGGCAAACTCCGCGACCGCGCCCGGCGCTGGACCGAATTCTTCGCCACCCGCCCGCGCGCCGACTGGGTCGAGCGACTGCGCGCCGCCGGCGTCGCCTGCGAACCGGTACTCGGCCCGGGAGAAGTGCTCGCCGATCCCCACCTGGCCGAGATCGGCCTGTCCGCAACAGAATTCGCCGACGGCCACGAAGTCGTGACGTTCGGCTCCCCCCTCACCATCCACCCCCGCACCACCCCCGCGCCCGGCGCCTCCCCGGCCGAATCCGCCACACTCCCCGCTGAATCTGCGCTGTCCGCAGCTGGGTCTGCCGTACCGACAGTTGAGTTCGCCGTGCCTGCGGCCGAATCTGCCCTGTCTGCGGCTGAGTCCGCCGTGCCTCAGGCTGAATCGGCCTTGCCCGTGACCGACTCTGCCGGGTCCCCGGCCGAATCGGCCTCGCCCGCAGCCGATTCCGCGGTGACCCCGGCTGTGCTCCTCGATTCGGACGGCGATGTGCTCGCCGGGCTGAAGGTGGTGGATTTCTCGGCATTCGTGGCGGGCCCGCTGGCCGCGGAGATTCTCGCCGACCTCGGTGCGGACGTGATCAAGGTGGAACCGCCCGATGGTGAGGCGATGCGTGCGGCGGCCTATGCCGTGGCGGCCTGTCAGCGCGGGAAGCGCAGTCTCGCACTGGATCTCAACGCGTCCGGGGCGGGCCCGGTGGTGGCGCGGTTGCTGGCCGGGGCGGATGTGGTGGTGCACAACTTCCGGGTCGGCGTCGCCGAACGTCTCGGGATCGGCGAAGACACTGTGGCGCGGTTGAATCCGCGCGCGGTCTACTGCCATGCCAGCGCGTTCGGGGCGGTCGGGCCGCGCGCGAAGGCGCCCGGTAACGATGCGCTGATGCAGGCGGTCACGGGTTTCGAACGGGCCATCGGCGGCGCGGGCAACGATCCGATCGCGGCCACCTGGATACCGCTGGACATCGCGGGGGGCTGGCTGGCCGCGGCCGGGACGCTGGCCGGACTGTACGGCCGGGCGGCGCACGGGCACGGCTACGGGGTGGTCACCAGTCTGCTGGCCGCGGGCATGCTGCCGCACAGCGGTGTGTATCTGTCCGACGGCGAACCGGTCCGGGGGCCGGCGCTCGATGCCGCGCAGACCGGATACGGTCCCGGCTACCGGCTCTACGAGGGTTCCGACGGCGGGTGGTTCGCGCTCGTGGTGCCGGATCCGGACGGGTGGCGGCGGCTGACCGAACTGCC
Source organism: Nocardia sp. BMG111209 (assembly GCF_000381925.1). Classification (NCBI taxonomy): domain Bacteria; kingdom Bacillati; phylum Actinomycetota; class Actinomycetes; order Mycobacteriales; family Nocardiaceae; genus Nocardia; species Nocardia sp. BMG111209. The sequence continues at coordinate 807,976 of NZ_KB907307.1, forward strand.
CGAGGTGGACGGTCTGGCCGCCGAGTACACGCCGTTGCGCGGCGGCGCCGCCGATGCGGGTGCGCGGGCGGCCGAGCCGATCCTGGAGCGGGCCTTCGCGACCGCGCCGGCCGCCGTATGGGCCGAGCGGCTGCGGGCCCTGAGCCTGATCGCCGAGCCGGTGGAGGCGCTGGACCGGGACGGGTTCCGGCGCGCGGTGCTCGACGATCCGATGAACCGGCAGCAGGGCCGGGTGCTCGCGTACCGGACCGACGACTGGGGTTTCTTCGAACAGATCGGGCCGCTGTTGCGCTACGGCCCGGCCACCGCGCGCGGCCCGCGGCCGATGCTGCCCGGGATCGGGGAGCACAGCACGGAGGTGCTCACCGAATTGGGCTTCGCCGCCGACGAAGTGGAGCAGTTGCTCGCGGCCAAGGTCGTGCGGCAGGCGGCCGATGGGTAGCCCGGCAGCGGCCGAACCCGCGGCCCGGCGGTGGGGATCACGCAGCCGGGCGGTCGGGAACACCACAGCCGGGCCACGGGGGGAGTGGCAGCCGGGCGACGAACGGATGGCGCGAATGTCTCGGCGCGGCGTGGATGTCACAGTACCGGCGCGAATTTCGACAAATCGTACACCTGAGCGGCCCGCGCGGGCGAAGATCGAACCTGGCGACGATGCCGTGCCGGATGGGCGGCGTCCGTCGACCGCTGCAACCACACTGGGGCATCCTTCGCCGACGAGGAGGGTTCAGATGCGACGACGCATCACGACATCCGTGGCATGGCGCTATTTCCTGCGCGGCTTGGTGCTGCTCGGCGCGGGCAGCTCCGGTGCCATCCAACTGTATGTCGACTACATCCATGTGGATCCGGACGCCGCGATCGCTGCCGAGGGGCAGCCGCCGGTGGCCGAGGAGTGGGACTGGTCGATCCCGCACGTCTGGTACGACCTGGCGCACTGACGCCCGGTCACACCGCAGCGACCGCCGGCACCGAACCGGGCGGGTCGAGCACCGGGGGCCGATGGCCGTCGGGGTGACCGAGCAGCCACTGCCACGTCTCGATCGGGTCCTCGGCGATGATCGTTGCGCCGCAATGGCATACGCCGAGCAGTCGATCGGTGCCGGGAAACCACTCGATCCGGTACCGCGCGTCCGCGCCGGATGCGCTCATGCCCGCGCTGCCGCGTTCTCGGCGTCCGCCGCGGCCTGCGCGCGGGCCAGCCGGGTCATCAGCTTCCGGGCCGCGAGCGCGCCGGTGTCGATGTTGATCGACAGTTCGCGGACGTCGCCTCGGCGGCGCTCGTCCTCGGCGACCGTCTGCTCGACGATGCCCAGTGCCACCACGTCCTGCATCACCACGGTGTGATTGCTGGTGTACAGGTATTCGGTGACCGCGGCGTCGCTCGTCGCGAAATCCCTTGCCACCATCCAGAAGTCGTGCACGGAGTGTTCGGTCTCGGGCGTGAGCGCGTAGACGATCTCGGTGTGGAACGCGCCGGGATCCAGCGCGTGGTCCGCCCCGGGACGATAGCCCGCGGGCGGGTGGTGGCCCTGCGGGGCGATCCGGGAGTGCAGCCGGTACAGGCACGGCGGCTGGAACTCGATGTCCTGCCAGCGCGTGATCCGCCCGCCGAGACCGGTCGACTCGGCGTAGAAGGGCGGGCATTCCGCGTCGTCCATGTGCCGGGACACCCGGATCACGCCCGCGGTCTCGTCGACCTCGGTGGTGATCGGCGTCTCGGCCACCTCCGGGGTGCCGATGTAGCCGCCGTGCAGATACGTCTCGTGCGACAGGTCCATGAGGTTGTCCATCAGCAGCGCGTGCCGGCCCTGGATGGTCTGCAACCCGCGGATGGTGGTCCAGCCGTCGGCGACCAGCCACGGCGCCCTTGCAATCGCGGTGGCGTCCGCGAGGTCGGGTTCGCCGATCCACACCCAGACGAACGAATCCTGTTCCACCACAGGGAAAGCCGCGACCCGGGCGCTGCGCGGGATGCGGGTCTGCGCGGGCACCGCGACACAGGCGCCGGTGCGGTCGTAGGTGAAGCCGTGATAGCCGCAGACGATCCGATCGCCGTCGCGCCGCGACTTCGACAGCGGGTACCGGCGATGGATGCAGCGATCGGCCAGCGCCACGACCGAACCGTCCTCGGCGCGGAAGAAGACCAGCGGTTCACCGCAGATGGTGCGGGCGAACAGTTCCGCGCCGATCTCGGAGGCGTAGGCGGCCACGTACCACTGGTTACGGATGATGGTGGTCGAGGGACTCATATACTCACCCTGCGACCGGGCACGGGTGGGAGCCAAGACACACTTCCGGTGGATGGAAGTACGGATCCCGATACCCGGACGTCAGGGCCGTCGCCGGTCCCGGGTGGTCGCCGCGCCGAGTGCGCGGCTGATGCCGTTGGCGGCCGTCCGCACCGCCGGCGCCCAGGTCGCCCGCTTCGTATCCCCGGCGGGCACCACGATCGATACCGCCGCCGGTACCGTGCCGCCGGGTCCGAACACCGGCGCCGCGACCGAATAGCCGTCCAGGGTGACCTGCCCGTCGCTGATCGCGACCCCGGTGCGGCGCACCTCCGCCAGCACGCGGCGCAGCCGCTCCGGATTGTCGATGGTCTTCGGCGTGAACACCGCGAGCGGGTGGGTCAGCACCTCGTCCAGCAGCGCGGTGGGGGAGTGGGCCAGGATCGCGAGCCCGACCCCGGTCGCGTGCAGCGGCCAGCGCGCGCCGACCCGGGTCCTGACCGCGACGGCGTTGCGCGCGGCGAGGAATTCCACGTACATCACCTCGACGCCGTCGCGCACCGCCAGTTGCACGTTCTGGTGGGTGGCCTCGTAGAGGTCCTCCATGTAGGGCAGGGCCACGTCGCGCAACGGCCGGCCGCGGGGGCAGTGCGCGGCGACCTCGAGCATGCGCAGCCCGATCTGATATCCCCCGCCGGGGGCCCGGTCCAGCGCGCCCCACGCCACGAGGTCGCCGGCGTACCGGTAGGCGGTCGTCTGCGGCAGTCCGGCCCGGTCGGCCAGTTCGGCGAGTTTGAGCACCATGTGCTCGGCGTCGAAGGCCGCGACCAGGGACAGGGCCCGGGTCAGTACGGACGTCTCGGCAGTCATCGTCGACCACCTCTCCCTCGGCCGGCGGCCGGGCGCGGAACACCCGGCCTTTCGATCATGATGACCCCAACCGCCGACCGGACGCGCCGCGCGGGTGAGTATCGAGGGTATGACCAGTAGCACCGTCGAATCCGCCCGTGACGTCCTCCGGCAGCGCTATCGCGATCCGGAGATCGGTGTGCCGGACCAGTGGAATCCCGTGTTGCAGGTGCTGCACGGTCACCGTTCGGTGCGCCGCTACCTGGACGAGCCGGTCTCCGACGCGACCCTGCGGGTCCTGGTGTCCGCCGCGCAGTCGGCGGCGACCTCGTCCAATCTGCAGGTCTGGAGCGTGATCGCGGTCCGGGATCCGCAGCGGCGGGCCCGCCTGGCGGAACTGGCCGGCGGGCAGGAGCACATCGTGCAGGCGCCGGTGCTGCTGGTGTGGACCGCCGACTTCGGCCGGCTGCGCCAGCTGGCCGACGATCGTGGGGTGCCGCTCGAGGGTGCCGACTATCTGGAATCCAGTTACGTGGGCTTCGTGGATGCCGCGCTGGCCGCCCAGAATGCCGTGGTGGCGGCCGAATCGCTGGGTCTCGGTACCGTTTTCATCGGTGCGCTGCGCAATCGGCCGGAAGAGGTTGCGGCGCTGTTGAGCTTGCCGCAGCAGGTGTTCGCCGCCTTCGGTCTCGTGGTGGGACACCCGGATCCGGCCGAGCAGGCCGGCGTCAAGCCGCGGTTGCCGCAGCGTGCCGTACTGCACCACGAAACCTACGACCCCGCACCGCAACTGGCGGCCATCGCGGATTACGAACAGCGCGTGGCCGACTACTACGCCGAACAGCGGCTCCAGCACTCCTGGACCGCACGGGTACTGGCCCGGCTGGGTTCCGGCGCGACTCTCAGCGGACGGCATCGGCTGCGAGAGGCGCTGGGCAACCAGGGTTTCCGATTGCACTGAGCCGGACCGGCCGAGCGGCGATGATTCCGTGACGCGGGATCGGGCGCACCCCGAAGTGCGGCTGCGGCGCCGATTTCCGGCATCGATCGCGCGAGCGCCGTTCGGGTGTTAACGTGCGGGGCGAATGCCCGGTTCGCAGCGCCAGCGGAGATACGATGCGAGCAGTTGCCACCCCCAGCGGATCGGTCGGTTACACCGACCACGGGGCCGGTCCGGTCCTGCTGTTCGTGCACGGTTTCCTGCTCGACAAGAGCATGTGGTTACCGCAGATCGTGCACTTCGTCCCCCTCGGCTATCGAGTGTTGTGCGTGGATCTGCTCGGCTTCGGCGACAGCGCGCCGGCGCCGGGCACCATCGCGCTCACCGCGCATTCGGCGGCGCTGGCCGCGGTACTGGACACCGCCGGGGCCGAGACCGCGACCGTGATCGGCTATTCGATCGGCGGCCAGGTGGCGCTGGATTTCGCTGCCGCCCACCCGGATCGGCTCACCGCGCTGGTGCTGTCGGGCACCTCCGCGGCGGCCGACGGCCCGGAGGTGCGCGCGGAGCGGCTGGCCCTCGCCGATCGCCTGGAGGCGGAGGGCGTCGACGAGTACGCCGAGGAATTCCTGCCGCATCTGCTCGGGGCGCGCACACTGCGCGACCGTCCGTCGGTGGTGGAGCACGCGCTGACGATGATCGCGGCCGCCGATCCCGAGGGCGCCGCGGCGGCGCTGCGCGGGCGCGCCGAACGCCGCGACTACACCGAGGTGGCCCGCGCGCTGACCGTGCCGAGCCTGGTGGTGGTCGGCGCCGAGGATTCCTTCGACCGCGGCGTGCTCGCCGCGGAACTGGCGGGCCTCATCCCCGGCAGCCGCCTGGCCGTGGTGGCCGATTCCGGGCACACGCCCAGCTTGGAACGGCCCTTGTCGTTCAACGCGGAGCTCGAGGAGTTCCTCGAATCGGTCGCCGGCGCACCCCGGCCGGGTCCGCTGCGCACCCGCTGACCACCGGTCGCGCGCAGAAAATCACCGCTGGACTGCCCGTTTGCCGAGCGGAATTGGCGCAAATGTGAAAATGTTGTTCCAGCCCAACATGTTTGAGGGGCGAATACCGACCGGTCACGCTCGGAGAGGGGTGCGGTGGGGCCATGGCAGGGCAGCGCAGGGGGGCGAGGTCCGGGGGACCACTGGCGGCGGTGGCACGTGGCCGGCGCCGACGACATCGGCGGTCGCGATCGGACGATACGCCACCGGTGATCTGGCCGGGGATGATTCCCACGGCGCAATCGCAGTCGCAACCGCGGCCGGGGCGCCGGCGGCGGATGGTGGTGGGTTCGGCCGCGGTGGTCGGGACGGCGGCGGTGGTCGGCGGGGTGGTGTTCTCGCTCGAGGTCCGCATGCAACAGGCCGCGCCGGCCACGATGGCCAGCAGCGCGGACCTGGCGCTCGGCGGCGGTCCCGGCTGTGAGCCGGTGCGTTCACCGGAACTGGTGCGCGGCAACGGTATCGGATCCGCCGGCTCCGGGCCGGACGCGATCCTGGCCTTCCAGCACGCCTACTACGTCGACCGGTCCGGCACCACCGCCCGCGCGGTGACCGCGCCGGACGCGTGGGTGTCCGGGGCGCAGATCATCGATGCCGGGATCGCGACCGTTCCCGTCGGCACCCATCACTGCGTGCAGATCACCCCGCAACCGGACGGCCGGTTCGATGTCGTGGTCACCGAATCCCGGCCGGACCACACCGGCCGCACCTACCGGCAACTGGTCACCGTCGGCTCGCGCGACGGCGCCACGGTGATCACCCGGATCGACCCCGGCCGGGCGACACGCTGAGGTAGCACGCGCCACGGTGTGGCGTACCTGGGAAAATCCTGTCAGTTCCGGGTTCTTGCTGGGAGCGGGCTGCCAATCCACCTCGAACTGTCCCAGACTTCGTGCTCGGCAATTGTCAATTGCGTTGGCCGGCGTTAACTTTTGAGGGTTCGTGAATTCGATGAGTGGTGCGAACCACCGGACGACGGTCGGCGGCTGCTCGGAGAACGATCGAACGCCGAGCGCTCGGCAGGATCAAGGGGACCGATCCTGCCGGGCGCTTGTCATTGAGTGCTCGGCAGGATCAGGGGACCGGTCCTGCCGAGCACTCGGCATCGGGCGCTCGGCAGGATCACGGGACCGGTCCTGCCGGGCGCTTGTCAAAGGCGATGCAGCAACCAATCCTGGCCGCCGCCCGGGTTTCGATACAAGGGTGAATCGGTGAACAAATGCCCCGGAGTTGCCGGCTTCCGGGCATTGTCGATGCCGCGGCGGGCTGGCGTACTGGTCATGTGACCAGTATTGTTCGGGCAACGATTCGGCCGGAACAGGTTCCAGTGCCGCGGAGAAGGAGCTGCCCGTGACGGTTTCCCGGCGATCCCTGCTCGGCGGCACCGCCGTGGCCCTGGCCGCGGCCGGGACGGTCCCGGGCCGGGCCGGCGCGGGGCCCGGCGACGGTCAGGACTATCTGATCGGTTGCGGCATGGCCGATATCACCGGCGCCGTCGCCGGGCAGGGCATGATGGGTTACTCCGAGCTGGACCAGGTCGCCACCGGCTTGCTCACCCGCTGCTGGGCGCGCGCGTACGTGATCGTGGACCGGATCACCGGCGGCCGGGTGGTCTTCGTCAACACCGACAACGCCTGCCTGTTCCAGTCGGTGCACCTGGCCGTGCTGCAGCGCCTCGCGCAGCGCTACGGCGACCTGTACACCGAGCGCAACGTCAACCTCAACGCCACGCACAACCACAACTCCTGCGGTGGCACCGCGCGCGAATACGCCTACTCCCTGGCCGCTTCCGGCTTCCAGCGCAATTCGCACGAGGCGGAGGTGAACGGCATCGTCGCGGCCGTCGCCGCCGCGCACGACCGGCTGGCCCCGGGCACGGTGATGCTCGGGCACGGCGAACTGCACGATGCCGGGGCCAACCGCTCCCGGGTGGCGTTCGAGCTGAATCCGCCCGAGGACAAGGCCGAATTCCCGGACGGCATCGATCCGGCGGTGACGGTGCTGCGGCTGCGCCAGGGCGGCCGGGACGTCGGCGCGATCACCTGGTTCGCCACCCACGGCACCTCGCTCACCGATCACAACACGCTGATCTCGGTGGACAACAAGGGTTTCGCGAGTTACCGCTGGGAGCACGACGAGATGGGCGTGCGCACCGGTGACGGCCCGCCGGCCTTCGTCGCCGCCTTCGCGCAGACCAACGCCGGCGACATCACCCCCAATCTGTCGGTGGCGCCGTGGCATCCGACCGGACCGACCGAGGACAACCGCGCGAACTGCGCGCTCATCGGCGAGCGGCAGTATCGGGCCGGGAAGTCGGCGTTCGCGGCCGCGCGGCCGATGACCGCCGGCGGCGTGGACGCGGTACTGCGCTATGTGAACATGGGCGACACCGCGATCGACGGCGACTACACCCCCGACGGTAGACCGACCCGCACCACCCCGGCGATGATGGGCGCGGCGGCCGCCGCCACGAGTTCGGAGGACAACTGGAACACCCAGTTGCCCTTCCTGTTCGAGGGCGAGACGAATCCGGTGGTGACCGCGCTCGGCGGGGTGTCCGCCCCGATCGAGCAGTGGATCCGGGATGCCCAGGCGCCCAAGCTGATCGCGGTCCCGCTCGGCATCCTGCCGCCGCGGCCCTGGGTGCCGCTGGTGGTGCCGATCCAGATCGTGCGGATCGGCGATCTGGTGCTGGCCTCGGGTCCCGCCGAGTACACGGTAGTGTCCGGCTTGCGGATCCGGCGGGTGGTGGCGCGGGCGCTGGGGGTGCCGCTGGGCACTGTGCTCGTGCAGGGATACGCGAACGGCTACTGCGGCTACGTGACCACCCCGGAGGAATACGTCTCCCAGCAGTACGAGGGTGGTGAGACGCTGTTCGGGCGGTGGACGCTCTCGGCGTACATGCAGGAATTCGACCGGCTGGCAAGGGCTCTGGCCGCGCGGGTGGATCCCGGTCGCGGGCCGGCGCCGCTGGACTGGACCTCCGGCCTCCAGCCGGATCTGCTGCCCGCGGTGCCGCCGGACGTCCCGGTGGCCGGGTACGCGTTCGGGGCTGTGGTGACCGCGCCGGCGCCGTCCGCCGTTGCGGGACAGACGATTTCGGTGACCTTCAGCGGTGCGCACCCGAACAACGACTTCCGTACGGGCGGAACGTATTTCGAGGTGCAGCAGGTGGGCGGTAACCGGCGGGTCTTCGACGACAACGACTGGTGTACCGAACTGCACTGGTCGCGGCCGGACGGTCAGCCCGCCGCCTCGCTGATCGAGATCAGGTGGACGGTTCCCGCGGGCACCGCCGCCGGCCGCTACCGCATCGCATATACCGGAAACAGCCGTGATTCCGGTGGCGCGGTGAACGAATTCACCGGCGTCTCACCGGAATTCACGATCAACTGAGATTTACCGGCCGGGTCAGCTCGTCGCGGTGGCGGCGGGCTCGGCGGCGGCCGGCTTGACCACCGGCGTGGGGCCGGTCTTGGCCAGATCACGCTGGGCCGCGGTGGCCTCCCGGCGGGTCTGACGCAGTTCCCGGCGGGTCTTGGCATGCCGCCGCTGGGTGCCGAACGCCCCCGCGAGCAGGAGCACCAGGCCCAGCATCGCCACCGCGCCGACGCCTGCGCCGGCGGCGAACAGCTGGCTCTCCGAGCCGCTGAACTGGTGGTCGAAAATAGTGAAATGGGCCGGAAGCATGTGGCCCTGATCGGAATTGGCGGAGATAGCGGAGACTCCGACGACGATCGCCGCGATCAGCACTATCAAACCGATGAGAATAATCATGTGTCCACTCCAACGTCGTCCAACGCTTGTTCAGCCAATACCCGGGTCCCGCGGACGCAAACCCGGCGGCCCGATCCGTGTCCGCCGGTCCGGTCCGGTGATCTGGCACACAACGGGCCGCGGGGTATTGCCCGGCGGACAGTTGTCTTCTCACAATAGTTGTGTGCATACAATCGTTTCCGGGATGAGCGCCCGCCGCAAGGCGATCGTGCTGCTGACCTGCTGTCTCAGCCTGCTGATCGTCTCGATGGATTCGACGATCGTGAACGTCGCCATCCCGACCATCCGGACCGAGATGCACGCGCCGCTGTCGCGGTTGCAGTGGATCGTCGATGCCTACACCCTCACCCTGGCCAGCCTGTTGCTGTTGTCCGGTGCGACCGCCGACCGGTTCGGCCGAAAACTGGTGTTCCGGATCGGGCTCACCGTCTTCGCCCTCGGCTCGCTGCTGTGCAGCCTGGCGCCGACGGTCGAGGTGCTGATCGGCGCGCGGTTCGCGCAGGCGGTCGGCGGATCGATGCTCAATCCGGTCGCGATGTCGATCATCACCACGGTGTTCACCGAACGGGTCGAGCGTGCCCGCGCGATCGGCGTGTGGGGTGCGGTGGTGGGCATCTCCACGGCGATGGGCCCGCTGGTCGGCGGCTTCCTGATCGGCTCGTTCGGCTGGCAGTCGGTGTTCTGGATCAACCTGCCGATCTGTGTGCTGGCCTTCGTACTCACCACCGTATTCGTGCCCGAGTCGAAATCGGTGCACCGCCGCGGCATCGACCCGGTGGGGCAGCTGCTGGCCATGGTGGTGATGTTCACGCTGGTGTTCGGGCTCATCGAGCGCGAGCCGGTGATCTTCGTGGTGACCGTGGTCGCGCTGGCGGCCTTCCTGTACCTCGAGCGGCGGCACGCCTCGCCGTTCATCGATCCCCGGTTCTTCCGCAGCTTCCCGTTCACCGCCGCCACCGTGACCGCGGTGTTCGCCTTCGCCGGACTGGGCGGATTCCTGTTCACCGCCTCGCTCTATCTGCAGGGCACCCGGCACTACTCGGCCGTCCACACGGGCCTGCTGTACCTGCCGATGGGTCTCGCGATGCTGATCTGCTCACCGCTGTCGGGCCGGCTGGTCGGCCGCTACGGCACCCGGCCGTCGATGGTCGGCGCGGGGGTACTGATCGCCGTCGGCGCGCTCGCGCTGACCCGGCTCGGCCCCACCACGCCGATCTGGCTGCTGCTGAGCGCGTTCGCGGTGATCGGCGGCGGATTCGGCCTGGTGAACGCGCCGATCACGACGGCGGCGGTGAGCGGGATGCCCGCCGACCGATCGGGGGCGGCGTCCGCGGTGGCCTCCACCAGCCGCCAGGTCGGCATGAGCATCGGCGTGGCGCTGGCCGGCGCGCTCAGCGATACCGGCCTGTGGTGGGTGCTGGCCGCGCTCGCCGCCGGTATCGTCGCACTCGGGGTCACCGCGAGTACCGACTGGGCGTTCCGGACTCGCGATCGCGTCGCCCCGCTGCTCGAACAGAAGGTGTCCAGCCATGCCGAATGACCCTGCGGCACAAGACCTGCCGGACCCGGCGGTCGCCCGGGAGGTCTGGGCACTGCTCGTCCGCGCCGTCGCCGACAGCCGCGATCAGTGGAAACGGTCGGTCATCGAGCGAACGGGCATGGCGTTCAGCCGGATTCGGGTGCTGCGCCGGCTCGCGCAGGGCCCGATGACGGTCAAGGAGCTGGCCCACGCCGCGGGAATGGATCCGCCCGCGGCGACGGTCACCGTCAACGCGCTGGAGGAGCGCGGGCTGGTGGTGCGCGAGATCGACCCGGGCAACCGGCGTTCGAAACTGGTGTCCATCACCGCGGCCGGGCTGGAGTCGCTCGCCGAGGCCTTCGCCACGCCGGATCCACCGTCGCCGGCGCTGGCCCGCCTCACTCCCGGCGAATTGCGCACCCTGCGCGATCTGCTGCTCAGGATCGAGAGCTGAATCGCCGGTGAACGGCGCGAAACCAGTTGCCGCGCCGCATCTCCTGTGCGGTTGCGATCGGCCGGTTCGGCCGGCGGCGTGCCCCTCGACCGGGCCGCGGCGACGCTCTAGGGTGTGGGGACATGGAGCCCTTGCAGCGCTATATCGCCGAGGAAATCGCCTACGATCACGCCGACGGCCTGCTCGGCCGCCGCGAGGCACTGCGCCGGCTCGGCCTGCTGGGCCTGAGCGCCCCGGCCGCGGTCGCGCTGCTGGCCGCCTGTTCCGACAACTCCGGCTCGGGCTCCGCCACCACCACCGCGTCCGTGCCCGCCTCCGGAACCTCCGGCGCCGCACCGACTTCCGCCCCACCCGGGTCCGCCGGCGCGGTGGCCGCCGAATCGGTCACCTTCCCGGGCCCGGAGGGCCGCACGCTCCAGGGCGCGTGGGCGGCGGCGCCGCAGCCGCGCGGCGGCGTGCTGGTCATCCACGAGAACACCGGTCTGACCGACCACATCCGCTCGGTCACCGGCCGGTTCGCCGGAATCGGCTACTCCGCGCTCGCGGTCGACCTGCTGTCCGAGGAGGGCGGCACCAAATCCTTCACCGACACCGCGGCCGCCACCGCCGCGCTGGGCAAGATCCCGCAGGACCGGTTCGTGGCCGATCTGCAGGCCGGGGTGGCCGAGCTCGGGAAGCGGCTGCCGGGAAAGAAGCTGGGCGCCACCGGATTCTGCTTCGGCGGCGGCCTGGTCTGGCTGTTGCTGGCGCACGGCACGCCGGAGCTGGCCGCCGCCACCCCGTTCTACGGCCCGTTCCCCGACGGGGGCGACCTGGCCCAGGCGAAGGCGGCGGTGCTGGCGATCTACGGCTCGCTCGACGCGCGGGTCGGCGCCACCCGGCCGGCGGCGGTGGCGGCCCTGGAGAAGGCCGGCCTGCCGCACGACGTCTTCATCGCCGACGGGGCCGATCACGCCTTCTTCAACGACACCGGCGCCCGCTACAACCCGGCCGGGGCCGCGGAGGCGTGGCACCGGGTCGGCGACTGGTACGGCAAGTATCTCGGCTGACCGGTCCGCCCCCGCGAACCGGGCATACCGCCCCGCGCTCGCCCCGACGGCCTGTTCTAAGCTCGGAATATGACCGAGGAGCGGACGCCGGAGTGGGCGCCGATTGCCGGATCCGGTTTCGAACTGGGTACCGACGGCCCCCGGGTGATCATGGCCGGGCTGGACGGTTCGGACTCCTCGTGGCGCGCCGCCGCCTACGCCGCGGGCACCGCGCGCCGGCAGCACGCGCAGCTGGCCCTGGTGTACGTGCAGCCGCTGCTGACGATGGCCGGCGCGTACGGTGTCGACGTCCGCAGCGTCACCGAGGATGTCGCGCAGGAGCTGGCCCGGGAGTTGCGGCAGCGCACCGACGAGGTGCGCGACGTGTTCCGGGTGCCGTGGACGTTCCTCACCCGCCGCGGTGACCCCTACGCCGAATTGGCCCGTGCCGCAGACGAACTCAAGGCCGATGCGGTGATGGTCGGGGCCTCCGAGCACACCGGGCACCGGATCGTCGGCTCGGTGGCGGTGCGCCTGGTGAAGGCGGGCCGCTGGCCGGTCACCGTGGTGCCCTGAAATTCAGATCCGGATCAGCTCGTACAGCCGGAAGCGGCGATCCCCGGCCAGGCGCTGTTCCATCGCGTAACCGGGCCAGTACGCGGTGGCCCGCTGCCAGGCCCGCTCCCGTTCCGCGCCGTCGAGCTGCCGCACCTTCACCTCGAAACGGTCACCGCCACTGTGCATCTCGGCATGATCGACGGCGCCGAGATTGGCCGACCAGGAGGGATGGCCGGGCCGGCCCCAGTTCGAGCCGACCAGCAGGAAGGCGCCCGGGCCGTCCGGTACGTACAGCAGCGACACCGTGCGCGGCACCCCGGTCCGCCGGCCCGGCACGGTCAGCTCCATCGACGGCAGCCCGGCGACGTCCAGCACCCCGTGTTTGCCGCCGGTCACCCGGCGCACGAACCGTTCGATCCGGATGATCAGCGGCGCGGCCCGCATCGCGGTCGGGCGATTGGCGATGGCGCGGCCGAGCGCCGGGAGAGGATTCTTCGGCACGACTGGATCCGCCTCTCTGACAGGGGAATTCGACTGCCACGACACTGTGTGCGGGCGCCGCGCGGATCCGGCGGCGGTCCGCCCCGCGGAAGTGCCGGGCCCGCGGTGCCTGTCCGGTCGAACGTTACCCAGGACAATTTTATTCGTGGCCGCCGGGGGCGGACCGGCTCAGACGCCGACGGTCGCGGGCAGTGCGGCCAGCACCTCGGCGGTGGTCGCGATGCGGCCGAGGGCCGGGAAGATGCGGGTGACGGCGTGCTGATGGGCCTCGGCGTTGCGGTCGCCGGTCGCGTCGGTGGCGACGACCACGTGATAGCCGTGCTCGTGCGCGGCGCGGGCGGTGGACTCCACGCCGTAGGTGGTGGCGACGCCGGTCAGCACGATGGTGGTGACCCCGCGGCGGCGCAGGTGCAGGTCCAGGTCGGTGCCGTAGAACGCACCCCAGTTGCGCTTGGTGACGATGATGTCGGTGGGCTGCACGTCGAGTTCGTCGACCAGGACGTCGAAATCGGCCGGCTGATCGCCGCCGCGGCGCGGGCCCGCGGTACGGCCGGGCGGGACGTCGCCACCGTCGGCGGCGAACGACACCCGCACCAGCACCACCGGCAGCCGCCGGGCGCGGAAGGCCGCGGCGAGTTCGGCGTTGCGGGCGATGACGTCCTCGATCGGGTTCGGGACGGTAGCGGCCCCGACGATGCCGCGCTGCAGGTCGATCACGACGAGTGCGGTGGTGGGGTCGAGCAGGGGTGTGGTCACGGCGGAATCCTTCGGTGTGCGGGGTTTCGGTGGTGCGGTCAGGGTTCGACGAGCCGGCGCAGCAGGGCCACCGCGTCCATGAGGCGGTCCAGTTCGCCGGGGGTCAGCTTCTCGGTCATCGCCCGGGTCAGCCAGCTCTGTTTGGCGTCCTCGGTCTCGCGGCGCAGCCGGTGGCCGGCCGCGGTGAGCGACATGAGCACGCTGCGCTGATCGGTCGGATGCGGGGTCCGCTCGACCACGCCCAGATCCTCCAGGGCGGTGAGGGTGACCCGCATGGACTGCGGCCGGACCCGTTCCGCGCGGGCGAGATCGGCGACCGTGGCCGGGCCCTCCGCGAGCCGGCCGATGACCACCGCCTGCGACATGGTGAGCTCCGAATCGGCGCGCGCCGCGCGCAGTTGCCGCAGCAACCGGCCCGCCACGACGCGCAGTTCGGTCGCGGCGGCCGCGATCTGCTCCGGCGTGCGGGGTGTTTGCGGGGGGACCGGCTCGGGCACCGGCCCAGCGTAGGGAAGGACAGGCAAACTTGCAAGTTTTCCTGTCCATCCGGGCTGTCGATACCCCGCCGTCACCTGATCGTCACCGGCCGGTAGCGTGCCGATCATGACCATGAACCGGGAGCCCGGGGACGGCGCGGTCGTGGCCGCCGTACCCGGTGAGGGCGGCGAGGGCTACCAGCGGGGGCTGAATCCGCGGACCATCCAGATGATCGCCATCGGCGGCGCGATCGGCACCGGCCTGTTCTACGGCTCCGGCGGCGCCATCGAACAGGCGGGCCCCGCGCTGATCCTCTGCTACCTGGCGGCCGGGCTGGTGATCTTCGTGATCATGCGCGCGCTGGGGGAGTTGCTCACCTACCGTCCGGTCTCGGGCAGTTTCGCCGAGTACGCGAACGAATTCCTCGGCCGTTTCGCGGGTTTCGCGACCGGCTGGACCTACTGGGCGGTGTGGGCGTCCACCTGCATGGCCGAGATCACCGTGGCCGGGAAGTACGTGCGCTACTGGTTCGCGATCCCGGAATGGGTGACCGCGCTGGCGGTGCTCGGCGTGCTGTTCGTGGCCAATCTGATCTCGGTGCGGCTGTTCGGCGAGGGCGAGTTCTGGTTCTCCACCATCAAGGTCACCGCGATCCTGGCGATGATCGTGATCGGTATCGCGGTGCTGACCCTGCACGTCGGCCACGCGCCGAATCCGACGGTCCGCAATCTGTGGGCCGACGGCGGGGTCTTCCCGCACGGCTTCGGCCAGGCCCTGCTGGCGTTGCAGATCGTGGTGTTCGCCTATGTCGGCGTGGAACTGGTCGGCGTCACCGCGGGGGAGGCGCACGATCCGAGACGCACGCTGCGCAAGGCGATCAACTCGCTGCCGCTGCGCATCGGGCTGTTCTACGTCGGCGCGCTGATCGTGATCATGTCGGTGGCGAGCTGGCGCACCTTCCACTCCGGCCGCAGTCCGTTCGTGGAGGTGTTCGCCGCGATCGGGATTCCGGGTGCGGCGGGCATCATCAACTTCGTCCTGCTCACCGCCGCGTTGTCGTCCTGTAATTCCGGGCTGTACTCCACCGGCCGGATGTTGCGCAGCCTCGCGCTGCGCGGAGAGGCCCCGGCCGTACTCGGCGGGCTGAGCCGCCGGCACGTGCCGAAGGCGGGCATCATCGTCTCGGCGGCGGTGATGGTGCTCGGCGTACTCGTCAACGTGATCTCCCCGGACCGGGCGTTCACCTACATCACCTCGGTGAGCACGGTCGGCATCATCGCGGTGTGGGCGGTGATCCTGGTGTGCCACTGGATCTATCGGTCCCGGGTGCGCCGCGGTGCGCTGCCGGCCACCGACTACCGGCTGCCGGGCGCACCCGTCACAACCGTTGTGGCGCTGGCCTTCCTGGCGCTGGTGATCGTGCTGCTGTTCCGCACCGACGGCGGCCGCACCGCGCTGCTCGTCGGTGCCGTCTGGGCGGTCCTGGTCGCCGTCGGCTATCCGATCGTGAATCGCCCGGCGCGACAGGCACACTGACCGCCGGTCGGACGGACCGACCGCCGGTCAGACCTGCTCGGCCAGCGGGAAGGCGCGAGTGGTGCTGCGGCGCACCGTGAATCGGCGGCGGTCGAAGTCCCAGAACCGGTAGATCGGCCACTGCGCGGTGTGCGCGAACCAGGCCAGCACGATGAAGAAGCGATGGTAGGGCAGCACCCGGAAGCCCTGTGCCTCGATGGTGCGCAGGCCGCCGAGCTGGAAGTGCCACCAGCGCCGCGGGCTGGTGTGGCGGCGGCGGGCCGAGGTCTCGGCGCGCATGTCCAGCAGCTGATCGATGCGCAGCCCCCGTTTGCTCAGGCACAGCGCCAGATCCAGATCGTCCACCACGTCCGGCCGGGTGGAGGTGTCGTCGCGGACCTGCTCCCACGCGTCGCGGCGCACGGCCATGTTGGGGCCGTGCAGATTTCCGACTTGGCCGCCGAGTTTGCCGCGCCGGATCTGGACGCGATAGCCCAATTCCAGCAGGAATCCCACGGGGGAGTCGTAGTAGGTGGTGAGTCCGGTGAGCGCCGCGGTCTCGGGATGTTCGGTGAAGAACCGCCGGATGACCTCGCCCCAGTTCGTGGCGACCAGCGTGTCGGCGTCGGTGCGGGCCAGGAATTCGCCGCGCGCCGCATCCAGCCCGGTGTTGCGGGCCCGCGCGACGCCGCGCCGATCCTCTTCCACCAGAACGACTTTCGGATTCCGTGCCGCGTACTCGCCGACGATGCGCCGGGTGCCGTCGGTACTGCCGTTGTCGACGACGAGCACCTCGTCGACGGCGTCCTGGGCGACCAGCCGATCCAGCGTCGCCACGATCACCCGCGCCTCGTCGAGAGCGGGGATGACGACCGACAGTACGACGGGTGTGTCCGGATTGTTCATCTACTGCTCTCCACGGGCCGGATTCTCGAGCCGCCCCCGCGGCCGCGCAACCCGAATACCCGCGAATCGTACTTTCAAGGAAAGACGGTGATCGAAATCACCTGCGCCCCTTGATAGCTCAGAACAAGCCACCGCCCGCGTGCAGATGCTGCCCGGTGATCCAGCCGCCGTCGGCGGAGACCAGGAAGGCGACGATCGCGGCGATGTCACCGGGCTCGCCGATCCGCCGCAGCGGCACCTGCGCGGCCAGTTGCTCCAGGGCGGCCGGGTCCACCCGCAGCGCGTCGGTGCGCGTGGCCCCGGGCCGCACGCTGTTGACCGTCACACCTCGCGGGCCCAGTTCGGCGGCGGCCGCGCGGACCAGTTGTTCGACGGCGGCCTTACTGGCCGCGTACGCCCCGGCGCCCGGTCGCCCGGTCACGGTGGATCCGCTGGACACCACCACGATGCGGCCGTTGTCCCGGATCCGCCGCGCGGCCTCCCGCAACGCGAGGAAGGTGCCGCGGGTGTTCACCGCGAACATGGTGTCGAAATCCGCGTCGGTGGTCTCGGCCAGCGTCGCGAACCGGGCCGTGCCCGCATTGGCCACGAGGACGTCGAGACCGCCGAAGGTGCGCTCGGTGAGATCGAACAGTCCGAGCAGCCGCACGGGATCGGCGACGTCACCGGCGGCGGCGACCGCGCGGCCGCCCGCGGTCTCGATATCGGCCACCACTTCCCTTGCGGCCTCGGCATTCTCGCGATAGTTGACCACCACGCGCGCCCCGCCGGCGCCGAGCCGGCGGGCGATCGCGGCCCCGATCCCGCGCGAGCCACCGGTGACCAGTGCGACCGTCATACGTCCTCCAAAGAGTTGACATCATCGATAGTCGAGATCATCGACCAATAAAGTGGAGGATGTCAACAGTCCAGCACGTAGACTGTGTGGCGTGAGCGACGACGACGCGGACCTGGTCACCGCGGCGATGACCCTGCACCGGGAGACCTCGGTGCTCTACGCGGAGGTCGCGCGGCAGTTCGGGCTGACCAGTCAGCAGACCCAGCTGCTGTGCCTGCTCGGCCGCGAGGAACCGTCCTTCGGCGAGGTCGCGGCCCGGCTCGGCTGCGACAAGACCAATGTCACCGGCATGGTCGACCGGATGGGGCAGCGCGGCCTGCTCGAGCGCGCGGCCGATCCGCACGACCGCCGCATCACCCGCATCCGGCCGACCCCGGCCGGCGAGGACCTGCGCGTCCGCATCCGCGAGCGGCTCGACGAGGCCATCACCGCCCGCCTGGCGGCCCTCACTCCCGGTGAGCGCGCGCGGCTGGCCCCGCTGGGCCGGATGCTCGGACCGGGCCGGTGATTCCGCGCCGGACCTCACCCGGGAAGTGCTGCACCCGTTCGGCGGTGCGCGAATCCGACGAGTGCAGCTGATAGGGGACGCTGGTCACCATCACGCCCGGGACGAACAGCAGCCGGGCCTTCAGGCGCAGCGAACTCTGGTTGTGCAGCAGATTTTCCCACCAGCGGCCCACCACGTATTCCGGGATGTAGACCGCGACCACGTCCCGCGGCCGGGCCTGCCGCACCCGTTTGATGTAGTCGATCACGGGTTTGGTGATCTCGCGGTACGGCGACTCCACCACCTTCAGCGGGATCTGCACGCCGGCCTCCTCCCAGTCCCGGGTGAGCCGGCGGGTGTCGGAATCGTCGACGTTGACCGTGATGGCGGTGAGCGCGTCCGGCCGGGTGGCCCGCGCGAACTGCACGGCCCGCCGGGTCGCCTTGTGCCAGCCCGACACCAGCACCACCGCGTGCACGCGGCCCGGCAGGGTCTCCTCGTCGTCGGGGGCGATGGCCAGCTCGTCGCGCACCCGGGAGTAGTGCCGGTGGATCGCGTACATGATCAGCACCAGCACCGGGATCGCGAACACCACCAGATAGGCGCCGTGGGTGAATTTGGTGATCATCACGACGACCAGGACGACGCCGGTGAAACAAGAGCCGAACGCGTTGATGAAGCGGGCGCGGTGGATGCGGGCCCGCTCCGGCCCGGCCGGCGTGCTGCGCAATTCGCGGTTCCAGTGCCGGACCATGCCCGCCTGACACAGCGTGAACGAGGTGAACACGCCCACGATGTAGAGCTGGATCAGCCGGGTGGTGGAACCGTGGAAGGCGTAGAGCAGCCCGGCCGCGACCAGCGCCAGCATCATGATGCCGTTGGACAGCGCCAGCCGGTCGCCGCGGGTGTGCAACTGCCGCGGCATGTAGCGGCGCTGCGCCAGGATCGAGTTCAGCAGCGGGAAGCCGTTGTAGGCGGTGTTGGCCGCCAGGATCAGGATCAGCGCGGTGGTGACCATCAGGTAGTAGAAGGCCACGCTGTGCCCGCCGAACACCGCCGCCGAGATCTGCGCGATGACGGTCTTCTGCGCGTCGGTCCGGCAGTCGCCGGGGAAGCCGATCAGATCGCAGGTGTTCTCGGTGACCTTGGTCTCGGAGATCATGGCCAGCGCGGTGACGCCCGCGAACATGGAGATCGCCAGCACACCCATCGCGGTCATCGTGCGCGCGGCGTTGAGCGCCTTCGGTTTGCGGAACGCGGGCACGCCGTTGGAGATCGCCTCGGCGCCGGTCAGCGCGGTACATCCGGAGGAGAAGGCTCGTAACAGCAGGAACGCCACCGCAGCCGTGGACAACCCGAGTTGCTGCGGCTGGATCTGATAGCCGGCGCTCTCCGCGACCGGCGCGTGCCCGAACGCGGTGCGGCCGAGCCCGAGCACCGTCATGACCAGCACCCCGGCCACGAAGGCGTAGGTGGGAATCGCGAACAGCCGCCCGGATTCTCGCACCCCGCGCAGATTCATCGCGGTGAGGAACACCACGACGCCGAGATTGATGACCACCCGATACGGATTGAGTCCGGGCGCGGCCGAGATGATGTTGTCGACGCCGGAGGCCACCGACACCGCCACCGTCATGACGTAGTCGACCATCAGCGCCGCCGCCACCACCAGGCCCGCGGTGGCCCCGAGATTCTCGGCGACCACCTCGTAGGAACCGCCGCCGGACGGATACGCCTGCACGACCTGCCGGTAGGACAGCACCACGACCGCCAGCAGCACCACGACGCCGGCGGCCACCCACCAGGTCAGGTTGAGATAGGCCACCCCGGCCAGCGTCAGGATGAGCAAGATCTCCTGGGTCGCGTAGGCCACCGAGGACAGCGGGTCGCTGGCGAAGATCGGCAGGGCGATGCGCTTGGACAGCAGCGTCTCACCGAGCCGGTCACTGCGGAACGGCTGTCCGAGAACCAGGCGCTTGGCGACATCGATCGGTGAGACCACGTGGGTGAGCCTAGGCGGATCCGGCATCCGTCCGGCAACCGGCATGCGCGGAAATCGGTTGATTCGGGCACCCGCCCGCCGGAAGTTGCCGAAATGTCACGCACGCGCTTGTCACCCGGCGTAGAGTGTCGCGATTCGATTTGCCCGGATCACCGGTACTTTCACGATCATGCGTACCGAGGGAGACTCCTGGGACATCACCTCCGGTGTCGGGTCGACCGCGCTGTTCGTGGCGGCCGGCCGGGCATTCGCCTCGCGGGAACCGGACCCACTGGCGTCGGACCCGTTCGCCGAGACCTTCGTCCGGGCCGCCGGCGCCGAATGGGAGGACCTGCTCGACGGCCTGGTCGCGGAGCATCCGCTCACCGATCCGGGATTCGGGGCCGGCTTCCAGCTGTATCTGGCGGCCCGCACCCGATATTTCGACGCGTTCTGCGAATCCGCGATCGAGGCCGGGATCCGTCAGGTGGTGATCCTCGCCTCCGGCCTGGACGCTCGCGCCTACCGGCTGTCGTGGCCCGACGATGCCGTGGTCTACGAGCTGGACCGGGCGCCGGTCCTGGATTTCAAGGCGAAGGCGCTGGCCGCGGCCGGTGGGATGTCGCGGGCCCGCCGCCGCGAGGTGGCCGTCGATCTGCGTGAGGACTGGCCGCGGGCGTTGCGCGACGGCGGATTCGACCGCACCCGGCCGACCGCCTGGCTGGCCGAGGGGCTGCTGCCGTATCTGCCCGCCGCCGCGCAGGACCGCCTGTTCGAGTCGATCGACTCGCTCAGTTGCCGGGACAGCCGGGCCGCGGTCGAGCAGACCGAGATGCTGAGCCCGGCCGCGCTCGAGGAGATGCGGTCGTACGCGGACCAGGCCGGCCACGGCCGCGCCGAGTGGGTGCAGCTGATCTACAACGAGCCGCGCAACGAGGCCGCGGCGTGGTTCGCCGATCACGGCTGGGATGCCGAGCGCACCGAGGTCGACGCCTACATCCGCGCGCTGGGCCGCACGCCGCCGGCGCCGGATCCGTCGGCCTCGCTGGTGACCTCGCTGATCAGCCTGGTGACCGCGACCCGCTCCTGATCATTTCCCGTCCGGATGGCCGACGGTGGCCAGGGCGGTGGTCCAGTCGGTCGCGATCGCGGACTGGGCATCGGCCAGCGGGACCTTCTTACCGCACACCAGCGTGTGAAGTTGGTTCTCCACCTTGTCCTTCGGGTTCTCCGGCCCGGAACCGGCCTGGTGCCCGGGGGAGGGCGGCTCGACCCAGATGTTGCGCGGATCGTTGGGATCGCCGCCGAGTTCCAGCGAGATCAGGTGGTCGTACTCCGCGTCGTGCAGATTGCCGGTGTAGCCGTAGGACTTCGCGTTCGCGTCCTTCTCCCGGTCGGTGATCGACGCGGGCGGGCGGATCGACGAGGTGTATCCGCTGTGGCAGATCGTGTCGCCGATGGTTTCCGGTGTGACCTTCGGATTGGTCGCGCCGGGGGTACAGACCGGATCGGGCAGCGGCTGACCGCCGGCGGTATAGCGGAAATGGCACGTGCCCGGAGCCGGTTGCGCCGCAACGGTGTACGTGCCGGACGGGCCCGGCCCGATCGGGACATTTCCGGCGGCCTGTGGCGCCGCCACGGGCGAGTGCACTTGTTCGGTAATGGATTTGGCGGTGGCGCTGTGGCTGCAACCGGTCAGGAATACCGCTGCCGCGACTGCGGCAATCGTCGAAACGACCGAAACGGACTTGTGCTCGTTCATAATTCCTCGATGAGTGCCGGCGACTACTGCAATTGTGCAGCAGCCCGGGCACGAGTGGGCCCGGACGGATACGAAATACCCGTCTGTTCACCGAGAAATCGGGCATGCGCGCACCGGTGGCGCACCCGCGCCATCGGCGACGTCGTGACCTCGGCGGATCACTCGTCGTCGAGGCCCGCCGACAGGTAGGCGGCCGCCGCGATCCACTGCCGGCAACCCAGGTGCGGATCGTGGGTGCTCAGGATGTTCCGCGCGCGGCGGAAGGTGAGATTGCCGGGTTCGGTCGCGCAGTCGTCGAATCCCTCGGCGCCACTGCTCGATTCGGATGTACCGGGCTGAAACAGACGTTGGTTCACCGGAAGCCCTCTGACCTGTGCGAGATGGATGTCGGTGCCGATGCCGGCGTCGGCCGGTCCGAGAGCCGTGGAGAATGCGGCCGGTCGCGTCGTCCCCGAGTCTAAGGATGTGTGTTGTGCAAATGCAAGTACATCTGCACAGTGCGTCACGGTTGTGCGGGTTTGTGGCAAACCTCCGGCGGGTAGTCGAGATCAAGATCGAACGCCTTGTCGCGCAGAAGATTTCGTTTCGCTCGAAGCCTCGATCCGCGGTAATCACCGTGCTATCGTGAGGACGTTCCGCTCAAATGCAAGAACACTTGCGAGAACAGATGCAAGCACCGAGGCTCCGCGGCAGGCGGGCAGGCCCTGGTCCGAGAGGATGGAGACTGTGATGTCGGAGATGTCAGCAGCTGGGATTGGCCGTACGTCCGAAATGAAGTGGCGCAAGAGCACCTTCAGCAACCCGAGCGGAAACTGCGTGGAAGTGGCGGATCTGGCGAACGGTCTGGTGGCCATGCGCAATTCGCGGGATCCCGAGGGTGCGGTGCTGGTCTACACCCGTCCCGAGATCGATGCCTTTCTGCGCGGAGCAAAGAGCGGGGAATTCGACGATCTCGCCTAGGGGACGGTAACATTGGCATTCGGCGCGGTGTGGTTCGCGACGAGGCGGTTGTGGCCCTCACTGCCGGTGATCAGTCGAGCATCGGAGTAGACCCTCATGATCGCAGAGCCCGTCCGGATCGGCCGTGTGGAATCGCTTGTCGCGGACCGCGGCCCGACCGCCCTGCGTATTGCGGTCGGCGGACAACTGCGAAAGTTGCGCGAGCAGGCGGGTATCACACGCGAGCGTGCCGGCGACCACATTCGTGGTTCACATGCCAAGATCAGCCGGCTCGAACTCGGGCGGACCGGCTTCAAAGAGCGCGATATTCGCGATCTGCTGACGTTGTACGGCGTCGCGGATGCCGATGAGCGCGAGACTTTCCTGGAGTTGGTTCGCAAGGCGAATCAGCCGGGGTGGTGGCATCGCTACAGTGATCTGCTGCCACCCTGGTTCGAGACCTATCTCGGACTGGAGCACGCCGCCAAGTCCATCCGTACCTTCGAGGGCCAGGTGATTCCCGGTCTGTTGCAGACCGAGGACTACGCCCGCGCCATCGTGGCCCTCGGGCACGAGAACGTGGAGACCACCCGCCGGGTGGAACTGCGCAAGCGCCGGCAGGAGATCCTCGGCCGGCCGGGCGCGCCCACCCTGTGGGCCGTGATGGACGAGGCGGTGCTGCACCGGCCGGTCGGCGGCGCCGAGGTGCTGCGGGCCCAGTTGCAGCATCTGCTGGACATGTCGCACCGGTCCAACATCACCATTCAGGTCCTGCCGTTCTCGGCGGGTGGCCATGCGGCAGTGGGCAGTTCGTTCACCATGCTGCGCTTCGCGGAGCCGGAACTGCCGGACATCGTGTATCTGGAGCAGCTCACCAGCGCCCTGTATCTCGACAAGCAGGCGGAGCTGGAGCTGTACCGCCAGGTCATGGATCGGCTGAGCGTCCAGGCGGAGGCGCCGGAGCGGTCACGGCAACTGCTGGAGAAGACGATCCGCGGACTCGGCTGAGCTACCGGCCGCGCGCGATCGCGGCCCGCCGATCCACGTTGTGCGCGTGGGTATTTCGATGAAGGAGCGGGTGGCAGCGGCCGATCGGGGGTTGCCACCCACGGCGCCGTCCTACTGCCGGATGCAGGTGGATGCGATGCGCCAGAAGGCTTCCGGCTGCATACCCTGGAAATCCCAATCGTTCACCAGGCCGTGTGCGGTGGTGACGATCCGATCGATGTCGAAGTCGTCGCGGCTGGCCGCGCCGGTGGATTCGACAGCATCGATGACGAAACGGGTCGCGGTCTCCCGCGAGTTGTTATAGTTGTCGGTCCGGCTGAAGTTCATGATCCCGATCCGGCCGAGGTCCATTGGCTGGTTCATGTGAACGCCCCTGAGCGCCAGGCCGCGAGTCATCCGATGGCAAGTATTGGCACCGGGTTCACTCTACGGCTCCCTGGTATTCCCCTGTTTTGCCTTGCAGAACGAGTTTAGGGCGACGTAGCGCACAAATGCAAGTACATCTGCAACTTCGAATACGCACTCGCAGAGGCGATTTCGGCTGCTGGAGAGTTGCTCCGAAGTGCTCGCAACCGCATGTCTTGGCCTTTCGACGTTTGTTGGCTGTTCGCCGGTGATCGTGCTATATGTCGATTCGGATCAAGATCGGCGGCCGACCGCGGCCCGACCAGGCAGGACGAGCACAGTGAGCGGGTCATACGGGTACTTTCGCGCGGACGGGGACCGGTTCGTCCCGGATCCTCTCGCCGTGAGCCAATGGTCCTCGGACCAGGTGGTCGGTCCGGCGGTGTGCGGATTGTTGGCTCACCGGCTCGAGGTCGAGCACGGTGGCGACGGCTTCGCTCCGGTCCGGCTGACCGTGGACATGTTCGCGCCCGCCCGAATGCGTCCGCTTTCCGTCGTCACCACGCGCGTCCGTGACGGTAACCGCATCCGTGTCGCCGACGCCGTGCTGAGCAACGACGGCACCCCGGTGGCCCGCGCCTCGGTGGTGCTGCTGCGGCCGTCGGAGGAGCCGCCGGGGAAGGTCTGGACCCGGGAGCGGCAGCCGTCACCGCCGCCGCTGGAGCTCGCGCCGCCGGCTACCGGCCCGGGTATCCCGTGGTTCGGCAGCGACGCCGGCGGCCCGTGGGCACAGGCCTTCGGCGCGCACGAGAACGCCTCCCGCAAGCGCACCTGGCAGCATCCGATGAACGTCATGGTCGGCGAGGATCCGTCGCCGTTCGTGCGGGCCGCACTGGTCGGTGAGCAGACCAGCATGGTCACCAACTGGAGCGACGAGGGCATCGGCTACATCAACACCGACGTGACGCTGGCGCTGGCCCGGCTGCCCGTCGGCCCTGAGGTGGGTGCGGAGGCCGACAATCACCTCAGCCGGGACGGTCTCGCGGTGGGTACCGCCACGTTGTTCGATCGCGAGGGCGCGTTCGGCAGTTCGATGGTGACCGCGATCGCGAACGCCGGACGGCAGATCAGCGCCCACCGCCTGGATCGCCGCTTCAGCACGGCCGACAACGGGCGCCGGAGCTGAGTGATCCATTCACCAACGCGCTGAGCGACTTTCACTACCGCGCCGAGCGAGCGCCGGATTACGGCTGCCAGCGGTGGATCATCCACTGCCGCGCCGCGTCACGCAGGCTGCACGTCCAGATGTTCGGATTGCGGTGCGCGGTCGAGGTCCATTCCGCGGCCAGGGCGGTCGCGAACACCTCGAGATCGCGCTCGGTCGCGGCGTGCCAGGCCGGGATGCGCGCGGCCCACTGTTCGGCCTCGGCAGGCGTGCGACCGGCGAGGATGAGCCAGACGATCCAGCAGCACGGGTCGATCCACGGCGCGCCCCGGGTGGCCCACGGCCAGTCGACCAGCCGGGCATCGGCATCGGTGATGAGGACGTTGCTGTAGTTCCAGTCGGTGTGCAGCAGCGCGTCGCCACCGAACCGCAGCACATCGGCGGTGTCGGTGAGATATTTGCCCCAGCGGTGCACCGCATCCTTGAGCGGCTGCCGCGGCGGGCAGCGCAGCCGCCCCAGCGCGGTCATCGCCGCCGCGGTCTCGGCCAGATCGGCGTCGTTGCGGTAGTCCGCGAAATGCCCTGGGATGTAATCGAATACGACCAGATCCCAGCCGCCCGCGCGCAGGTGGCAGCGCACCTGCGGCCCGATCGGATAGACGTAGCGGCCGAGTTCGGCCTCGCGCTCCTGCGACCAGACCTCGCAATCGTCGGCGCGCAGGCCCTTCACGAACAACTGCTCGGTGCCGACATCGATGATCTCGGCGAGATGGGCCGAGAATCCGGCGATCACCGACGTGGAACAGTGGATCGGACCCGTCGCCGCCTCGATCGCGGCTCGCGCCTCGCCCGGAAGGTCCTCCCAACTACGACGGTGCGCCGATGTCTGCGCCCGATCGACTGTCACCCCCGACATCTACCGCTGATCCCCTCAATGCACAAGCACGAAACGTGCAGTGAAAGATAACTTTCAAATTGTTCGTGCAGGTGAACGTACAGGTGCAGATGCAGTATCCGCGGCGGCCGCGGGCGGGTTGTGACTTCTCCCGACAGTTCCCGAGTACTGGGTGTGGCGGCCGGTACCGGATACCCTGCTCGGCCATGGGGAAAACCACACTCCGGCGGACACTGATCTCGGTGGCCGCCGGGCTGTTGCTCGTGGCGGCGGGTTCGGAAACCGCTGCGGCGCAACCGATCTATCCGAAGGCGGATCCGGATCCGTTCTACGCCGCACCCGCGGACATCGCCGACCACCAGCCCGGCGACGTGCTCGACACCCGGGCGCTGCCGCCGCTGGCGATCTTTCCGGACACCGATATCACCCTGATCAAGTTCCGCTCCACCAACTCCGAGGGCAAACCGATCGCGGCCACCACGACGGTACTGAGCCCCCGCAACCATCCGGACAACGGCCCGCTGCTGTCGTATCAGACGATCATCAACGGGCTGGGCACCGAATGCGCGGTCTCGCACGTGCTCTACACCAGCGATCCGAAACTGATGGTGCGCGAGGCGCCGGCCTACAACTTGCTGTTGCAGCGGGGCTGGACCATCACCATGCCGGATCATCTCGGTCCTCAATTCGCTTACGGCGCCGCACGTCTGGGTGGTCAGATCACGCTGGACGGGATCCGCGCGGTGCAGCGGCTGCCGCGGTCGCGGACGGCGGCGAGCCCGGTCGCGATGGCCGGTTACTCCGGTGGCGGGATGGCGACGGCCTGGGCGGCCGCGCTGGCCCCCACGTACGCACCGGAACTGCGCCTGGCCGGCGCCGCGGCGGGCGGTGTGCCGATGAATCTGGTGACCATGCTGGAGAGCCTCGGCTTCGGCGCGCATCCGGTGTTCGGGCTGGCGCTGGCCGCCGGGCTCGGACTGGAACGCGAATATCCGGACCGGTTCCCGCTGTCGGATCAGCTCAACGATCGCGGCCTCGCGGTCCGGCAGGCAATGGCGAACAGCTGCACCAACGATCTGCTCACCGCGGCGGCCGGCAAGGGCATGATCGATTTCGCGAAGACCACCTCGATGACGCAGGATCCGGTGGCCCGCGAGGTGATCGAGGAGAACAGCCTGCAACTCTACGACGGCGTGCCGAATATGCCCGTCTTCGAATGGCATTCGCCGATCGACGGCCTGGTCCCGGTGGACGCGATCGTCGACACCGATCACCGCTGGTGCGGCGCGGGGGTCCGGTTGCAGTCCGAGGCGATCCCGGTCCCCGACCACCTCACCGCCGCCGTCCTGGGCCTGCCCGAGGTGATGGCGTGGCTGGACGCCCGGATGCGCGGCGAACCGGCGCCGTCCGACTGCTGACCGGCGCGGTCAGATCGCCGCGACCGCCCGGTCGATCGGGGTGGGGCCGGCGATGAGCTCCAGGGTTCTGCCGACCGTGCCGGGTGCGTCCAGTACGGCGGCGAGTACCGCGGCCACATCCGCGCGGGGGATCGCGCCGCGCGCACCCGGCGGCTCGGTGAGGGTCACCAGTCCGGTGCCGGGCTCGTCGGTGAGGCTGCCCGGCCGCACGATCGTCCAGTCCAGCGGGCGGGTGCGCAGATCGTCCTCGGCCTGGGTCTTCGCGTCGATGTAGGCCGCCCACACCTCGTCACCGCGGGTGACCGGCTGACCGGCGCCCGCCGACGAGATCTGCAGGAAGCGCGGCACTTTCGCGGCCTCGGCGGCGCGGGCCAGCAGGACCGACCCGTCGCGGTCGACGGTGTACTTGCGCGCGGCCCCGCTGCCCGCCCCGGCGCCGGCGGCGAACACCGCGGCATCGGCGCCGGCCAGCAGCGCGGTCACCTCGTCGATCGTGTTGTCCTCCAGGCTCAGTCGCGCCGGGCGGGCGCCGGCGGCCTCGAGATCGCCGGCGTGGGCGGGATTGCGTATCACTCCGATCACCTCGTCGCCGCGTCCGGCGAGCAACCGGGTCAGCAGCAGCGCGACCTTACCGTGTCCACCCGCGATGACGATGCGCATCTGGTCTCCCTCGACTCGGTACCGGTGTTCGGGTCGGCGCCCAGCATACCGACGTCGCGGCGGCCGCCAGGGCCCGCGACAGGCGCCGTGTCCGCATCGAGTCACCCGGCGGCGGCCGGTTGCGAACCGGCATCCAGCCGCGCACGAAACGAAAACGTCGCCCGACCAGGCGGTTCCGCGTCGCTACCCTCGAATTGTCCGGCGCGGTCGGCATCGCGGCCCGAGAGGGCCACGGTATCAACCGCTTTGGGACGACTCACAACGAAGTGATCTCGCCTGTTGGGGGTGGACCGTGCGGAATTGGTGGATTCCCGCTGCGGCGATTCTGATCCTGTCGGTACCGGCGACGGCGGTTGCGCAACCGCCACTGCCCGGCCTCCCGCCGTTGCCGGCGATACCCGGCCTACCGGCGATTCCGGGGCTACCGCCCCCCGCGCCGCCCCCAGAACCGGTTGCCCCGCAGGCGGATCCGGCAGCCGCACCGGCGCTCCCGGCGATGGGCCGGCTCGAGCTGCCGAATCTGCCCGAGGTGCAGCAGTGGATCGACCGGGTGATCCCGCCGCCGCCGATCGTGCCGCCGCCGGCCCCGGTGGCGCCGCTGCCCGGCCTGTCGCCGGATCTGGCCCGGTTGCAGGAGGCGGTGCTACCGACGGCGGTCGGCGATCCGTTCTTCGACTCCTGGCCCGACGGACTGGACGCCGCCGCACCCGGTGCGGTACTCGAGGTACGGGATGTGACCGCGACCGCGGCGCCGGTGCTCACCGCGCCGGTGCGGCAGGTGCTGCAACTGAAGTTCCGCACCACCGACGCGCACGACGGGCCCTCCTTCGCGACCGCCTCGCTGGTGCTGCCGTCGACGCCGTGGACCGGCGCCGGCTCCCGGCCGGTGGTGGTGAACAACCTGCCCATCGATGCGCTGGGCCGGGCCTGTACCGCGAGTTATTCACTGGCGCACGGTGTTTCGCCGGTATACACGAACGTCACCGACTTCCTGCCGCCCACCACGCAATTGGCGGTGTGGCGGGGGTACGCGGTGCTGATCCCCGATCACGAGGGCCCGCGGATGGCCTATGCGGAGCCGTATGTGGCGGGTCACGCCGTCCTGGATTCGATCCGCGCGGTGCGGCAACTGCCCTCGGGTGAGTTGGCCGACAGCCGGTTCGGCATGACCGGATACTCCGGCGGCGCGATCGCCACCCGCGGCGCGGTCGCCCTGATCGGTTCGTACGCACCGGAATTGGCCGATGTGGTGGTCGGCGCCGCACTCGGCGGCGTGCCCGCGGACTACGAACTGCTGGGCCGCAGCATGAACGCCAACCTCGCCGCCGGGTTCTTCCTGGCCGCCACCTTCGGCGTCGGCCGGGAGCGTCCGGAGATCCTGGCCGAGATGAACAATCTGGCCCGCTGGGCGGCGGTATCGCCGCTGAAGGACACCTGCGGCAGCATCTTCGCGGTTCCCGGCCTGCTGCAGCTGCCCATCGACCTGGCCGCCGACGTCCCCGATCCGCTGCACGGCGCGGTCGCGGCGGAGATCTACCGGATCACCGCCATGGCCGATATGAAATCGACTGTGCCGCTGTACATCTACAACGGCGAGCAGGAGTTCTGGATCCCGGCCTCGGGCGCGCGCAACCTGTTCCGGCAGCAGTGCGCACTCGGCGCGACCGCGGTGTACCGCAGCGTGTTCGGCGAACACGTGATCGCGGGCGTCGTCGGATATCCGGGCGCGATCAGCTGGCTGGACCAGCGACTGCAAGGGGTGCCGGCGCCGGACGAGTGCTGAGCCGTCCGGCGCCCGCACCGGCGATCAGAGCGGGACGATGCTGTGCTTGCGCGGATTGGACTTGCGGACCGCCTGCTTGTCGCGCAGCACCTGCAACGCCTTGCGCAGCTCCAGCCGGGTCTGCGACGGTTCGATCACCGCGTCGATGTAGCCGCGCTCGGCCGCGATCCACGGGGTGGCGACGGTGGCGTTGTAGAAGTCGATCATCTGCTGCTTGACCGTCTCGCGCTGCTCCGCCGGCACCGCGGCCAGCTGCCGGCGGCCGACGATGCTGACCATGCCCTCCGCGCCCATCACCGCGATGCGGGCGGTGGGCCAGGCCAGGCTGATGTCGGCGCCGAGCTGCTTGCAGCCCATGACCGCGTAGCCGCCGCCGTACGCCTTGCGGACCACGAGCGTGACGATCGGGACGGTGGCGTCGATCAGGGCCCGGAAGAACCGGCCGCCCTTCTTGATGACACCGTTGCGCTCCTCCTCGACGCCGGGCAGCACGCCCGGGGTGTCGACCACGAAGACCAGCGGGATGTGGTACGCGTCGCAGATGTGGATGAAGTGGGCGGCCTTGTCGCCGGACTGCGCGTCGAGCGCGCCGCCGAGCACCAGCGGCTGATTGGCGATCACGCCGACGGCCCGGCCGTCGACCCGCGCGAAACCGGTGATGAGGTTCTGCGAGTTGCCCGCGCCGACCTCGTGGAAGTCGCCGTCGTCGAAGATCCGCAGCAGGATCTCGTGCATGTCGTATCCGGACTTGTCGGCGTCCGGGATGATCGAGTCCAGTTCGAGGTCGTGCGCGGTGGTCTCGGGCTCCAGGCCCGGGTTGATCAGCGGCGGCTGCTCCAGGCAGCTCGACGGCAGGTAGCTCAGGTACTTGCGCACCCAGTCGAACGCTTCCTGTTCGGTGTGGGTGACGGCGTGCAGCAGGCCGTCGCGGGCCTGCACCGCCGCGCCGCCCAGCTCCTCGGCGCTGATGTCCTCGCCGGTGACCGCCTTGATGACGTCGGGGCCGGTGACGAACATATACGAATTGTCCGTCGCGACCAGAATGTCCATATTCACCGGGCCGTACACCGAACCGGCCGCGCATTTGCCGAGCATGACCGCGACCATCGGCACATAACCGGACAATTCGCCCTGCCAGCGGCACATCAGCGCGTACCAGGCCAGCGAGGTGACCGCGTCCTGGATGCGGGCGCCGCCGGAGTCGTTGATGCAGACGACCGGGCAGGCGTTCTCGTAGGCGAACTCCATCGCCGCGGAGACCTTGCGGCCGAACATCTCACCGACCGAACCGCCGTAGACGGTCTGGTCGTGCGCGATGACCACCACCGGGCGGCCGTCGATGTAGCCGCGACCGGTGACCACGCCGTCGCCGTAGAAGGCGTTCTCGGAGCCCGGCTGGCGCATCAGCGCGCCGGTCTCGACGAAGGTGCCCTTGTCCAGCAGCATCCGGACCCGTTCGCGAGCGCTGGGGATACCCTTGCTCCGCCGCTTGTCGATCCCGGCCTGACCCGCCGGTTCCTCTGCGACCTCGAGGAGCTTGCGCAGTTCCTGCAGCTTCTCGGCCGTGCCCGTCATAGCTCGCTGATGCCTTTCCGTACCGCCGCGGCCATCCGTCCGGTCGCGGGTGCCAGGGTCGGCACCACCTCCGTACGTTACCGGTTCGTGGTCTGTGCAACCAGTCATCGTCCGGACCCCGGGGGCCCGTTACGGAATAACCCGCGGAATTCGCGCCGAAACAGGCCCGGTTTTCGCTTCGAGCGATTTTGTGGGCCGCCCCGAATCGGCGCGTATCCGGTTTGAGAATTCTCATCGTTATGTCCGGATGCCGGTGACGGGCCCTTTCCGTCTCCGTAGCGTTATATCTCGAGCGTGGCGCCGGTGGATGCGCGGTCGGCGCCACGCTCATCGACTGGTCGCACGCGCCGGACCCGCCCGCTGTGGTGCGAGACCGAATCCCTCTTCCGGCGCATTCAGGTACCGCGCTTGGAACAGAGTCAGAGGTGATCGGCGATGACACGATCAGCACCGGTACTGGGCCGCACGCGGCCGCTGCGTACGGCCGGGAACGGCTCGATCCACCCGGCTGCCGCGCGGCTCGTGCCGCGGCTGCCGGAGGCCGCCCTCGCCGACCGGTTCCGGCCGGGGGAACAGGCCGGCGGCGATGCGGGCCTGCCCGCCGCGCTGCGCGGCTGCCTCGCGCTGGTCGCGGGCGCGAGTGAGGAGCCCGACGCCGCCGTCACCGTGGACCTGGTCGGCCGGGCCGCGCAATGGGCGCGCGAGGGGATCGACCTGGACATCGTGCTGCGCACCCTGCACGAGACGGTCCGCGGGGAACTGGCCGAAATAGCCGCCGAACGCCGGCGTCCGGACGAACTGCCCGGACTCGTGGACGCGGCGCTGCGGCTGCTGGAGACGGTCACCGTCGCCGCGACCGCGGCCTATCTGGACGAACACCGGCAGTCCGCCCGGCATCATCAGACCGCCGCGCAGACCCTGGTCACGGCACTGCTCAGCGGGCACGGCCGCACGGCGCTGGCCCAGCGCACCGGTATCGGCGTCGCACCCGCGTATCAGGTTGTGGCACTGGCGATCCCGCCGCATCCGGGGGAGCGGGACGGGCACGGCAATCCGGAATCGGCGGCGCGGCGGAAGTTGCGCCGGTTGCAGAGCGCGCTGGCCCCGACACTGGGTTCGCGCGCGCTGTCGCTGCTGTCGATCGACGGCGGCATCGTGCTGGTACCGCTGGATCCCCGCGACGAGACGTCCACCGCCCGGCTGGGCGCGCAGCGGATGACCGCGGATACGGTCGAGGTGCTGTCGGAGGCGGCGTCGGTGCCGCTGACCGCGGCCGTCGTGGACGGCGATACCGAGCGGATCCCCGAACTCGTCGGGCAGGCCCGCGAACTGCTGGACCTGGTACGCTCCCTGGGCCGTCCGCCGGGGCTGTACCGGCTGGCCGACCTGGCGGTGGAGTATCAGCTCACCAGGCCCGGGCCCGCCCGCGAACACCTCGCGGCCCTGCTCGGACCGCTGGCACCCCACCCCGACCTGCTGGAAACCCTGAGGATCTATCTCGATTCAGGTTTGGACCGCAAGGCCGCCGCCCGCCGGCTGGAGATCCACCCGAACAGTGTGTCGCATCGGATGCGGCGAGTCGAACGACTCGCCGGAGTGGATTTGAGCCATCCGGCCGGGATCTCGCGCGCCAGCCTGGCGCTGCTCGCCCTCGATCTGATAACCGACTCTCGGATATAAGGAGCTTGCGTGACTTCTGGCCTGACCGACGGGGACCTGCTCCTCGAGCTGGAACCGGTCGCCGCCCGCCTCCTCGACGAACACATCGGGAAGGCCAAACCCTGGAATCCCCACGACTACGTGCCGTGGGACGACGGCCGCAACTTCGCCGCGATGGGGGGCACGGACTGGGAACCGGGCCAGTCGCGGCTGTCGGAGGTGGCCCGGATCGCGATGGTCACCAATCTGCTCACCGAGGACAATCTGCCCTCGTACCACCGCGAGATCGCCGGAACCTTCGGCTTCGACGGCGCTTTCGGCACCTGGGTGGGCCGGTGGACCGCCGAGGAGAACCGGCACTCCATCGTCATGCGCGACTATCTGGTGGTCACCCGCGCGGTGGATCCGGTGGCCCTCGAGCAGGCTCGGATGACCCACATGACCACCGGCATCGCCAGTCCGGACGGGCCGCAGCTGCTGAAAGGCGTTGCGTACGTGACGTTCCAGGAGCTGGCCACCCGGATCAGCCACCGCAACACCGGCGGCGCCTGCGGTGAGCCGATCGCCGAGCGCATGCTGCAGCGGATCGCCGCGGACGAGAACCTGCACATGATCTTCTACCGCAGCATGTCCGCGGCGATCCTGGACCTGTGCCCGGACGACATGATGCGGGCGATCACCGAGGTCGTCACCCGGTTCCAGATGCCGGGCCTCACCCAGCCCAACTTCCGGCGCAACGCGGTGATCCTGGCCAAGCACGGCATCTACGACCTGCGGCAGCACCTCGACGTGGTGATCCGCCCGGTGCTGCGCAGCTGGAACGTCTTCGAGCGCACCGATCTGACCGGTCCCGGCGAACAGGCCCGCGACCGGCTCGCGGCCTACCTCGACGATCTGGAGGACAAGGCCCGGCGCTTCGAGGCGCAGCGGGAACGGGTGCTGGGCCGGCGCGAGCGCACCGACCACCTCGAGCGGAGGAGGGCCGGCGTGCGCGTCTGAGCCGGTCGGCGGCCGACGCGGGCGGAATTGTCCCGTGGCCCGGAACAATTCCGTCGTGATAAAACTGTGATTCGACACCGCGGTTCGCAATATTGCGAACCGCGGTGTTTTCGTGTGGGCCCGCTTGTAGCTTCTCACCACCGTGATTCGCCGGGGCTCGTGAGCTTTCGAAGCGTTCGGCCGAGACCGGCCGTGACCGGTTCGCCACCGTTCTAGCGTGAGCGCCATTCCGGGAGCCGGAACGCCGGAGGACCGGCATCCGGAACGGGGAACATCGTGGTTCGCAGGAGGGCTCGAAGAATGACACACACCATCCGCCGCCGGCCGTTGCGCGCGGCCGTCCTCGCGGGGGCCGCGGTGCTGGCCGCGGGATTCGCCACCGTCGGCGCGCATGCGGACCCGATGCCGCTCACCGCGGCCGATCCGGAGCAGCAGCTCGTCGACTACATCGCGCAGGGCGCGAAGAATCCGGATTCGCATCCGATCGCCGGTACCGGTTCCGCGTGCACCTCGGGCAGCGGCGCCGGCTCCGGGAACGGATCGGGCAACTGCTACGGCGGTTCCGGGTCCAGTTCGGGATCCGCGGGCGGGCGCTCCACCGATACGGTCGGCACCGGACCGGCCCAGACGGCCTTCCTCGCGGCCTTCGGCTACGCGCTGTTCCATCCGGATGTGGCGCCCCCGGGCGCGAACGACTGGAACTGCAAGCCGACGGCGGCGCATCCGGAGCCGGTGGTGCTGGTGCACGGCACCTGGGAGAACGCCTACGACAACTTCGCCTTCGTCAGCGGGCCGATCGCCGCGGCCGGGTTCTGCGTGTTCACCTTCGACTACGGCCGCTCGGACCTGCCGCAGGGCGGCGGCCTCGGGTCGGTGCTGCCGGGCGCCTACGGGACGGACCTCATCCAGGATTCGGCGCAGCAACTGTCGGCGTTCGTCGACAAGGTGCTCGGCGCCACCGGGGCGCCGCGGGTGGATCTGGTCGCGCATTCGCAGGGCGGGCCGATGTCGCGGTGGTACCTGAAGTTCGACGGCGGCGCGGCGAAGGTGCACCGCGAGATCACCTTCGGCGCGACCAACCACGGCACCACGCTGGTCGGGATCGGCGCGCTCGGCCGCGCGATCAACAATTTCGGCATCGATGTACTGGGCCTGGTGGAGATCTTCGTGGGCCACTCCGGGATTCAGCAGACCGTCGGGTCCGATTTCGTGAATCAGCTCAACGACGGCGGCGACACCGTGCCGGGCGTGGACTACACCGTGGTCGGCACCCGCTACGACGAGATCACCACCCCGTACGACCTGACCTTCCTGCAGCCGGGGCCCGGCGCGACGGTCCGCAACATCACCCTCCAGGACGGCTGCGACCAGGATCTGTCCGATCACCTCACGCTGATGTACTCGCCGCGGGTGCTCTCGATCATCCTGAACACCCTTGATCCGCAACAGAATCCGAATCTGGTCTGCACGTCCAACCCCTGGCTGCTCGGCGGTGGCGGCTCGCTGTGAGAGGTGCCGCCGCGGCCGCGTCCGGCGGGCCGGGCACGCGGACACGGTCGCGGCGGCGGATCAACCGGCGATCTCGTCGTACACTCTGTGCTTCGGGGCCGGTGGGTGATATGCCGGTCGTGCTCGGGTCGACGACAGTGGATCGGCGGCATTCGGACGTTGGCTTTCGGAACAACGAGGACAAGGCGGTCGTCAGCGGTGCAGAGTCGGATTCGGACAGAGGCGGGAACAGGGACCGGCGGCCGGGCGGGTGACCGGTGACGGCGGCGGCGGTCCGGACGGAGACCGTGCCGACGGTGCTGCGCCCGGCGCTGGAGAAGTTCGGTTTCGCGGAGCGGCGGCGCACCGCGGCGATCGCCGGGGTGCTCGGCGGCAACATCACCAGACGGATCGTGGCGCGCGGTGGTTTCGCCGGGCGCCGGCGCCGATTGGCGATGGCCGACGGCACCGTCGACGGTTTCGAGACCCTCGGCCCGATGTTCGTCAAACTCGGGCAGCTCATCGCCTCCTCGCCGGGTGCGTTCCCGAAGGAACTGGCCGACGCCTGCCTGCGCTGCCTGGACGACGTACCGCCGTTCCCGGCGATCGCCGCCCGCGCCACCATCGAGGCCGATCTGGGCCGGCCGATCGGGGAGCTGTTCCGCGAATTCGACGACCGGCCGCTGTCGGCGGCCTCGGTGGCCCAGGTGCACGCCTGCGTCCTGCTCGACGGCCGCGAGGCCGTGGTGAAGGTGCAGCGGCCCGATATCGCCCGCCGCATGATCGTGGATCTGCGCGCCGCCTACCGGCTGGCCGGTCTGCTGGAGAAGCGGTCGGAGAACGCGCGGGTCGCCAACGCCCAGGGCGTGGTGCGCGACCTGTACGAGACCACCATGGCGGAGCTGGACTTCCGCAACGAGGCGGAGAATCAGGCCCGCGCCCGGGCCAATCTGACCTCCTTCGGCGACAACACCCACGTCACGGTGCCCGAGGTGTTCTGGGAGTACTGCGGCCCGCGGGTGCTGTGCATGGAGCGGATGCGCGGTATGCCGCTGGACCGCTTCGACGACATCCGGCTGGTCCACCCGGATCCGGAGCTGCTGATCCGCCGCCTGGTGAAGGCGTGGCTGGAGAGCCTGATCACGCACGGCATGTTCCACGGCGACGTGCACGCCGGTAATCTCTGGCTGCTCGAGGACGGTCGCGCGGCGATGCTGGACTTCGGCATCGTGGGCCGGATGGCCGGTCCCTGGCGCGATTTCGTCGCCGCGCTGTTCCACGCGAGCGCGATCGACGGGGATTTCCGCCCGGTCGCGCGGGCGCTGCGCGAACTGGACATGGTCGATGCCGAGGCCGGCGACGACGCCACCATCGGCCGGCAGCTGGCCACCGCGCTGGCCCCGGTACTGGCCGGGCAGCTGGCCAATCTCGACATGGGTAAGGTGGCGGCCCGGCTGGTCGAATTCGGCAAGCGCCGCAACGCGTCCGGGCCGGAACAGCTGATCCTGATGGGTAAGCAGCTGGCCTATTTCGAGCGTTACGCCAAGGCGCTGGCCCCGGGCTGGCGGCTCGGGCAGGATCTCTACCTGTTCCGCAACATCTTTCCCGAGGAGGTGGCGGCCAAGGCCGCCGCGGAGGGCCTGGAGTTGCCCGCGGAATGACCGTGACCCGGCGGCCGGTACGCTGAAAAGGGGTGTGGCAGTGGGTTTCTCGGACACACCGCGCGAGATGACGGCCTGGCGGGTGCGGCGGCCCGGGCCGATCGGCGCCGGGCCGCTGGCGCGGGTGCGCGCGCCGGTGCCCGCACCCGCGGCGGGGGAGCTGCTGGTCCGGGTGCGCGCGTGCGGGGTCTGCCGCACGGATCTGCATGTGGCCGAGGGTGATCTGCCGGTGCACCGGCCGGCGGTGATCCCCGGGCACGAGGTGGTCGGGGAGGTGGTGGCGGCCGGGCCCGGCGTGCGGGCCGAACCCGGGGACCGGGTGGGGATCGCCTGGTTGCGCCACACCTGCGGGACGTGCCGGTACTGCCTGCGCGGCGCCGAGAACCTCTGCCCGAATTCGCGGTACACCGGCTGGGACGCCGACGGCGGTTACGCCGAATTCGCCGTCGTGCCCGCGGATTACGCGCATCCGCTGCCGGCCGGGTACTCCGATGCCGAACTGGCCCCGCTGCTGTGCGCGGGCATCATCGGGTATCGGGCGCTGCGACGGGCCGCGCTGCCCGACGGCGGGCGGCTCGGGATCTACGGCTTCGGCGGCAGCGCGCATCTGGCCGCACAGGTGGCGCTGGCCCGCGGCGCCGAGGTACACGTGATGACCCGGGATCCGGGTGCGCGGGAGCTGGCGCTGGCCCTCGGCGCGGCCTCGGCCCAGGGCGCCGCCGATCCGCCGCCGG
Organism: Nocardia sp. BMG111209; assembly: GCF_000381925.1. Lineage (NCBI taxonomy): Bacteria > Bacillati > Actinomycetota > Actinomycetes > Mycobacteriales > Nocardiaceae > Nocardia > Nocardia sp. BMG111209. Next base: position 845,930 of record NZ_KB907307.1, read on the forward strand.
TGGCGCTGGACGCGGCGATCCTGTTCGCGCCGGTGGGTGACCTGGTGTTGCCGGCGCTCGAGGCGCTGGACCGCGGCGGGGTGCTGTCGATCGCCGGTATCCATCTCAGCGATATCCCCTCGCTGAACTATCAGCGACATCTGTTCCAGGAGCGCGAGATTCGCTCGGTGACCGCCAACACCCGCGCGGACGCACGGGAATTCCTGGCCTTCGCCGGTGCGCACCGGCTCGAGGTGACCGTCCATCCGTACCCGCTCGCCGCGGCCGATCGCGCGCTGTCCGATCTGGCTCACGGGAAGTTTGCCGGTGCGGCGGTACTGATACCTGACACGCCGTAGACACGCCGAGTAAACCGCTCCGACCTGTCTATTCACCCCATACGTCCGGGGTTGTGCTGCTTTGCTGAACGGAAATTGCTGTCCGGAACAGTGCCGTACGGAACAGCATCGAACGGGAAATGGCGGGTGACGCGACGGAGGTGTGGCCGATGCATCGGGTGGCGCGGGACGAGCACGTTCGAGCGGTACGACCGTGGCTGTGGACCACGCTGGTGGTCGCCGGGATCGTGGCGGCCGTGGTGTGGATGTTGCTGCCGGCGCAGGCGGCCTGCCACGTCACGTCGAATCCGCCGCTCGCGAAAGCCGCCGGTGCGGTGAGAACCCCGGTGGCACAGTCGGTTCCGGATGCCGAGCACGTGGACGCGGCGGTGGTGCGGCAGGCGCGGTACTTCGCGCTCGGGACCGGTGAGCCGGCCTGCTCGTTCCCGGATCTGCCCGCCGACGGCTTCTACGTCGGCCTGCCCACCGACGAATTCGACGGTGGTGCGCTGTGCGGCGCCACCATGGATCTCACCGGCCCGCTGGGGTCGGTGCGCGCGGTGGTGGTCGATCGGTGTCCCGGCTGTGCCGCACACCAATACGACGTGAGCACCGCGGCCTTCGGCCGGATCGCGAACCGCACCGCCGGGGTCGCCGACGTCCGGGTGGCGCGCGTGCACAATCCGAATCCGGCGCCGGATCTGATGTACCGGGTGGAGAGCGGCTCCTCGTCCGACTGGCTCGGCCTGCTCGTCGCGGAGACCGGAAATCCGGTGAGCCGGGTGGAGATTCGGGCCACCGCCGGCGGCGCCACCCACACCCTCACCCGGGGGATCGACAACTGGTTCACGTCGTCGGGGGCCGGATCGGGCCCGTTCACCGCCGTGGTGACCGATACCGACGGGCATCAGGTCCAGGTGCCGGGCATCGTGCTGTCGCCGGGACGGGTGCAGCACACCGGGATTGCGCTCTACGAGGGTTCGCCGCCGCCCGCCCCGGCCGGGCCGGATCCGAAGGCGGCGCCCGCACCGACCTGCACCTGATTCCGGGAACGCCCCAGGTTTACTGCCGGTCGCCCCGGTACTCCGTCCGGATACGGTTGCGCGGCAATTGGATATACCTCCCGCAGGCGCGTTGCCGCCCCCGGGAACCGCACTTACCTTGGGCCTTGTCGGCTCCGGACCGTCGTCGAGGGCGAGGGTCGAGCCGCTCACAACGGCGTGAGTAGGTGAGAACGATGAGCGACCGAAAGGTGTTGCCGTCCAGGAAATGGCGTATCGCCGGGGTGGCGGCGGCCGTGGTCACGGCCGGTCTGCTGTACCCCGCTCCACGGGCCGAGGCGCAGAGTTGCGCGGCGGTGGAGGTGGTGGTGGCCAGGGGGACCCAGGAGCCGGGATATCTCGGCAGCGCGGTGGGCGATCCACTGTTCGCCGCGCTGCGAGAACGATTGCCCGTCGGTGTCGCCGGGTATCGGGTGAACTATCCGGCGGATCTGACGGATGTGTATTCGGTGGGCGCGGGCAGCGCGGATCTGGTGGCGCACATGGCATCCCGGGTGGCGGCCTGTCCGGCGCAGCGCTTCGTGCTGGCCGGCTATTCGCAGGGCGCGGCGGTGGTGCACACCGCGCTGGGTACCGGTGTCACCGCGGACGTTCCGGGCGGGGTCCGGCTGTCCGGCGACCTCGGCGACCGGGTGGTGGCGGTGCTGCTGTTCGGCGATCCGATGCGCCTCGGCGGCTGGAGCGTGCCCGGCCCATACCTGGGGCGCACCGGAAACTGGTGCGCCCCGGGCGATCCGGTGTGCGCGGGCGGCCTGGATCCGGCGGCGCACGTGGTCGCCTACGGTGACAGCATCCGCGCCGCCGCCAATTTCACCGCCGATCGGCTGTGAGCCGGTCGCGGCCGGCCCGGCCGGTCAGCGGCGCTCGATCCGGCCCGACGGCGGCTGGACCGATCCCCGGGTCTGCAGATAGGACTCGAGGGCGTCGAGATCGGTCGGGCCGACCGCGGTCTGGCTGCCCTGGGTGAACACGGTGAAGCCGTCACCCCCGGCGGCGAGGAAGTTGTTCGTCGAAACCTGGTACGAGGCAGCCGGATTCAACGGCTGCCCGCCGATGTGGACGCTGCCCGGCACCACCTTGTGCCCGGCCGGCGCCGCGTCGTCGTAGGCGTAGGTGATCCCGGCGACGGACAGCACGCCCGGCTTGCTGACGTTGTTCCATTGCTGTTCCAGCAGATTCACGATCTGATCGCCGGACAGCCGCACGGTGACCACCGCGTTGCCGAACGGCTGCACCGTATAGGCCTGTTCGTAGGTGATCGCCCCGCCGGTCAGATCCGCCCGCACCCCACCGGGATTCATGAAGGCGGCCACCGCCTGCGCCGGCGCCATCGCCGACAGCATCGCGTCCGCGATCACGTCGCCGAGCGGGGAGTCACCCGCCGGCGCCGGTTCCATCGGCAGCGGTCCGGCGGAGTCGCCGATCACCCGCTTCGCGCGCGGCTCGGCCTGGGCCGCGAAGAAGTCGACCAGTTTCGCGGCCGCCGGATCGGCGGTGATGTCGTGGGTGACCACCCGGTTCACCGCCGAGGCGTCCACCGTGCCGTCGTGGAAGCGCAACGTGATGTCGCTGATCAGGCGGCCGTAGGAGGAGGCCTGGGTGACCACCTTCCCGGCGATGGTGCAGTTGTACGCCTGGTGCGTGTGACCGGTGATCAGCACCCGCACCGCGGGATCCACCCGCTGCGCGAGCGTGGTCACGTTGCCGGAGATGTCGGCGCAGGCGTTGTAGTCGACCGGACCGCCGTGGGTCTGCTGGCTGCCGCCGTCGTGCAGCAGCGCCACCACGGTCTCGGCGCCCTCGGCGCGCAGTTGCGGCACCGCCTTGTTGATCGCGTCGACCTCGTCGCCGAAGTGGAAGCCCTGGATGCCCTGCGGCATCACGATGTTCACGGTGTCGGGGGTGACGACGCCGACGACCCCGATCTTGTGCCCGCCGACGGTGAGCACGGTCGACGCCTTCAGTCCGGGCGGCAACTGCCCGTTGCCGTCGGTGACGTTGGCGGCCAGGTAGGGAAAGCTCGCGCCGCGGAACGGCTCGCCGGGGGAGCAGCCGTCGGGTGCGCAGCCGCCGCGCTGCAACCGCGTCAATTCCGGTACGCCGTGGTCGAATTCGTGGTTGCCGACCGAGGACGCGGCGGTGCCGATCGAGTTCAGGAAGTCGATGGCGGGCTCGTCGTGGAACAGCGCGGAGACCAGCGGGCTGGCGCTGACGTTGTCGCCGGCCGAGAGTACCGCGCTGTCCGGATATTTCGCCTTCAGCTTCGCCAGGTGCGCGGCCAGATACGCCGCCCCGCCCGCGGCGTAGGTACCGACGTGCCCGTTGGTTCCGGTGGGCGGCTGCAGATTTCCGTGCAGATCGTTGATCCCGAACAGATGGACCTCGCCGGATCGGGCGGCGGGCAGGTTGTCGGTCGAGATCAGCGGCACCGTCCCCGGCGGCGCGGGGGTGGTGGACGCCCCCGTTCCGTCGGATCCGCCGCAGCCGGCGACCAGCAGCAGCCCTGCCACCGCGGCACACGCGGCTACCAGACGACAGCGAACGTTCATGTCTACAGACTCTGGCAGACCGCGTTGGCGCCCGCGCTACGGACAGGTGAACTCCGCACCGGCGCAACCGTTCCGAGTCCCGGCGCTCACCCCTCGCGGCGCACCGGGAACTCGGCGGCCAGCTCCCGGAACATGGCGGTGTTCAGCGTGAAGGCGTTGCGGCACTCCCCGAGCACCCGCTGCCGTTCCAGGTCGTCGACGGGCAGCTCGTCCAGCAGGACGCGGTACTCCCGCTTGAAGGCGGCCGGATTCGGGATGTGGTCGAAGACGTAGAACCGCACGCCGTCACCCCGTTTCGGCAACTGCCACAACTTCTCCGCGGTGCCGCGGATGACCTGCCCGCCGGACAGATCGCCGAGATACCGGGTGTAGTGATGGGCGACGTAACCGGCGGGCCAGGTCCGCGCGCACTCCTCGATCCGCGCGGCGTACTCGGCGGTCGACGGCAGCGGGGCGATCCCCTCGCGCCAGTCCGGCCCGCCGAGATGGGCCAGATCCTCCGCGAGCGCCGCGAGCCGGGCCAGCTCGGGCCGGACGAACCGCCCGGCGACCGGATCGGCGGCGAGGGTGTCCCAGTGCGCCTCGAGCGCGCGGTACACGTGCCACAGCTGCCCGGTGTAGCGGTAGAAGGCCTCCACTCCCAGCGCTCCGCCGAGCAGATCGCCCATGAACGTGGAGTTCTCGGCGTCGGCGTGCTGTTGCGCGGTGGCGGTGCGGATCTGCGTGGAGAACGGAACGGTTTCGATGGTCTCGGGCATGTTCGCTCTCGTCTCGCGCGGCGGTGAGTTTGGGTTACCTAACTTCACATCCGACCATACGGCCCGGACCGACCGAGCGGCATCCAACTTTCGGATGGTTCGGCGGCCGACGGCCGGTCAGTCGAGGGGGAGGCCGGATTCCAGGTAGGTCCGCAGGTCGGTGAGCAGGCGGGTCCAGATGCGGGCGGCCTCGTCGAGCTGGTCGTCGGGGAGGTCGCGGTGGGTGACGGTGACGCGGACGCGCAGGCCGCTGAGCGCGATGTCGACCTCGACCACCGAGGTGCGCTCGGCGGCGCCGGTCTCCCCGGGCCGGGCCCAGGTGTGCACGAAGCGGCGGGGGCGGTCGATCTCGAGGATCGTGCCGAGGAAGTCGGCGGTGCCGTCGCGGCGCTGTTGCCGCCAGACGCCGCCGCGTTCCCAGTCGGCGACCGTGCGGCGATCCCGGTACCGTCCGGTCACCTCGGCATCGGTGAGCGCGACCCAGACCAGTTCCGGCAGGCTCGCGATCTCGACGGCGTGCACGACCTTCGGCGCATCCACTCGGTGCCGTCCTCTCCCGCGGGCTGCGGCGCTTCCGCGTTGTTCCGCGCAACCGTACCGCGATCGGTGGTGCGGTTCCGTGCAGTCGGGCGAGTCGATGGTCGTGGCGTGCCGCTCCGGGAAAGGCGGGCCGGACCTGGCTATTCCAGCTGAACATAGGTTACGGTGGACTAGTGTCCTATGTCGAAGTGCTGATCCTGCGGCATCTCATGCGCGGCCCGGCCCACGGGTACGACCTGCGCAAGCACGTGGAGGAGAACACCGGGGTGGTGCTGAACAACAACGCGCTGTACCCGGCCCTGCGGCGGTTCGAGGAGGCCGGCGCCGTCACCAAGGAATCGGAACAGGTTCCGGGCCGGCCGGTCCGGCACGTCTACACGCTGACCTCGACCGGTCGGGAGCTGTTGCAGGACCTGCTGGCCGAGCTGCCGGCCGATCAGGCCGGTGACGAAGCGGAATTCCTTACGCGCGCGGCACATTTCGCGATGCTGACGGTGCCGGAGCGGCTCCGGGTGCTGGACGTCCGCGAGGCGGCGGTGCGCCGGCAGCTGGAGCAGGTGCGCGGCCAGGCCGCGCGCACCACACCCGCGGAATGGGGCCGCCGGATCGCGGCGGAGATGGTCCGCCGCGGCGAGGCCGAACTGGTGTGGCTGGCGCAGCTGCGCCGCCACGCGCACACCGAACCGGTACTGCCGGAAGGGGAATCGTGACGACCACCACCGCGACCGCGCCGCGCCTCGGCCCGGTCACCCAGTACGCGCTGCTGGCCGGGCCGCTGCTGTCCATGCTGGACTCCAGCATCGTGAACGTGGCGGTGGCGCCGATCGCGGCGCGGCTGCACACCGATCTGACCGCCGTGGGCTGGACGGTCAGCGGATATCTGCTGGCCATGGGTGCGGGCCTGGCCGCCACCTCGTATCTGGCCCGGCGGTTCGGGACGCTGCCGGTGTACCGGACGGCGCTGTTGCTGTTCACCCTCGCCTCGGTGGCGTGCGCGCTCGCCCCGACCATCGGCTTCCTGGTGGGAGCCCGTGTGTGCCAAGGGCTTTCGGGTGCGCCGCTGGTGCCGCTGGCGATGAGTATGCTGCTCGGCAACGGCGGCGCGACCCGGTCCATGTCGCCGATCGGCGGGATGCTGTTGTTCCTCGGCCCCGCGCTCGGGCCCAGTGTGGGCGGCGCGCTGATCGGCAGCGTGGGCTGGCGGGCGATCTTCCTGATCAACGCGCCGCTGGGCCTGCTCGCCGTCCTGGCCGCGCTGCGGATCCCGCCCGCGCTGGCCCCCGGCCGCACCGCCGGGGTGCGATTCGATCCGGTCGGGCTGACGATGCTGGCGGCGGGGCTGACGGCCCTGCTCTACGGCACCGGCCGCGGCGGGGAACACGGCTGGTCGGCGCCGGGCGCCTGGGTGCCGATCGCCGTCGGCGCGGCGTTGTTGCTCGCCTACACGGGCTGGGCCGGCCGCCGGGAACATCCGGCCCTGGACCTGAGCGTCGCCCGGTATCGCAGTTCCGTTCTCGCCCTGTGCCTCTGCGCGGCGGCCTCGATCGTCACCTTCGCCGCGGTCTTCCTGCTCCCGGTGTTCCTGCAGACGGCGCAGGGACATTCGGCGCTGGTGACCGGTCTGGCGATGCTGCCGCAGGGCATCCTCACCGGCCTCGGCACGGTGCTGGGGCAGCGGGTGCTGACCCGGATTTCGGTGCGCACCACCGTATTCGCGGGATTCACGGTCCTCGCGGTGGCGAGCGCGGCGATGCTAGCGATCGGCGCGCACACCCCGATCGCGGTCACCGCCACCATCCTGGCCGCGCGGTCGGTCTCGGTGGGCCTGGTGATCACGCCGCTGCTCGCGGTGCTGGTGCAGCCGCTGCGGCCCGAGCGGCTGGCCGACGCCAACACGCTGTTCAGCATCTGGCAGCGCATCGCCGGATCGTTCGGCGTCGGCGGCGTCGCGAGCTGGTACGCGAGCGCAGCGGTCCGGCACGGACCGGTGGTCGCGCTGCATCAGACCGCGTGGGGCCTGATCGCGCTGGCCACGGTCGCGATCCCGGTCGCGCTGGCGCTGCCCGCCACCCGCAACACGGCGCTGCTCTGAGGGGTCAGGACCCGGCCAGTCCGATGCTGCGGGCCAGATCGACCAGCGTCGCGTCGAACAACGCGTCCGGATCGCCCAGCGGCATCGGATAATTGCCGAACACCTCGAGGGTGACATGCCCGTACAACCGGGCCCAGAACTGGATCATCAGATAGGTGACGCCCAGATCCAGCTTCTCGGCCGGGAAGTCGGGGCCCTCCTCGCCGAGGACGGCCAGCAGTTCGGACTGGAACTTCACCAGATCCTCGCGCAGCCCCTGCGGAATCGCCTCCGGCGCCGGGGTGACGATGTCGTAGGCGGCCAGCAGCCGCCCGGCCGCGCCCAGGAACACCCGGCCGAACGGTTCGTCGAATTGCCGCATGGCACTGGGGTTGTCGCCGGCGGGCGAGGCGAACACCAGCGTGAACTCCCGGGCGTGCCGCAGCGCCCACTGCCGGAAACCCTTGCAGATGGCGAACAGTTGCACCACGCCGTCGTCGGGCAGCGCGGTGAGGTCGGCCGCCAGTTCCGCCGCGAGATCGGCGCAGATATCGCTGCGCAGCGTGCCGACCAGTTCGTCGCGGGAGGCGTAGTAGCGGTACAGGGCGGGTGCGGTGATGCCCAGGCTGCGCGCGATCGCGCGCAGGGTCACCGCCTCGGGGCCCTGTTCCACCAGCAGGGCACGCGCGACCCGCCGGATGTCCGCGTCGCTGACGGCGGGCATCCGGCCCCGGCGCCCGGGTGTCGTCATGCCGGGCCCATCGGTGTGCAGCTCATTCGTAGGCAACCTGCCAGCTCTTGATTCCGTTCAACCACCCCGAGCGTAGCCGCACCGGATCGGACAACTGCCGCAGGTTCGGCATCACGTCGGCGACGGCGTTGAAGATCAGGTCCAGCTGCAGCCGCGCCAGGTTGGCGCCCACGCAGTAGTGCGTGCCGGTACCGCCGAATCCGACGTGCGGGTTCGGGTTCCGCAGCACGTCGAAGCGGAACGGATCGGTGAAGTGGTCCTCGTCGAAGTTGGCGGAGGCGTAGAACAGCCCGACCCGCTGTCCGGCGCGGATCGCCTGACCGCCGATCTCGGTGTCGGACAACGCCGTTCGCTGGAACGCGATGACCGGGGTGGCCCAGCGCACGATCTCGTCGGGCGCGGTGCCCGGCCGCTGCTCGCGGTAGAGCTCCCACTGGTCGGGGAAGTCCAGGAAGGCCTTCATGCCGTGGGTGGTGGCGTTGCGGGTGGTCTCGTTGCCCGCCACCGCGAGCAGGATCACGAACCAGGCGAACTCCTCGGAACCCAGTGCCTCACCGTCGATGTCGGCGGTGACCAGCTGGCTGACGATGTCGTCGGCCGGGCACTTGCGCCGCTCCTCGGCGAGATTCCAGGCGTAGCCCATGATCTCGGCCGTGGCGGTCATGTGGTTACCGCCGACGCTCGGATCGTCGTAGCTCATCATCTGATTCGACCACTCGAACAGCTTGCCGCGGTCGGACTGCGGGACGCCCAGCAGTTCGGCGATGGCCTGCAACGGCAGTTCGCAGGCGACCTGCTGGACGAAGTCGCCGCCGCCGGACTTCTTGGCCTCGTGGACGATTCGCTCGGCGCGGTCCTGCAGGGCGGCGCGCAGGCTCTGCACCGCGCGCGGGGTGAAACCCCGGGAGATGATGCGGCGCAGCTTGTCGTGCGCCGGCGGATCGGTGTTGACCAGCATGGCCCGCTGGATATCGATCTCCGGGCGGCTGATCTCGCCGGAGAACCGGATCACCGCGGTATTGGCGTTGGTGGAGAACACCTCCGAGTTCTTGGAGATCTCCTTGATGTCCGCCAGCTTGCTGACCACCCAGTAGCCGCCGTCGTCGAATCCGGAGACGCCGTCGGGCTGATCCACCCACCACACCGGCGCGCTGCGGCGCAGCTGGGCCCACTCCTCGACGGGTAGCCGGCCGGCGAGCAGATCGGGATCGGTGAAATCGAAATCGTGCGAGATGGACGGTGTGGTCACGGCGTCTCCTGCCTGGAATGCGGCGCTGCGAGACCCCTCCCGGAGTGCGCGGAACCTCGCCCGCGAGCCCTCACGTCACCGCGATGTGGAACACGTTCGCGCTAGTGAACCACACCCGCGACCATTTGTGAACGGGTATTAATAAATATCGTTAACTTTTTTGACAGGGCGGTCGGCCGGGTGTTTCGGCCCCGAGCGTGACCAGCAGATCCGACCAGCTGCCGGCGGCCCGATCGCCCGGCGAGACGACCGTCACCGGCTCCGGCCACTCGATGGCCAGCTGCGGATCGTCGTAGGCCACGGCCAGGTCCTCGCGCGGGTTGTGCGGACGGTCGGTGCGGTAGCACACGTCGGCCACCTCGGACAGCGTCTGGAAGCCGTGCAGGAACCCCGGCGGGATGTACAGATGCCGGAAGTCGTTGTCGTCCAGCAGGAATGCCTCGTGGACGCCGAAGGTCGGCGAACCGGGCCGGATGTCGACCAGCACGTCGTACACGCTGCCGCGCGCGCACCGCACCAGTTTCGCCTCGCTGCGCCGGGACCGGCCGTGCAGCCCGCGGATCACGCCCTGCACGGATCGGCACTGGAAATCCTGCACGAATCCGGCCGCCACCCCCGGGACCCCCAGATGCGCGTCGAGTTCGTCGGCGTCGAAGGTACTGGTGAACACCCCGCGGTCGTCGCGAAACGGCTGCGGCGTCAACACCAGCACATCGGCCAGATCGGCCTGCTCGATCACCACCAGCACATGGTGCCACGATGAACGGCCGGTGACCATGGGCCGCAACGTTTTCCGCCAGTGATTGCCAGGAATGCGCGCGGCGATCGCGGCGGGTGCGCCGGACCGGTTATCGTCGGGCGCGTGCCCGACCGATCCCGGACCTCCGCCTGGCCGCCGTCGTGGCCGTGGGCGTGCTGGTGACCGTCCTGGTGCCGCTCGCGATTCCGGCCGGCGGCGGCCCGGCCGGCGCCGACCGGGGCCTCGAGGGCGTCCTGCAGCGCGCCTGCGAGCGCGACCCCGGCCTGTTCCGGGCACTGGTGATCCCGAGCGACGGCTACGTGCTGATCCCGCTGCTGCTGCTCGGTGTGCTGTGGTACGCCCGCCGCGGCGATCTGTTCGCCGCCGGATTCCTGCTGGTGGCACCGGAACTGGCGGTCGCGATCAACACCTGGGCACTGAAACCGTTGTGGCACCGGCATCTCCACCACTATCTCGCCTATCCCAGCGGGCACACCGTCCAATTCGTGGCGATCGCAACGGGTTTCGTCCTCGTCGCGGCGGACGGCCGGACGCGGATCGCCGTGGGGGTGACGGCCGCGGTGGTGCTGGTGCCGGTCGCGGCGGGCATGGTGGGACTGGGCTACCACCACCCCACCGACATCGTCGGCGGGGCGGCGGCCGCCGTCGCGCTGGTGTCCGCGATGTACCTCGGCGCGGATCGGCCGCGGCGGCGCTGAACCGGTCAGGTCACCGCGTGCACGACCACCGTCAGCACGAACCAGATGATCCAGGCCACGGCCACCAGCATGCCGAGCGCCAGCATCACCCGCAGCAGCGTCTGGCCCAGGTCGAGGCCGTCCGACCGGCGCGGATACAGCTCCCACGGGCTGTACCAGGGCATCGTGAACGGCAGCGCGCCGGCGGCCTCCGCCGCGGAGACGGCCTGCTCCTCGTGGTACGCCTCCGCCTGCGCCTGCAGCGGGCCGCCGCGCCACAACGTGGTGTCGACCGGCCCGCCGAAACCCTCGGCGACCAGGTCCTGCGGCGACGGCAGATAGGGCAGGATGCCCAGGCCGCGGAAGGACAGCGCCACATCGTTGACCGTCCACTGCGCGCGGCCCAGTGAGGCCTGCGCCTCCAGATGATCGCGCAGCCGGATCGGGGTGTCGCCGAGCAGCACCTGCAGCGCCGGATCGTGCCACAGCTGCTGCACCCGCAGCCGGGAACCGGCCGGCGGGATCACCAGCACCACACCGAGTATCACGCGCTGACCGAGGCCGCGCGCGGCCAGCCAGCTCTGCAGCGCGAAGGTGTGCTCGAGCGACATCTCGGTGGGACTGCGCCGGCCCTCACCCTCGAGGGTGACCGGCCGGCCGCCGACCCGCCACGGGCCGTGCGGCGGCACCTCGAGATCGCCGGAGACCTGCTCGACCAACGCCTCCGCCTCGATGACCACACAGGTGGTCGGCGTCCAGATCACGGCGTCGAACTGATGCAGCCGCTCCTGGTAGAACAGGCTGCAGTTCACCGTCGCCACGCCGTGCGGATCGGCCGGATCCTTCCACTGCCGCAACCACTCGATCAACACCCGCTCGGCCTGGGTGCCGGCGGCATTCTGCACGCGCACGAGCATTGCGACCCGCCCTTCCCTCGACACTCGTCATCCGAAAGCATAAGTGCCCGCGAGGGTTCCCCACGCGATCCGGCCGCGATCCGGCGCGCCCGCGCCGCCGCGGCGGTGGCGCGGGCACGGATTCAGCGCAGCGGGACGATCGGCAACCGCAGTGCGCCCGGGGCGAATTCGGGCACGGCCGGCTGGGCCGGGACCACCGGCAGGATCCGCCGGTACCGGCTGCCGAGTTCGGGACGCGGATCCGGCTCACCCTTGTTGGGCCAGAACGCCATTGCGCGCTCGGCCTGTGCGGTGATGGTCAGCGACGGGTTGACGCCCAGATTCGCGGTGACCGCGGAGCCGTCGGCGATGTGCAGCCCGGGATGCCCGAACATCCGCTGGTACGGGTCGACGACCCCGGTGTCCGGGCCCTCGCCGATCACGCAGCCGCCGATGTAGTGCGCGGTCGCCGGGATGTCGAAAACGTCGGTGACCAAGCCCTGCGCATCGCCGTCGACCTTCTCCGCGAACCGGCGCGCGATATCGTGCGCGGCCGGGATCCAGGTCGGATTCGGTTGTCCCGTACCCTGTTTCGTCCGCAGCCCGCCCCAGCGCCGGAACGAGGTGAGCGAGTTGTCCAGCGACTGCATCACCAGCAGGATCACCGACTTCTCCGAGGCGTGCCGGGCGTTGAGGCTGCGCAGGTAGACCCCCGGATGGGTGAACATCGCCAGCAGGAAGCGCAGGAACCGGAACGCGCCGCCGTCGACCATCGGCGTCGACAGCGGGAACAGCGCGTTCTGGCCCTTGCCGTAGTGACAGACCTCGATGTGGGTGTCCGGTTCGGGATGGATCGAGGAGGTGATCGCGATACCGTCGGCGAAATCGCGCCGGGTGCGGCTGAACACGTTCAGGATGGCCTCGGAATTGCTCCGGGTCAGCTCGCCCAGCCGCGGCGAGATCCGGGGCAGCACCTTGTCGTCGCGCATCTTGTGCAGCAGCTTCTGGGTGCCCAGCGCGGCCGCGGCGAACACCACCTGCTCGGCGGTGAAAGTCCTGCGGTGCTTGCGAATCCAGCGATCCGAGCGCTGCGTCTCGATGGCGTAGCCGCCGCCGACCATCGGGCGCACCCGGGTGGCGGTGGTCAGCTGGAACACCTTCGCGCCGCCGGCCTCGGCCAGGTACAGGTAGTTGGTCGGGGTGGTGTTCTTGGCGTTGTGCGGGCAGCCGGTGAAACAGCGCGCGCAGTGGATGCAGCCGCTGCGCCGCGGGCCCGCCCCGCCGAAGTAGGGGTCGTCCACCTCCACGCCGCGGTTGCCCTCGTTGAAGAAGACGCCGACGTTGGTGGTGTGGAACGTGTTCAGCACGCCGAGGTCCTCGGCGATATCGCGGATCACCTCGTCGGCGGGGGTCATGCGCGGGTTCGGGGCGACGCCGAGCATCCGCTTCGCCTGGTCGTAATAGGGCGCGAGTTCGGACTGCCAGTCGGTGATGTGCGCCCACTGCGGGTCGCGGTAGAAGTTCGGCAGCGGCTCGTACAGGGTGTTGCCGTAGATCAGCGAGCCGCCGCCCACGCCGGCGGCGGAGAACACGGCGCACTTGCCCAGCACGCTGATCCGCTGCGGGCCGGTGAGGCCGAGCCGCGGGGCCCAGATGGACTTGCGGATGTTCCAGTTGGTGTCGGGGATGTCGTCGGCCTCCCACCGGCGACCGGATTCGAGGACCGCCACCCGGTAGCCCTTCTCGGTGAGGCGCAGCGCGCTCACGCTCCCGCCGAAGCCGGAGCCGATCACCACGACGTCGTAGTCGAAGTAGGGCATTGTCGTCCTCTCACCCCTGCATGAAATAAATCGTGCCTCATTGTGTCAGTCCGTTCCGGCGCCCCCGCCGCGGCGTGGGGAAATGGCGGTCACCGCAGGTTTAGGGTATGCAACTGGCTGTGACGAGTGAACCCCCGGACGCCGTGGCCGAGGAGGCCGGCGCCGACCGGATCCTCACCGTGCCGAACGCGTTGAGCGTGCTGCGGTTGATCGGTGTTCCGGTGCTGTTGTGGCTGCTGCTGGTGCGGCACGCCGACGGGTGGGCGTTCGCCCTGCTGATCGTCAGCGGCTTCACCGACTTCCTGGACGGGAAACTGGCCCGGCTGCTCGACCAGTCCTCGCGGCTGGGCGCGCTGCTGGACCCGTTCGTGGACCGGTTGTACCTGGTGGCCACGGTGATCGGCCTGCTGCTGCGCGACATCCTGCCGTGGCCGGTGGTGGTGCTGCTGATCGCCCGGGATCTGGTGCTGACCGCGACGCTGCCGATCTACCGGCGCCGCGGGCTGTCCCCGCCGGAGGTGATCTACCTCGGCAAGGCCGCCACCTTCGCGCTCATGTCGGCGCTGCCGTGGCTGCTGGCCGGCCACATGGACTGGCCGTTGCGGGGTTTCGGGCACGCCTTCGGCTGGGCACTGCTGGTGTGGGGCGCGGTGGTCTATCTGTGGACCGGACTGCTGTATCTCGGCAAGGCCGTCGCGGTGGCCCGGACGGTCGCGATTCCCACCGGTGAACAGCCGCAACGCACCTGATCCGCACCGGTACGCCGGCTGCGGGGTGGCCGGGGTCGCGGTGTCGGCGGGAGCCGATACAGTGAGCACGACGCCGTCGAGAGATCGCCCGAAAGGACATCGCCCGTGACCCACCTTCCCGAGGATCTCCGGTACACAAAGGAGCACGAGTGGGTGCTTCGCGTCGATCCGACCCGGGTTCGTGTGGGTATTACGGATTTCGCTCAGTCACAGCTCGGTGACGTCGTCTTCGTGCAGCTGCCGGCGGTCGACACGGCGGTCACCGAGGGCGAGAGCATCGCCGAGGTCGAATCCACCAAGAGCGTCTCCGACATCTATGCTCCGCTGAACGGGAAAGTCGTTGCGGTGAACGAACTTCTGGACGCCGAACCCGAGACGGTCAACACCGATCCGTATGGTGACGGATGGATGTTCGAGCTGGAGTTCGACGACGCTTCCGCACTGGCCGATGCGGTCTCGAAGTTGCTCGATGTCGCAGGTTATCAAGTAGTTATTGGGGGCTGAAGCCGCCTTCACAGTTCTACCTGCACGGGTACACCGTGGCAGGGTACGGTCAATGCCAACAGATGTGCCGGCGGCCGTGCCGGAATCTTCATGGGCGCGACAGCCGGTCGCGTTGGGTAACGGCTTCGGGATGCTTGTACGGATAACGGTTCGAGGAGGAGAGCAAGGGTGAGCGAGAACAAAGACCCGGGTTACGGGGAGAGCGCGGCCGAGACGACATCGGTATTCCGTGCTGACTTCCTCAACGAGGTCGACGCGTCGCGCTCCGGTGAGCAGACCGGCGAGCAGCCGGTCCAAGGGGTAGAGGGCCTGCCGGCGGGTGCGGCTCTCTTGGTTGTCAAGCGCGGCCCCAATGCCGGCTCGCGCTTCCTGTTGGATCAGCCCACCACATCGGCCGGGCGCCACCCCGACAGTGACATCTTCCTCGACGATGTCACGGTCAGCCGCCGTCATGCCGAATTCCGTCAGGACGACGACACCTTCCAGGTGGTGGACGTGGGCAGCTTGAACGGCACCTACGTGAATCGGGAGCCGGTGGATTCCTCCGAATTGCAGAACGGTGACGAAGTCCAGATCGGCAAGTTCCGTCTGGTGTTCCTGACCGGTCCGCGTGCCGCCGCGAGCGATTCGGCGGCGGGCGCTCTGTAATCAGGGCCGCCCAGATGACTGGCGCAGCGCAATGGACGCGCGGAGGCATGTCGATCGGCTCCGTGCTTGATTTGCTGCGTCCGGACTTTCCGGACATCACGATTTCGAAGATCCGCTTCCTCGAATCCGAGGGGTTGATCAGCCCGGAGCGCACGCCTTCGGGTTATCGCAGGTTCTCCGTGACCGACGTCGAACGACTCCGGTTCGTATTGACGGCGCAACGGGATCAGTATCTGCCGTTGAAAGTGATCAAGGAACAACTCGAGGCGATCGACAGCGGCGCCGCGACGGTCGGGGTGCGCGAGGCGCGCGCCCGGGCCGGCGGCGCCGGCGCGAGTGGTCCGGGGCGTGCGCCCGGCGCCGCCGACGCGCAGGTCACACCCCTGACCCCGCGGCGGCTGGGTGTGGTTCCCGGTGAGGTCTCACCGGACGAGCTGCGAACCGACCACGAGATCCGGGTCACGAGAGGCGATCTGCTCGCCCGGGCCGGGATCGATGAGAAATTCCTGACCGAACTCCTGCGCGCCGGTCTGATCACCCCGGGGCCCGCCGGATTCTTCGACGCCGAGGCCGTGACGCTGGCCCGCACCGCCCGCGCGATGAGCGAATTCGGTTTGGAGGCAAGGCATCTGCGCGCGTTCAAGCTGGCCGCGGACCGCGAGGCCGCGATGGTCGCGCAGATCGCCGCACCCATCGCCAAGAGCCGGGACGCCGGCGCCCGCGCCCGCGCCGAGGAGACGGCCCGCGAGTTGGCGGCGCTGTCGCTGACCCTGCACACCTGCCTCGTGAAGACGTCGGTGCGGGCCGCCCTCGGCGGCTGAAATCTTCGCCTAGACTCGGTGATACGGCCGACACTGCTCGGCGGTCGGCGGAGTCATGGGAGGCGAGACAGCATGAGTGAGATGCGTGTTATCGGCATTCGGGTCGAGCAGCCTCAGAATCAGCCCGTGCTGTTGCTCCGCGAGGTTGCCGGTGATCGCTATCTGCCGATCTGGATCGGCCAGGCGGAGGCGACGGCGATCGTCCTCGAACAGGAGGGCGTCACGCCCATCCGTCCGCTCACACACGACCTGATCAAGATCCTGATCCACGACCTGGGGCACACCCTCACCGAGGTCCGGATCGTGGATCTGCGGGAGGGCACGTTCTACGCGGATCTGGTGTTCGAGAACGGCCTGCGGATCTCGGCGCGGCCCTCGGACTCGGTAGCCATCGCGTTGCGGGTGGGTTGCCCGATCCACGCGGAGGAGCCGGTGCTGGAGGAGGCCGGTCTGGTCATGCCGGACGAGAAGGAGGACGAGGTGGAGAAGTTCAAGGAGTTCCTCGAATCCGTCTCGCCCGACGACTTCAAGGCGACCGACAGCTGATCGAACCCTCCAGTAGAGGTTGAAAAACTCGCCGTGCGCGGTGTTTGGTCGGCGCCTGTGCTACCCGGACAATCGAGGGAGTAGCCTCGACAGTTGGGCCGTGGTGGCGCCGCAGCGGCCGGAGCCACCCATCGGGGTTGTTTGTTCTACGGTATGCAGTGAGGGAGTGGCCAGTGGGAGACCAACCGCAGCAGACGACTGCATCCGGGGCGCGGCCTGCCGCAGCTGTTCAGCCGGGACTGTTCCCGGACGATACGGTTCCCGATGAATTGGTCGGTTATCGCGTTCCCAGCGCCTGCCAGGTCGCCGGGATCACCTACCGGCAACTCGACTACTGGGCCCGTACCGGGCTGGTGGTCCCCTCGATCCGCGGCGCCTCCGGTTCCGGTAGCCAGCGGCTCTACTCGTTCAAGGACATCCTGGTCCTGAAGATCGTCAAGCGGTTGCTGGACGCGGGTATCTCGCTGCAGAACATCCGCATCGCCGTCGACCACCTGCGCAGCCGCGGGGTCGAGGATCTGGCCGGCATCACCCTCTTCTCCGACGGCACGACCGTGTACGAATGTGCCTCGCCGGAAGAGGTGGTGGATTTACTGCAGGGCGGCCAAGGCGTCTTCGGTATCGCGGTCAACGGCGCGATGCGGGAGCTCACCGGAGCGATCGCCGCGTTCCCGGGCGAACGTGCCGAGGAACACACCGCCTCCGAACGACCCGAGGACGAGCTGGCCTTCCGGCGTAAGGTCCGCCTCAACCGCAAGACCGGTTAGGTCACGGCCGGAGTCGGAAACATGATCGACACGCCCGCGTGTCTACACTGAGGGTGCGTCGCCGCCGTGCGGGAGAGTTCCGGTAGTTCCGGACGCCGAAGGAGCAGCACCTCCCCGTCAATCTCTCAGGCACCAGGGACCGTACGGAGTTTCGACGCCTCTGGAAAGTGATGGCCGCACACAATGCGGGCCATCCGCCCATGGGGAAAGGGTGCTGTCGTCCGCGTGCGCGGTGCGGTGGCCCCGAATCTCTCAGGCGCCGCGACAGAGGGGGAGGGCCGAAGTTGCCGTCGCCCTGCGAGCAGGGTGATCCGCCCGACCCTCTGCGCAGGAGCTGCCGTGACCCGACCCTTCGCCGACCGCCACATCGGACCCGACGCCGACGCCCTCGCGCACATCCTCGCCACGATCGGCGTCGCCGGTCCGGAGGAGCTGGCCGGACAGGTCGTGCCCGCCGGCATCCTCGACCCCGCCGGCGAGGACGGCCTCGACGTACTGCCGCCGGCCGCCTCCGAACACGAGGTGCTCGCCGAGCTGGCCGCCCTCGCGCATTCGAACACCGTCGCCACCTCGATGATCGGCCTCGGGTACTACGACACCCTGACCCCGCCGGTCCTGGTCCGCAGCCTGCTGGAGAATCCGGCCTGGTACACCGCCTACACGCCGTACCAGCCCGAGATCAGCCAGGGCCGGCTGGAGGCCCTGCTCAACTTCCAGACCATGGTCTGCGATCTGGCCGGGATGGAGGTGGCCAACGCCTCCATGCTGGACGAGGCCACCGCGGCCGCCGAGGCGATGACCCTGTTGCAGCGGGCCAATCGCGGTAACACCTCGCACCGCCTGCTGATCGACACCGATCTGTTCCCGCAGACCCGGACCGTGCTGTACACCCGCGCGGAACCGCTGGGCATCGAGATCGTCGAGGCGGATCTGAGCGCCGGCGAGCTGCCCGCGGGGGAGTTCTTCGGCGTCCTGCTGCAGACCCCGGGCGCATCCGGCCGGGTCGTGGACCGGACCGCCGTGATCACGGCCGCACACGACCGCGGCGCGCTGGTGGCCGTCGGCGCCGACCTGCTGGCGATGACACTGATCGTGCCGCCCGGTGAACAGGGCGCCGACGTCTGCTACGGCACCACCCAGCGCTTCGGCGTACCGCTCGGCTTCGGCGGGCCGCATGCCGGCTACCTCGCGGTCCGCACGAAATACGCGCGGCAGCTGCCCGGCCGGCTGGTCGGGGTCTCCGTCGACGCCGACGGGCACACCGCCTACCGGCTCGCGTTGCAGACCCGGGAGCAGCACATCCGCCGGGAGAAGGCCACCAGCAACATCTGCACCGCGCAGGTCCTGCTGGCCGTGGTGGCCGCGATGTACGCGAGCTACCACGGCGCCGACGGGCTGCGCGAGATCGCCCGGCGGGTGCACGGGCATGCCCAGTGGCTGGCCGCCGGGCTCGGCGACGCGGTCGTGCACGAGACCTTCTTCGACACCGTGCTGGTGCGGGTGCCCGGCGGCGCGGAGGCCGTGATCGCCAAGGCCAAGGGCCGCGGCATCAACCTGCGGCCGGTCGACGCGGATCATGTCGCGATCGCCTGCGACGAGGCGACCACCGACGTGCACGTGGTCGCGGTGCTGGACTGTTTCGGCGCCGAGATCCCGGTCGGCCCGGAAGGTGCGGTGGCACACGGACATCCGGGTGCGCCGGGCAGTCACCGCCGCCCGCACGTCGAGAACCGCACCTCGCCGTTCCTGACCCATCCCGCCTTCACCCGGTACCACACCGAGACCGCGATGCTGCGCTACCTGCGGCGGCTCTCGGACAAGGACATCGCGCTCGATCGCAGCATGATCCCGCTGGGCTCGTGCACGATGAAGCTCAACGCGACCGCCGAGATGGAGCCGATCACCTGGCCCGGTTTCGCGCGGCTGCATCCGTACGCGCCCGCGGAGGATGTGCCGGGCCTGCTGCGGCTGATCGCCGATCTGGAGGGCTGGCTGGCCGCCGTCACCGGCTACGACCGGGTCAGCCTGCAGCCCAACGCGGGTAGTCAGGGCGAGTACGCCGGACTGCTGGCGATCCGCCGCTACCACCTGGATCGCGGTGACGCGCATCGCGACACCTGCCTGATCCCGTCCAGCGCGCACGGCACCAACGCCGCCTCGGCCGCCATGGCCGGGTTGCGCGTGGAGGTGGTGAAGTGCCGCGACAACGGCGACGTCGACCTCGACGATCTGCGCGCCAGGATCGCCGACCACGCCGACCGGCTGGCCTGCATCATGATCACCTATCCGTCCACGCACGGCGTGTACGAGCACGAGGTCGCCGAGCTGTGCGCGCTGGTGCACGACGCGGGCGGTCAGGTGTACGTCGACGGGGCCAACCTCAACGCCCTGGTCGGCCTCGCCCGGCCGGGCCGGTTCGGCGGCGACGTGTCACATCTGAACCTGCACAAGACCTTCTGCATCCCGCACGGCGGTGGCGGTCCCGGCGTCGGGCCGGTCGCGGTGCGCGCGCATCTGGCGAAGTACCTGCCCGGCGATCCGTTGCAGGCCGGATCGCACGCGGTGTCCGCGGCCGAGTACGGCTCCGCCTCGATCCTGCCGATCACCTGGGCCTACATCCGGATGATGGGTGCGGACGGGCTGCGCCGCGCCACCCTCACCGCCATCGCCTCCGCGAATTACCTTGCGCGACGGCTGGATCCGCATTTCCCGGTGCTGTACACCGGGGAGGGGGGCATGGTCGCCCACGAATGCATCCTGGATCTGCGCGAACTCACCAAGCGCACCGGCGTCACCGTCGACGATGTCGCGAAACGCTTGGCGGACTACGGTTTCCACGCGCCGACCATGAGCTTCCCGGTGGCCGGCACGCTGATGGTCGAGCCCACCGAGAGCGAGGATCTCGCGGAACTCGACGCCTTCGCCGACGCCATGATCGCGATCAAGGCGGAGATCGATCAGGTGGCCGCCGGGGTCTGGCCCGCCGACGACAATCCGCTGCGCGGCGCCCCGCACACCGCGGCCTGCCTGGTCGGTGAGTGGGACCATCCGTACAGCCGGGAGGTCGCGGTCTATCCGCAGGGTGTGCAGCACGCGCGGGCCAAGGTGTGGCCGCCGGTGCGGCGCATCGACGGCGCCTACGGCGACCGCAACCTGGTGTGCAGCTGCCCGCCGATCGAGGCGTACGCCTGAGCGGGTCGCCGCTCAGGACGTGGTGAGCGCCTGCGAGATCGCCGTGCCGAACTTCAGGTCATCGGAGCTGGTCAGGCTGGTGTAGGTGCCGTTGGCCTGCTGGGCGAGGGTTTGCAGGGTCTGCGAGCCCTTGCCGCCGACGACGATCACATCGATGCGGATCGGGTGCGCGGAGTCGGCGAGGGCGGCGATATCGGACAGCAGCTTGGGGCCGGTGATCGCGGAGTCGTCGTTCGGGCCGCCGGTGATCAGCAGGATCGAGTTGGTGTGGCCGTCCGCGTAGTTCTTCACGGCGTTCTTGTAGGCGGCCTCGAGCGTGGCGTAGGTGCGGTCGGTCTTCACCTCGTCGGGGCTGACGGTGCTCAGCGACTTCGCCAGTTCGGTGCGGTGTGCCGGGGTCAGCGGGGCGGTGGCGCCCTGGACCTGGTAGGCGGCGGCGCCGTCGCCGTCCCCGCCGGCGCCGAGATCGGAGTAGGTCCACACGCCCAGCCCGAAATCGGCGGGCATCACGTCCATCGTGGACTGCAGCGCGCCGAGGGTGTTGCCGAGCCGGGTGAGCACACCGTCCTTGGCGGCCATACTCGCCGAGGTGTCGATCAGGACGGTCGCCTGCACGCCGAGCACCGGCTTGGCCAGTACGGAACGCACCTGGTCCAGCACCGGCTTCGCGGTGACCGGCAGCGGTGCGGCGGGCGGGGCGGCGAAGCCGGTGTCGGTGAACAGCTTCTGCTGGTCGGGGGCGTGCAGGTAGTCGGCGAACACGCCCGCGACCAGGTTCTGGGTCTTGTCCACCCAGGATCCGGTGAGCAGTGCCGCGGGATGATCGGCGACGGGGGCGGCGCCGGTGGGGTGATAGGCGGTGAGACCGCTGCCCTGCACCTGTTGTTCGGTGGCCGCGGTGGCGTGCACCGCGGCGTTGGCGGCGGTCGCGCCCGCGGCGGTGGTCAGCGCGGAGGAGCTGTCGGCGGTCTGCGGGGCGCCGGCGGCGAGCCGGGAGATGGCGGAGGTCACCTGGCCCGCGTGCGCGGTGTCGTCGGTGAGCGGATCGGAGCCGGACACCGCGGACCCGACCGCGAGCGCGGCGGCGAGGCTGCCGTCCCCGGCGGGCATCGCCATCCGCAGCCCACCCCAGCCGGACAGACCGAGCTCCGACAGCGAACCCTGTTGCAGCCGAGGCAGATCCGACCAGCTGACCTTCGCGGACTCCAGCGCCTGGCGCAGCTGGTCCGGGACCGCCAGCACGATCGGGCTGACCGCGACCGCGCCCGGGGTGCCCTGGATCAGGCCCGGCACCCGCATCGCCTCGATGGACCGCGACGAATCGGGAATCCACAGCGCGGGCTGCGTGCCCAGTTTCTGATCCCAGCCGGCGCCGAACGCGGCGACGACCGCGGCCGACGGCTGCACCGTGACCGCGACCGTGACGCAGTGGTCGCGGACGATCGGTTTGGTGGCGTTGTACCGGTCGGCGGCGGCCCGTACCTGGGCGGCGATATCGGGATCGACGGTGACGGGCAGGGACGAGGAGCCCTCCACACAGCCTTCGTGGGAGCTGCTCGCCTGCGAGTCGGCATGCTGCCGCAACCAGAACCAGCCGGTCACCACGGCGGCCAGCAGCACCACCGCGACCACGCCGGTAACCAGTCCCTTGCTCACGCCCCGGGAGCCGGTCACGCGACTGCGATGTGTACCCACGACGGACCAGTGTAGGGCGGTCCGAACTGCGGCGCGTCGCCCGTCCGGTACGGACCCCGGGCACGACGGACGACCGGATGTCCACCCGGGGACATCCGGCCGTCGGGTTCAGCGCCGGATCATCCGGCCACGGTCGTATTCGTGGCCGCCCCACACACCGGACTGGCCGGTGTTCGCCGCGAACTCGCCGCACTGGCGGCGGATCGGGCAACCCGCGCAGACCTCGCGCGCGTACGCGAAGTCCTGCGAGGGGTACGGGAACCACGCCTCGTGGTTCGGGTCGCCCTGGCAGGCGGCCTCCGCCCAGCTCTGCGAATCCGAGCGCGGGAGCAGATCCACCAGGGTCAGCTCCTGCAATGTGTCGGTCATGTCCGGATCCCTCCTGTCTCGGGAGTGGTGGGGGCGGCGGACAGGTTCTTCCAGATCCGCCGTTGTTTCTTCTCGATGTGGTTGGGCGCCTTGGGCTCCCACAACAGGCGCATACCCGCTTCCTCGGGGGTGCGATCGGCCTTGCGGCTGTTGCAGGGCGCACACGCGGCGATCAGATTGCCCCAGGTGTTGGGGCCACCGCGGCTGCGCGGCCAGATGTGGTCCACGGTCCGGGCCCAGCCGGCGCAGTAACCGCACCGGTTGCGGTCCCGCCGCAGTACTCCCGCCAGCGTCGCGCGGCTCTCGTCGTGGACGAGGACCTGATGCTCGAGGTGCACGTAGCGCAGCAGCCGGATGGTCTCCGGCAGCGCGAGCTCCAGATGCTTGGAACGGACCGGGAAATACGGCTCCCGGTTCGCGATCGACTCGGCCGCACCGCTGACCAGCAGCACCACCGCGCGCTCGGCGCCGATCTCGGTGAGCGCCTCGTAGGAGGCGTTCAGGACGAGTACGTCCGTGTGTATCCAGTTGTCGGGGGTGAGATTCGCCGCAGCGCGCTGCAATGACATGGGTGCCACCGTGTTTCGTGAAGGGATGAACGCGAGTCGAAGGAAAAGGGAAGGGCGCCGGTGGAACTCAGGCCCGGATTACGAGGCGGCCGCATACCGGACGATCCGGCAACTGCCGCCGCTGTTCCGGAAGATGCTGTCCGGCAACATCTGTCGTGGTAACGGGAAACTTCGAAGGCATCGGCCACCTCCCCTCGGAAACTCGGTGCGCGGCCCTGCCGGGCCGCCTGGTCATCGCCTTCATGGTGGCACAGCGGTACCCCCGCTGTCGGGTGATTTTTTCCGTCCCGCCGGGGGCCGCACGCACAGATGAGCCCCCTCGCCGTGTTGTACAACGAGGGGGCCCGGGAATTTGTTCCACCGCACCGGTGGAACCCGATATCAGGGCGACGCGCGCGTCACCGGGACATCGGCTGTCACAGGGGCATCGGACCGTACGACCCGGTCGACGCCCACGAGAACCAGGTGGCGACGCGCTGCACGATCAGGGCCACGACGTCGATGGCGGTACTGCCCATCGGATTTCCTCACATTCGGTTGACTATGAACCCCGGCAGCGTAACCGAAACGTTATGGCGTGGACAGTCCGTCCGGGCCTCGGGCGCCCGTCACCGGGGGATATCGGCCGGGTGGCGGCGATGCGACCGGAGGCGTTGTCCCGTTGAACGTCGTGTGAACTATTGTGCGGCCGGTATGCCGGTGATCGCGAGCAGTACGAAACTGATCGCGTGAGCGCAGAATTGCTTGTACTACTCATCGTTATAGTCACCGCGCTGGCGTTCGACTTCACGAACGGCTTCCATGACACGGCCAACGCCATGGCGACCTCCATCGCCACCGGGGCGCTGGGTCCGCGCACGGCGGTGGCGATGTCGGCGGTGCTGAACCTGGTCGGCGCCTTCCTCTCGGTCGAGGTCGCGAAAACGGTGTCCGGCGGATTGCTGAACATCAGCAACGTGCACCATATGGCGTTGTTGCACATCGTCTTCGCGGGCCTGGTCGGGGCCATCCTGTGGAATCTGATCACCTGGCTGTTCGGCATCCCGTCGAGTTCGTCGCACGCCCTGTTCGGTGGCCTGATCGGCGCCGCGATGGCGGCGCTGGGCGCCAGCGGCGTGATCTGGACCGGCGATCAGAAGACCGGCCTGATCAACAAGGTCATCCTGCCGGCGCTGCTGGCGCCGTTCGTCGCGGCCCTCGTCGCCGCGCTGGGCACCTACCTCGTCTACCGGCTCACCCGGAATTCGGAGGAAACCAAGGTGCGCAAGGGTTTCCGGATCGGCCAGATCGGTTCCGCGGCGCTGGTCTCGCTGGCGCACGGCACCAACGACGCACAGAAGACGATGGGCGTCATCTTCATGGCGCTGGTCGCCCACGGCACCTTCACCAACAAGGACGACATCCCGCTGTGGGTGAAACTGCTGTGCGCGCTGGCGATCGCCTCGGGTACCTACCTGGGCGGCTGGCGGATCATCCGCACGCTGGGCAAGGGCCTGGTCGAGATCGACTCCCCGCAGGGGTTCGCGGCCGAATCCTCCTCGGCGGCAATCATTCTCACCTCGGCGCAGTTCGGCCTGCCGCTGTCCACCACGCAGGCGGCCACCGGTTCCATCCTCGGCACCGGCCTCGGTAAGCCGGGTGCGGAGGTGCGCTGGGGCGTGATGGGCCGGATGGCGCTGGCCTGGGTCTTCACCCTGCCGCTGGCGGCCGTCGTCGGCGCCCTGTGCTGGTGGCTGGCCGACGCGATCGGCGGCATCGGTGGCGCGCTGGTCGATCTGGTCATCCTGCTCGTGGCGTCCGGCTACATCTTCCTGCGTTCGCGCAAGAACCCGGTCGACACCAGCAATGTCAACGCCGAATGGGAGGGCAGCTCGACGCCCGCCGCTCCCGCCACGCCGGCGAACGTCTAGGGGAATCACTGATGCATACCTTCTACGCCATCATCAAGTCCCTGGGCGAGGTGACCCTCATCGGTCTGCTGCTCGGTGCGGGCATTCCGCTGATCTTCGGTCTGGGAGTGCGCTTCTGGGCGCTGGAGCCGGCCGTCGCGGAGGGCGGCACGGCCACCGCGCGGCGCGGCAATCCGGCCGCCCAGGCGATCGCCTATATCTGCTTCGCCATCGTGATCATCGCGGTCGTCCTCGGCATCGTGTACGTCGCCAAGGACTTCATCAGCCACACCTTCGACATCCAGCTGTTCGGCGCCAAGCCCCCCAAGAAGTGAGCTCAATCGCATGACGAAGAACGTTTCCCTGCTGGAATCCATCCTGCGGTGGCTGCGGGCGGGCTACCCGCACGGCGTGCCGTCGGAGGACTACGTCGCGCTGTTCGCGATCCTGCACCGCCGCCTCACCGAGGCCGAGGTGGAGGAGGTCGTCGCGCAGCTGACCGCGGCCGATCCGGAGAAGATCGACGAGGCCGCGATCGGCGCGGCCATCACCGAGCTGGCGCACGAGCAGCCCGGCGACGACGATGTGGCCCGGGTGGCCTCGAAGCTGGCCGCCGGCGGCTGGCCGCTGGCGCACCCGGAACACCTGTGATCCGATCACCACACTGACCGGGACCTCCGGCAGCGTACGAAAACGGATGAGCCCCGGCCGATTCGGCCGGGGCTCATCGCTTCGGTGGTGCGGGTGTCAGTTCTTGGCGGCCAGCGCCTTCGCCTCGCGGCGGCGACGGTGCAGGATCGGCTCGGTGTAGCCGTTGGGCTGGGTGCCGCCCTCCAGGATCAGTTCCTTCGCGGCCTGGAACGCGACGCTGCCGGCGAAATCCGGGGCCATCGGCCGGTACTGCGGGTCGCCGGCGTTCTGCCGGTCGACCACCGGGGCCATCCGCTCCAGGCTCGTCACCACCTCGTCGGCGGTGACGATGTCGTGGCGCAGCCAGTTCGCCATCAGCTGGCTCGAGATGCGCAGTGTCGCACGGTCTTCCATCAACGCGACATCG
The DNA here is from genome assembly GCF_000381925.1 of Nocardia sp. BMG111209. Lineage (NCBI taxonomy): Bacteria > Bacillati > Actinomycetota > Actinomycetes > Mycobacteriales > Nocardiaceae > Nocardia > Nocardia sp. BMG111209. The sequence goes on from NZ_KB907307.1 coordinate 872,185, forward strand.
TGGATGTCGGGCACCTTGGAGCAGCCGACGCCCTGGTCGATCCAGCGCACCACGTAGCCCAGGATGGACTGCGAATTGTTGTCCAGCTCGGAGCGGATCTCCTCGGCGGACCAGGTCGGGTCCGCCGCCAGCGGGATCTCCAGGATCTGATCGACGGTGGCGCGCGCGCCGCCGCGGGCGATCTCGGCCTGCCGCGCGAACACGTCCACCAGGTGGTAGTGGGTGGCGTGCAGGGTGGCGGCGGTCGGCGACGGCACCCACGCGGTGGTGGCGCCGGCGCGCGGGTGGCCGATCTTCTGCTGCAGCATGTCGGCCATCAGATCGGGCATGGCCCACATGCCCTTACCGATCTGCGCCTTGTGCGGCAGGCCGGTCGCCAGGCCCGTGTCGACGTTCCAGTCCTCGTAGGAGGTGATCCACTGCTGCTTCTTCATATCGGCCTTGCGGACCATCGGCCCGGCCGCCATGGAGGTGTGGATCTCGTCGCCGGTACGGTCCAGGAAGCCGGTGTTGATGAACACCACGCGGTCGCGCGCGGCGGCGATACACGCCTTCAGGTTGACCGTGGTGCGGCGCTCCTCGTCCATGATGCCGACCTTGAGGGTGTTGCGCGGCACGCCGAGCACCTCCTCGATCCGGTCGAACAGGTCGTTCGCGAACGCGACCTCCCGCGGGCCGTGCATCTTCGGCTTCACGATGTACACGCTGCCGGTGCGGGAGTTGCTGACCCGGGCCGCGCCGCGCAGCGAGTGCACCGCGATCAGCGAGGTGAGCAGGCCGTCGAGGATGCCCTCGGGGATCTCGTTGCCCTCGGGATCCAGGATCGCGTCGGAGGTCATGAGGTGGCCCACGTTGCGGACGAACAGCAGCGACCGGCCGTGCAGCGCCAGCTCGGAGCCGTCGAGCGCGGTGTAGACCCGGTCCGGATTCATGGTCCGGGTGAAGGTCTTGCCGCCCTTGCTGACCTCCTCGGCCAGGTCGCCCTTCATCAGGCCCAGCCAGTTGTGGTAGCCGAGCACCTTGTCCTCGGCGTCGACCGCGGCGACCGAATCCTCGAAATCCATGATCGTGGTGACCGCGGACTCCAGCACGACATCCTTGACGCCGGCGGTGTCGGTCGCGCCGATCGGCGAGGTCGGATCGATCTCGATCTCGATGTGCAGGCCGTTGTGCCGCAGCAGCACGGAACGCGGCGAGGCCGGGTCGCCCAGGTAGCCGACCAGTGCGGACGCGTCGGCCAGGCCGATATCGGTGCCGTCCTCGAGGGTGACCTCGAGTTCACCGTCGACGATCGTGTACGCCCGCGAGCCGATGTGCGAGCCGGTGATCAGCGGCACGGCGTCGTCGAGGAAGTTGCGGGCCCATTCGATGACCCGGTCGCCGCGGACCCGGTTGTAGCCGGAGCCCTTCTCGGCGCCGCCGGTCTCCGGGATGGCGTCGGTGCCGTACAGCGCGTCGTACAGCGAGCCCCAGCGGGCGTTGGCGGCGTTGATCGCGAACCGCGCGTTCATCACCGGCACCACCAGCTGCGGGCCGGCGGTGGTGGCGATCTCGTCGTCGACGTTCTGCGTGCCGATGGCGAAGTCGGCCGGCTCCTCGGTCAGGTAGCCGATCTCGACCAGGAATTTCTTGTACGCGGCCTTGTCGTAGCCGGTACCCGGGTTCTCGGCGTGCCAGGCGTCCAGCTTGCCCTGGATCGCGTCGCGCTCGGCGAGCAGTGCGCGGTTGCGCGGGGCGAGTTCGGTGATGATCGCCTCGGCACCGGCCCAGAACGCGGCGGAATCTACGCCGGTGCCGGGGAGCGCGTGGTTCTCGACGAAGTCGTGGAGAACGCTGGCCACCTGAAGCCCGCCGACCTGGATCCGCTCTGTCATCTACTGCCTCATTTCGAGAAAGCCGGATGGATTTAGTACGCCTGTCATGTTACCCGGCGGTAGGTGCCGGTCGGCAGGGCCTGTGACCATATGCATTCCCGCGCGCGGGCGGTTCATTCCCCGGTGTGCGTCCGGGCCTCGGCGAGCAGATCCGCCGTCGCGTCGAGCAGCCGCGCGCGCAGTGGAGCGGCGCGATCGGCCAGGCGGGACTGTTCGCGCACGTACTCCGCCCGGCCCGCCGGCGTCTCGACCGGGACGGGGGCGTAGCCGAGTCCGGACAGATCGTACGGACTGGCGCGCATGTCGAGATCGCGTGCGGCGCAAGCCAGTTCGAAGCAGTCCAGCAGCAGGTCGGAATCGATCAGCGGGACCAGCTTGAAACCCCACTTGTACAGATCCATGGTCGCGTGCAGGCAGCCCGGCTGCTCGCGGTGGACCTGATCTTCGCGGGTCAGCGGCTCGGCGTTGCGCGGCGCGGCGGCCGGGGTGAAGAACCGGTAGGCGTCGAAATGCGTGCAGCGCAACGGCATCGAGTCCACGACCGCGTCGGTGCCGTGAGGGCCCAGGCGCAGTGGCAGTTGCCGGTGGCGGACCTCGTCGGTGCGGTACACCATCGCCCACTCGTGCAGGCCGAAACAGGACAGCTGCGCGGGCCGGGACGCGGTGGCGCGCAACAGATCCGCGACGAAGGCGACGGTGTCGCGGCGGGCCAGCAGGAACGCCGGATCGGCGGTCCGGGACCCGCCGTCCGGCCCCTCGTGGTAGCCGCGGGCGCTCGCGAACTCGGCGGCGTTGGCCAGGGCGACGCCGTAGCCGGGATGCCAGCGCCGCAGCTGTGCCGATTTGTGGCCGTAGTAGGTGAACAGGAAGTCGATCACCGGATGTTTCGTGCCGGCCGCGCGCCGGTCGAGATACGCGCCGATCAGCGCGTCGACCCGCAACCGGTGCGTGGCCGCCCGGGCCCGCCACTCGGGCTCGGGCAGCACCCGCGGGTCGCCGCTCATTCCGCGATCCGATGGGTGGCGTCGCGGACGGTGCCGACGAATTCCTCCACCAGATCCTCGAGGGCGACGATGCCGACGGTGTTCCCGCGGGTGTCGACCACGCGGCCGAGGTGGCTGTTGGTGCGGCGCAACCGGGCCAGCGCCTCGTACAGCGCGGTGCCGGTGCCGACCGTCGGCAGCGGCCGGATATCGGAGCGCGGGATCGGCGTGCCCGGACCCGCGGTATCGTCGGCGACCTTGTCCAGCACGTCCTTGACGTGCAGATATCCGACCAGTGACCCGTCGTCGGCGCGGACCGGGTAGCGGGAGTAACCGGTCTCGGCGACGGCGGATTCGATATCGCCGAGGGTGGTGCCGTCGCCGCGCAGCGGTACCGACCGGGCCTTGGCCAGCGACACCATCACATCGGCGACGATCCGGTCCGTGGTGCCCAGCGCCTGGGTGAGGCGGCGGTGCGCCTCCTCGTCGAGCAGGCCCTCGGAGCGGGACTCGCCGATCATCTCGGCCAGCTCCACCGACGACACGGTCGCGTCCAGCTCGTCCTTCGGTTCGATCCGCAGCGCCCGCAGCGACAGGTTCGCGGCCAGGTTGTAGAGCGTGATCAGCGGGCGGGCGACCCGCAGCCACCCCAGCAGCACCGGGACCAGCAGCAACGCGACCCGTTCCGGACCGGCCAGGGCGATGTTCTTCGGGATCATCTCGCCCAGCAGCATGTGCAGGACCACCACGAGGACCAGCGCCACGGCGAACGAGATCGGATGCTGCACCTGGTCGGGCACGCGCACGAGGTCGAACACCGGATGCAGCAGCCGCCCCGCGGCCGGCTCGCCGATCCGGCCCAGCAGCAGCGAGCAGATCGTGACGCCGAGCTGCGCCGCGGCCAGCATCATCGACAGATGCTCACCGGCGCGGATGACCGTGGTGGCGCCGCGTTTGCCCTGGGCGACCAGCGATTCGAGCCGGTCGCGGCGGGCCGAGATCAGTGCGAACTCGGCGCCGACGAACAGCGCGTTGCCGCCGACCAGGATCAGGGTCAGCAGGACGGGAAATACGTCATTCATGGCTGCGCTCCCACAGCGCGACCGCGACGGCGTCGATCGGGGACAGCAGCACCCGGTCGATGCGGCGGCCGTCCATCCGGTCGACGGTGGCCAGCCAGCCGCCGTCGGTGTGCGGTTCCATCGGCTCGACGCCGGGTTGCGGCAGCAGGACCTCGTCGCCGACCACCGGGATGCGGCCGAGGCGGGTCAGCACCAGGCCGCCGAGGGTCTCGTACTCGCCCTCGGGCGCGTCGTAGCCGGTGGCGCGGGCCACCTCGTCGATGCGCAGCAGGCCCGAGCAGTTCCAGCCGGTGCCGGCCCGGCGGACGTCGAGTTCCTCCTCGTCGTGCTCGTCGCGGACGTCGCCGAGGATCTCCTCGATGATGTCCTCCATCGTCACCAGGCCCGCGGTGCCGCCGTACTCGTCGACCACGAGGGCGACCTGCATACCGTCGGCGCGCACGCGTTCGAGCACCTCGTCGCCGTCGAGGCTGGCGGGCACGATCGGCACCGGGCGGGCCAGATTCTGCAGGCGGATGGTGTTGCGCTGCGAGACCGGATAGCGGAAGGCCTGTTTGATGTGCACGATGCCGAGGGTGTTGTCCAGGTCGCCGTCGACCACCGGGAACCGGGAGTAGCCGGTGCGGGCGGCGGCGGCGATGAGGTCGGTGATGGTGCCGTCGCGTTCCAGCGACTCGATCTTCACCCGCGGGGTCATCAGTTCCTCCGCGCTGCGATCGCCGAATTCCAGCGAACGGTCCACGACCTGCGCGGTGCGCTGATCGAGGACGCCGCGCTGCGCGGAGGTGCGCACCAGCGAACCGAGTTCCTCCGCCGAGCGGGCCGAGCGCAACTCCTCGGCGGGTTCGACGCCCAGCCGGCGGACCGCCCAGTTGGCGGCGCCGTTGAGCAGTTTGATCAGCCAGGAGAATGTGGTGGAGAACGCGATCATCGGACCGGCGGAGAACCGGGCGGCGCCCAGCGGTGAGGCGATGGCGATGTTCTTCGGGACCAGTTCGCCGTAGATCATCGACAGCGAGGTCGCCAGCACGAGGGCCAGTGTGATCGAAATACCGTGTGCTGCACCGGAACCCAGCCCCAGCGCGGTGCACAGCGGCTCGAACAGCCCGGCCAGCACGGGTTCGGCGATATAGCCGGTGACCAGCGTGGTGATGGTGATGCCGAGCTGTGCGCCGGACAGCTGGAAGGAGAGGGTGCGATGCGCGTGGCGGACCCGACGGGCCCGCCGGTCACCGTCCCGGGCATGTGCCTCGACGGTGCTGCGTTCCAGGGTGGTCAGTGAGAATTCCGCGGTGACGAACAACGCGGTGCCCAGGGTGAGTGCGACGAAACCCACCAGGCTGAGCAGGGTGATCAGAACCGACACGATCAGCACCACCGGGGCGGGGGCGAGAACGATGCGGTGACGGGGGCGCCGGGTTTGTCACCCGGCTCGGTAGAGGAGCCCTCCTGTGTGGCGCCCTCGGACGCGGGTGACAACTGGTTCCTTTCGCGAGCTGAGTTCACGGATGTGCCGGGCGATGAGGAGGATCTCGACCCCCGCGCCCGGCGTCACCCATGTTACCGGCACCGGCCGACACCTTCTCGGCCGCCGCGCACCGGTCCCCGGCTCACCAGCCCGACGGCAGCGGGCGTCCCTCGGCGAATCCGGCGGCCGACTGCACGCCCAGAACCGCCTTCTCGTGCAGTTCGGCGACCGTGCGGGCGCCGGCGTAGGTGCAGGCGCTGCGCACACCCGAACAGATGTGATCGATGAGGTCCTCGACGCCCGGACGCTCCGGATCCAGCCGCATCCGCGAGGAGGAGATGCCCTCCTCGAACAGGGCCTTGCGGGCCCGGTCGAAGCCGGAATCGGTGGCGGTGCGGGCCGCGACGGCGCGCTTGGACGCCATGCCGAAGCTCTCCTTGTACTTGTTGCCGTCGCGGTCGGCGCGCAGGTCGCCCGGCGACTCGTAGGTGCCGGCGAACCAGGACCCGATCATCACGTTGGCCGCACCCGCCGCGAGGGCGAGCGCCACATCGCGTGGATGCCGGACACCGCCGTCGGCCCAGATGTGCACGCCCAGCTTCGCCGCCTCGGCCGCGCATTCGGCCACCGCGGAGAACTGCGGGCGGCCGACGCCGGTCATCATGCGGGTGGTGCACATCGCGCCGGGCCCGACCCCGACCTTCACGATGTCGGCGCCGGCGTCGACCAGATCGCGGGTGCCGGCCGCGGACACCACATTGCCCGCCACCAGCGGCACACCCAGCCGCAGATCGGCCACCGAGCGCAGCGCCTCCAGCATCTTCGCCTGATGTCCGTGCGCGGTATCGATGACCAGCACGTCGGCGCCCGCGTCGACCAGCGACTTCGCCTTCGCGGGGATATCGCCGTTGATCCCGACCGCCGCGGCGATGCGCAACCGGCCGTGCCCGTCGACGGCCGGACGGTAGATACCCGTGCGGACCGCGCCGGTCCGGGTCATGACGCCGGCCAGGGTGCCGTCCGCGGCGTGCAGCACCGCCAGTTTGGCGTGCCGCGACTCCAGCAGTTCGAAGATGTCGCGCGGGCTCGTGTCCGCGGGCGCGCTGACGAAATCGGTGGCCGCGACCGCGCCGACCCGTGCGAACCGGTCGACATCCGCACAGCCGGCCTCGGTGACCACCCCGACCGGCCGCCCGTTCTCCACCACCACGACCGCGCCGTGCGCCCGCTTGTGGATCAGCGCCAGCGCCTCGGACACCGAATGGTCCGGTCCGAGCGCCACCGGGGTGTCGGCCGTCAGCGACCGGCTCTTCACGTACGAGATGGTGTCCGACGCCGCACTGATCGGCAGATCCTGCGGCAACACCACGATGCCGCCGCGCCGCGCGACCGTCTCGGCCATCCGCCGCCCCGCCACCGCGGTCATGTTGGCGACCACGATCGGGATCGTCGTACCGGTCCCGTCCTCGGACGACAGGTCGACATCGAAGCGCGACGCCACATCCGTCCGGTTCGGCACCAGGAAGATGTCGTCGTAGGTGAGGTCGTACGGGGGTGTGTGACCTGGAAGGAATTGCACCCCCGCGATGGTACCGGTCCGCACCGACGTTTCTCGGGGTTCCGCGACAGTCCGGTCAGGAAGTCCGTCATGCCGACCGGAGTGCCCGGTTCCGCGACCTCACCGTCCGTGGATCGGCAAACCCGTTGCGGACACGTCGAATCCGAGCGGATCGGGCAACGGGAATCGAATCGCCCGTACTTGCCGTGCGGCGTGCCCCGGTCCCGCAACCGGCTGTCCAGAACCCGGGAGCCGTGCGCCGCGGGCGGATCAGCGGCCGGGGCGGGAGCGGCGACGGCCCGGGAAGGTGCGGGCGCCGGGGCGGCGGGGGCGATCGGCCGGTGGGCGGGGTTCGGTGGTTTCGGGGGCGGTGGGGTCGGGTACCGGTGTGCCGGGTGGGCGGCGGGCGCCGGTCAGCGCCGCCAGTGCGGAATCGCCTGGGCGCGTGGGTAATTCGTCGTAGGTGACGGCGGCATCCGCGAGCAGGGTTGCGGTGGAGGGCTGTTCGTCGGGTGTCACGAGGGTGGCGACGAGGCCGGTGGCGCCCGCGCGGGCCGTGCGGCCGGCCCGGTGGATGTAGTCCTTGCTGTCCTGGGGCGGATCCACGTGCAGCACAAGGGATATGTCGTCGACGTGGATCCCGCGCGCGGCGATGTCGGTGGCGATCAGGACCGAGGTGGTGCCGTCGGCGAAGGCGGTCAGTGCCCGGGTGCGCTGGTTCTGGGTTCGGCCGCCGTGCAGGGTCACCGCCGGGATGCCCACCTCGCGCAGTTGGCGGGCGAGCTTGTCGACGCCGAATTGGGTGCGCGCGAACAACAGTGTGCGTCCCGGCCGGGCCGCGATCTCGGCGGTGACGGCCCGCTTGTCGGCTCGGCGTACGAGCAGCAGGTAGTGCGCGGCCGATGCCGGATTCGAGCCGCCCGCAATCGGTTTCGCCGTTCCGGCGTCGCGAGCAGTGGGTGGATCGGTGCGATCCGGGTTGTCGTCGACGCCGGTCGAATCGGCTTGTGCCGCAGCAGGAATTGCGGTGCCGCCCGTCGGAGCGGGGGTCTCGGCCGGGAGCGCGTGCGTCCCCGGCAGGGGCGGGTTGTCCCGGTCGGCAGGCATGGTGGCGGTGGTGCCCGAGGTGTCGTCCGCGGGTGTTTCGCCTTGGCCGGTGCCGGAATTCGATCCCGAGGGTGTGGCCGCGTCGCTCGCGGGTGTTTCGCTGTGGCCGGTACCGGAACTCGAGCCGGTGGGCGGGTGGTACGGGAGTTGCGCGGGGATTGCGTGGTGGATCGGGGTGCGGAGGTAGCGGTGGGTCAGGGTGTCGACGGCGGCGTCGAGGGTGGCGGAGAAGAGCAGGTGCTGGGCGTCGGCGGGGATGTGGTCCAGCAGGGTGGTGACCTGGTCGAGGAAGCCGAGTTCGGCCATGTGGTCCGCCTCGTCGACGGTGACCACGCGGATCGCCTCCAGGCGGACCGCGCCCTGGGCGATCAGGTCGGCGAGGCGGCCGGGGGTGGCGACGAGGACGTCCGCGCCGCGGGCCAGGCGGTCGATCTGGCGTTTGATCGGGACGCCGCCGACGGCCGTGGCCAGTCGCAGGCCGAGGGCGAGGGCGGGTTCGTCGAGGGCGCGCTCGATCTGCAGGGCCAGTTCCCGGGTGGGGGCGAGGATCAGGCCGCGGGGTTTCTTCGGGGCCGACGCGCCCCGGATCAGCCGGACCAGCATCGGCAGGCCGAACGCGAGGGTCTTGCCGGAGCCGGTCGCGGCCCGGCCGAGGACGTCGTGACCGGCCAGGATGTCGGGGATCACCGCGATCTGGATCGGGAACGCGGTCTCCAGGCCGTCGCGCCGCAGGGCCTGCACCAGTACCGGCGGCAGGCCGAGGTCGGCGAAGCGGGCCGGGCCCTCAGGCACGGAACAACCGGCTCAGCTCGACCAGCCACGGGATCGCCACCGCGAGGGTGGGTACGACCAGGATCGCGGCGGCCGCCAGATACGCCACCGAGGCGATGCGCGGATCGCCGAGCGGGCCCGCCAGGCGCTGGATGCGGATCAGGGTGGTGGGGCCGCCGACGGCCAGCGCACCCTGCGGCGCGGTGGAATTCGAGCAGGCGACCAGCGCACGGGCCAGGGGAGTGGGGCCGGTGGCCTTCACCGCCGTATCGTCGGCCAGCAACTCGATCAGCAGTTTCACCGAATCCAGCGCGGATTTACTGCGGACCACCCGGGGGAACGCCTCGTGCGCGGCGGTGAACGCCTCCAGCACCAGATCGTGCCGGGCGCGCAGATGGGAGCGCTCGTGGCTGACGATCGCGGTCAGCTCGGATTCGGTCAGGTTGGTGAAGGTGCCCTGGCTGAGCACGACGCGGCGGCGCAGGCCGGGCAGGCAGTAGGCGATCGGCTCGGCGGCGGCCAGCACCCGGATGTCGGCGGCGCGATGCTGATCGGCGCTGCCCTGGTCGAGCAGATCGACCAGCATCCGATGCCGGGCCCGGCGACGGCGGGTGTGCACGGCGACCCGGATCACCGCCCAGATCAGCCGCGCCCCGACCAGCAGGGTCAATGCGAACACGACGACGTAGATCAGCCACAGCGGCAGGCCGAGCGCGGCGATCTCCCGGGTCGGCGAGGTGGTGGGCCGGCCGTTCGGGCCGGGGACCAGCAGCAGGCTCGCGATCGCCAGACCGGAACCGAAGGCGCTCAGCACCGCCGCGAGCGCGACGGACTGCCACAACACCAAAGCCGCCCGCGGCGTCCGGTACGGCCATGCCGCTCGACCGAGGAGGGCAGGCACCGGTCCCGCGAGCAACAAGGCGAGACCGGCGAAGATCGGCGCGGTTGCGTTCATGCTCAGCTCACTGCGTTGTGGGGGCTCCTGGCGGCCGAGTTCGCGGGCACACGTCACTGCGGCGGGGCGACTCCGGTGTCCTCGTCGTCGGTCGTGCTGCGTGCGTCCTCGGCAGCTTCGAGCTTAGCGAGTGCCTCGCGCAGCGCGGCAGCCTCGTCCTTGCCGACCTGTTCCACGAAGTGCACGAGCGCCGCGCGGCGGCTGCCCACCTCGTCGGCCTGCTGCAACGCGTCGACCATGAGGCTGGCGACCAGTTCGTCGCGGGTGTGCACCGGCGCGTACCGATGCGCGCGATCGTCGCGCTGCTGCACGACCAGATTCTTCTTGGCCAGGCGCTGCAGCACGGTCATCACCGTGGTGTACGCGAGTTCGCGCCGCGCTGCGAGGGCCTCGTGGACCTGCCGGACCGTCTGCGGTTCGTCGGCCGACCACAACTGGTCCATGACCGCTTTCTCGAGTTCACCAAGACCTGCCATTCCACAAGCTTACGGAGGCAACGACGCAAATGCGTACTACAGGCCGTCGTAACCAGTCGGTAGCCGTGTGGTATTTTTCATAGCTCTTCCGGACGCGGAGCGGGTCCGCCGATGGTACCGGTCACATGCCGGGTGCCGATCGGGATGATCAGCGGCCGCCCGGACACCGGATCCACGTGCACCTCGGCCCGCAGCCCGAACACCTCGAGCAGCAGTTGCTCATCGATCACCACGCCCGGTGCGCCCTGGGCGACGATCCGCCCGTCGCGCATGACGATCAGCCGGTCGCTGTAGCGGGCGGCCAGGTTGAGGTCGTGCAGCACCATCACCACCGTGCGGCCGAGATCGGCGTGCAGATGATCGACGAGGTCCAGCACCTCCAGCGAATGCGCGAGGTCGAGGTAGGTGGTCGGCTCGTCGAGCAGCAGGATGTCGGTGCCCTGGGCCAGCGCCATCGAGATCCAGGCCCGTTGCCGCTGACCGCCGGACAATTCGTCGAGGGTGCGGCCGGCCAGATCGGCGACGCCGGTCCGGGCCAGCGCGTCGGCCACCTCGTCCCGGTCGTCGGAGGACCACTGTCGCAACCAGGACTGATGCGGATGCCGCCCGCGCGCGACCAGATCGGCGACGGTCAGCCCCTCCGGAGCGGTCGGCGTCTGCGGCAGCATGCCGACGATCCGGGCCACCTCCCTGGTGCTCAGGGTGGCGATCGCCCGCCCGTCCAGCAGCACCCGTCCGCTCTTCGGGCGCAGCAGCCGGCCCAGCGTGCGCAGCAGCGTGGACTTGCCGCAGCCGTTGGGACCGATGATCGTGGTGACCAGTCCGGGTTCGATGTCGAGGGTGAGCCCGTCGATCACCACCCGGCCGCCGTAGCCGACGGTGATGTCGTCGGCCGCCAGCCGGGCCGCTGCGCCGTCGCCGGTCGCCCGCTCGGGGCCGGTGGTCGCGGAGGTGGCTGCGCTCAGGGAGGTGTCGGTCATGATCGCGCGGCCTTCCGATTGATGCGAACGAGCAGGAACAGCAGCAGGGGAGCGCCGCAGGCCGCGGTGACGATGCCGACGGGCAGATCCACCGGTACCACCGTGCGCGCGGCGATATCGGCGGCGAGCACGATCAGCGCCCCGCACAACGCGGATCCGAGCACCGGTTCGCCGGGCAGGCGCAGTAGCCGGCGGGCGATCTGGGGTGCGGCCAGGCCGACGAAGGTCAGCGGCCCGACCGCCGCGGTGGCCAGCGCGGCGGCGATCACGGCGCTGCCGACCAGCAGGGCCTGCGCGGTCTGCACCCGGACGCCGAGGGCCCGCACGGTCTCGTCGCCGAAGCGCAGCGCCGCGAGCGTGCGCGCCGAGGCGGCCGCGCCGGCCAGCACCACCGCGAGCCCGATCGCGGCCGGGACGGTCCGGGACCAGTCCGCGCCGTCGAGCGATCCGGTCAGCCACAGTTGCGCGCGGGCCGCGTCGGTCCGGGAGGTCAGGGTGAGCAGCCAGCTCACCCCGGCGGTCAACATCGTGTTGACGCCGATGCCGATGAGTACCAGGCGAATTCCGGAGACTCCCGCGGATCCGGCGCCGTCGCGACGCCACGCCAGCAGATAGATGACGGCGGCCGTGAGCAGTCCGCCGCCCAGCGCGGCCAGCGGCACCCCGGTCGTGGCGGCGAGCCCGGTGCCCGCGGTGCCGCTGCCGATCACCGCCACCGCCGCGAAACTCGCACCCGTGCCGATACCCAGCACATCCGGACTGGCCAGCGGATTGCGCAGGATGGACTGACTCACCGCGCCCGCGAGCCCGAGTCCGGCCCCCGCGATCACCGCGGTCACCGCGCGCGGCAGTCGCGACTCCAGGATGACGAACCGCTGCGCGCGCGTACCCGCGCCGCCGAGCACATCCAGTACCCGGCCCAGCGGAATCTGGAAGGCGCCCACGGAGATATCGATCGCGAACAGTACGAACACCGCGATCGCCAGCGCGATCACCGTGAGCAGCACGGAGATTCGCCGCACCGCCGAGAACGGCCCGATCCGGATCGCGGGCCGGACCCGCGTGAGCGGCACGGCCTCCGCGCGCACCCTCGCCGGATCCGCATCCACTGTCATCGTTGCACCCACTGCCGAATTGCCTTCGCTGCCATGCTCTCCCGGCCCCGGCCCCGGGTGCGCGGCGCTCACAGGTTCACCGTCCGGCGGCGGCGCACCAGGACGACGAAGCAGGGTGCGCCGACCAGCGCCAGTACGACCGCGGCCTGTACCTCGCCGGGCCGGGCGACGATCCGGCCGGCGATGTCGGCCAGCAGTAGCGCCAGCGCGCCGAGCAGTCCCGAATACGGCAGCAGCCAGCGGTGATCCGGTCCGGTGATCATCCGGGCCAGATGCGGGACGACCAGTCCGAGGAAGGCGATCGGTCCCACCGCCGCGGTCGCCGCGCCGCACAGCAGCACCACCGCGATCAGGCCCAGCGTGCGATTGCGCGCGATGTGCACGCCCAGTCCACGGGCCACGTCGTCGCCGAGGTTGAGCGCGTTCAGGCCGGGGGCGGCCGCCACCGCCAGCACCGCGCCGAGCGCGATGAACGGCGTCACCTGCCGCAGCACCCCGGCGTCGTGCCCGGCCACCGAGCCGACCACCCAGAACCGGTAGGTGTCCAGCGCGGTCTGGTCGAGCAGGATCACCGCGTTCGTCAGGGCCTGTAACAGCGCGCTGACCGCGGCGCCGGCGAGCACCAGGCTCAGCGGGCTCGCCAGCGAGCCGCCGGCCGCCGAGGCCGCGAACACCACGAGCCCGGCCACCAGCGCGCCCGCGAAGGCGAACCAGATGTACTGCCGCGGCTGGGTCAGCGCGAACAGGTGGATGCCGAGCACCGCCGCGAACGCCGCGCCGGAGTTGAGGCCCAGCAGGCCCGCGTCGGCGAGCGGGTTGCGGGTGTACCCCTGGATCAGCGCACCCGCGACACCCAGGGCGAGACCGCAGACGATCGCGAGACCGGTTCGGGGCAACCGCAATTCGCGCACGATCCGGTCGGCGGGGGTGCGCGACGGGCAGTGCAGCGGCCAGTCGCCGGGGCAGGTGAGGGCGTGGTAGACGGCGTCCGGGGACAGCGCCCGCGCCCCCACCGCGATACCCACCGCCGCCGCGCACAGCACGAGCACGGTGAGGCCCGCCAATCCGGCGGCCAGGGGCGGTTTTCCGCGCCGCGGCCGGCGGGTGACTACAGCGGTCACGGTGACGAATAACTCCTGACGGTTTCAACCATTGCTCGACAAGTCTGGTAAGCCTAACCTATCTTTCGTTTTCGGCCGTAGCGCCGACTTCGGACGACCCCGCACCTGAAGGAGGTTCGATGTCCGCACCCATGCCCGTGTGCCCCCCACCGCACCACGAGCCCGCGTTCGGGCAGGTCTGTGCCAGGTTGCGCGCGATGCAGCCGGACCATCCTCGCGTCTACGCCGTCGCCGGTATGGCCGATCAGGGCCGGCGGCGCTGGTGGCGGCTCGCCGACGGGATCCGGGAGGGCCGGGTCGAACTCATGTACCGGCGGCACGTCGCCGAGATGACCAGTCCGGAGATCGCCGCCGAGGTGGTGGCGACCGCGCTGATCCACGGCGTGATCGGCCGGGTCACCGCGCTGCTGGTGGCCGACGGCCGGGCCTGGGACCCGGGCCTCGAGAACCTCTGGATGCACTCCGACAACGACGGCGGCGTGGACTGGGCGGGCCTGGACGACACCACGTTGCGCGTGGTGACGGGCGATCGGCTCGCCGGTGCGCCGGGTGTGGTCACGCTGCCGTGCGATCGTGCGCTGTACCTGTGGCTCGCGCATCGCTGTGAGCCGGCGCTACGGCTGGTGCAGCACACCATGTTCCGTTGTGCCGGGCTGGGCCCGCGCCGGTACTGGGCGCTGGTCGGGGAGAGCGTGCTCGGCGCGGCGACCTATGTGCCGGAGCTGGCGCGCACCTCGTCGGCGGCGGGCAGCGCGCGCGGTCAGGGTTTCGTGGCGGCGCTCGAGGAACGGCGGCTCCCGGTGCGCCGGGCTTGCCTTGTTAGGTAAGGCTGCCCTACAATCGAATTCGGCGTACGGATCGAGTGTTAGTCCCGAGGGCTGCGGTCGACTTCCCGATCCCTGCCGCGGCGGGTCCCATCCGGGATGGGACCCGCCGTTTCGCTTCGCGGGCTGTGTGTAACGCTGGATTCATGACCGAGCAAGATCCCCCCGCCTCCCTCGCCGGTATGACGCCCGAGCAGCTCACCGCGCTCAGCGGCGACTCCTTCAGCGACCTGATCGGGCTGAAGTTCACCGAGCTGAGCCCCGATCGGGTGACCGGCGAACTGGTGGTCACGCCGCGGCTGCATCAGCCGCACGGGATCGTGCACGGCGGCGTCTACTGCTCGATCATCGAAACGCTCGCGAGTGTGGCCGCGGGGATCTGGTTCGGCGATCGCGGCCGGGTCGTCGGCGTCAACAACAACACCGACTTCCTGCGCGCGACCCGCGAGGGCACGGTGCACGGGGTCGCGACGCCGATCCACCGCGGACGCTCGCAGCAACTGTGGCAGGTCGTGATCACCGACGATCAGGAGCGGGTGGTCGCCCGCGGCCAGGTGCGGCTGCAGAACCTCACGAACGAGAGCTGACCCACCCGGCAATCGGTCGGCGCGACGCGGTCCCGCGTGCGTGCCACAATGTCGCGCACATACTTCGCGAGGAGCACGCATGCGATTGTCGCCGCACGAGCAGGAACGGCTCATGCTCAGCTACGCGGCCGAGCTGGCCCGCCGGCGGCAGGCACGCGGGCTGAAGCTCAACTATCCGGAGGCGGTCGCGATCCTCACCGATCATGTCCTCGAGGGCGCCCGCGACGGCCGCACCGTCGCGGAGCTGATGTCCTCCGGCCGTACGGTCCTCACCCGCGACGACGTCATGGCCGGCGTCCCGGAGATGATCGACGACGTCCAGGTGGAGGCCACCTTCCCGGACGGCACCAAACTCGTCACCGTTCACCACCCCATCGGCTAGGGCGCGGCATGGCACACGATATTCCGGATCCGGCGCGATCCGGCCCGATTCCCGGCGAATACCTCTTCGCCGACGGCGATATCGAGATCAACCCGGGCGCCGACCGGCTCGAGCTGGACGTCCTCAACACCGGCGACCGGCCGGTCCAGGTCGGCAGCCACGTGCATTTCCCGCAGGCCAACAGCGCGCTGCGGTTCGACCGAGAGGCCGCGCACGGCCGCCGTCTCGACATTCCCGCCGGTACCGCGGTGCGCTTCGAACCCGGTCTGGGACAACGGGTCTCGCTGGTCCCGCTGCGTGGCACCCGCGAGGTCCACGGTATCGATCTGCACGCTCCCGGAAAGCTGGACCGCTGATGGCATCGATCTCGCGCGCTCGCTATGCGGCACTGTACGGCCCGACCGCCGGGGACCGGATTCGATTGGCCGACACCGATCTTCTGATCGAGATCACCGAAGACCGCAGCGGCGGACCGGGTTTCGCCGGTGACGAGGCCGTATTCGGTGGCGGCAAGGTGTTGCGCGAATCCATGGGCCAGGGCCGCGCCACCCGGGCCGAGGGCGCTCCGGACACCGTGATCACCGGTGCGGTGATCGTCGACTACTGGGGAATCATCAAGGCCGACATCGGTATTCGCGACGGCCGGATCGTGGGCATCGGCAAGGCCGGTAATCCGGACACCATGGACGGCGTGCATCCGGAACTGGTGGTGGGACCGTCCACGGAGATCGTCGCCGGCAACGGGAAGATCCTCACCGCCGGCGCGCTGGACACCCACGTGCACTTCATCTGCCCGCAGCTGGTGCCGGAGGCGCTCGGCGCGGGCATCACCACGCTGGCCGGCGGCGGCACCGGCCCGGCGGAGGGCAGCAAGGCCACCACGGTCACCCCCGGCGCCTGGCATCTGGGCCGGATGCTCGAGGCGATGGATCCCTGGCCGGTGAACGTCCTGCTGCTCGGCAAGGGCAACACCGTGCGCCAGGAGGCGCTGTGGGAGCAATTGCGCGGCGGCGCGGGCGGTTTCAAGTTGCACGAGGACTGGGGCTCCACCCCGGCGGCGATCGACGCCAGCCTCACCGTCGCCG
Organism: Nocardia sp. BMG111209; assembly: GCF_000381925.1. Lineage (NCBI taxonomy): Bacteria > Bacillati > Actinomycetota > Actinomycetes > Mycobacteriales > Nocardiaceae > Nocardia > Nocardia sp. BMG111209. The sequence continues at coordinate 888,553 of NZ_KB907307.1, forward strand.
ACGCCTCCGGCGTCCAGGTGGCGCTGCACTCGGACACGCTGAACGAGGCGGGTTTCGTCGAGGACACCATCGCCGCGATCCGGGGGCGGGCCATCAACGCCTATCACGTCGAGGGCGCCGGCGGCGGGCACGCGCCGGACATCATCACCCTCGCCGGGGTCGCGAACGTGCTGCCCGGTTCGACCAATCCGACCCGGCCGCACACCGTCAACACCATCGATGAGCATCTGGACATGCTCATGGTGTGCCATCACCTGAATCCGGCGGTCCCGGAGGATCTGGCCTTCGCGGAGAGCCGGATCCGGCCGTCCACGATCGCCGCCGAGGATCTGCTGCACGATCTGGGCGCGATCTCGATGATGAGCTCGGACTCGCAGGCGATGGGCCGGATCGGCGAGGTGGTCATGCGCACCTGGCAGACCGCGCACGTGATGAAGCGCCGCCGCGGCGCGCTGGCCGGCGACGGCCGGGCCGACAACAACCGGGTGCGGCGCTACATCGCGAAATACACCATCTGCCCGGCGGTCGCACACGGTCTCGACCACGAGATCGGCTCGGTGGAGGTCGGCAAGCTGGCCGATCTGGTGCTGTGGGATACCAAGTTCTTCGGGGTGCGGCCGGATCTGGTGTTCAAGGGCGGCACGATCGCCTGGGCGGCGATGGGCGACGCCAACGCCTCCATCCCCACCCCGCAGCCGGTGCTGCCGCGGCCGATGTTCGGCGCCGCGCCGGCCGTGGTGGCGCAGACGTCACTGCATTTCGTCGCCGAGCAGGCGATCGAGGACGGCCTCGCCGATCGGCTGCGGGTGCAGCGCGCTCTCGTCCCGGTCGCGAACGTCCGCGCGCGCACGAAGGCCGATATGCCGAACAACGACGCCCTGCCGCGGATCGAGGTGGATCCGGACACCTTCACCGTCCGCATCGACGGTGAGGTGTGGGCGGAGCAGCCCGCCACGGAACTGCCGATGGCGCAGCGCTACTTCCTGTTCTGAGCCGGTTCGGGCCGCGCTGCGGCGGCGGCCTGTACGGCGAATCCGTCGCAGAGCGCGTCCAGTCCGGCGCGCAGCAGGCGGTACGGATCGAGCAGATCGCCGCGGCCGGAGCCGACCAGCGGTTCCAGCGCGGGCGGCACCGGCCAGCGCGGGTCGCCGTCGAGCAGCGACGCCAGGCCCGAGGGCTCCTCGTCCTCGTTGTCGTGCTCGGCGAGGAATCCGACGCTGACCTGCTGTACCGCGATACCGGCGAGATAACTCCACAGCGACAGCGCCATCCGGGTCGCGACGCGGGGATCGGCGGTGAGTTCGCCGAAGCCGGCGACCAGCCACTCCAGGCAGGCCAGGCTGTGCGGGCCGAAGTTGTAGCGCGGCACGGCGAAGGTGAACAGCACCCACGGATGTTGCTGGTACAGCTGCCAATCGATCTCGCCGGCCACCCGGACCCGGTCCCGCCACGTCCAGTCCGGTTCGGGCTCGGGATAGGGGTAGCGACGGGCGACCTCGTCGGTCATCGCGGCCAGTAACGCGTCCTTGTTCGGCACGTGCCGGTACAGCGACATGGCTCCCACCCCGATGCGCTCGGCGATCCGGCGCATGGACAGCGCGTCCAGTCCGGTCTCGTCGGCCATGGCGACCGCGGCGTCGACGATGGCGGCGCGGGTGAGCTTGGGCTCGGTCATGGGATGATTTCACTTTCGTTTCTGGAACCCTTTGCGTACACTGTACTCAGTTCTGCCCGCGTACGACGTACGCATCCTCGAAGGAGAGGACATGACCTCGACCGATATCCGCGTGCCCGACGCGGCCCCGCAGGCGGGGTCACACCGCCGCGCCTGGCTGGGACTGGCCGTCCTGCTGCTGCCGGTGCTGCTGGTGTCGATGGACGTCTCGGTGCTGTTCCTGGCAATGCCCACCCTGAGCGCCGCGCTGGACCCGTCCGCGATGCAACAGCTGTGGATCCTCGACGTCTACGGTTTCGTGCTGGCCGGCCTGCTGATCACCATGGGTAATCTCGGCGACCGGTTCGGGCGGCGGCGGATCCTGCTCGGCGGTGCGACGGTGTTCGGGATCGGCTCGGTCCTGGGTGCGTTCGCCCCCAGCGCCGGGGTGCTGATCGCCGCGCGGGCCCTGATGGGCGCGGGCGGCGCGACCCTGCTGCCGTCCAGCCTGGCGCTGATCTCGGCCCTGTTCGCCGAGCCGCGGGCCCGTGCCACCGCCATCGGGATCTGGACGGCCTTCTTCGCCGGCGGGTCCGCCCTCGGGCCGATCATCGGCGGCCTGCTGCTGAACCACTTCTGGTGGGGTTCGGCCTTCCTGGTCAATCTGCCGGTGCTGGTGGTGTTCCTGACCCTGGGCGCGTGGCTGCTGCCGGAACATCGCGCCGGTCGCGGCCCGCTCGATCCGATCAGCGTGGTGCTGTCCATCGGCGGCATCCTGCCGCTGATCTACGCGGTGAAGCATGCCGCGGCCGACGGTGTCGCGATCGGCGACGCGATATTCGCGGTGATCGGCGCCGGACTGCTGTGGGCGTTCCTGCGACGGCAGCGCCATCTCGACGATCCGCTGCTGGACCTGAGCCTGTTCCGGCGGGCGGGCTTCTCCGTCGCCGTCGGCTCCAGCACGGTCGGCATGCTGGCCCTGTCCGGGATCGGCTATCTGAGCAGTGTCTATCTGCAATCGGTGACCGGCCGGGACCCGCTCGCGGCCGCGGTCCTGAGCATTCCGGCGGCCGCGATGGTCTTCGTCGTGTCCATGGGCGGGGCCCGGATCGGCCGCCGGCTCGGCGCGGCCGGCTCGTTCGCGCTGGCCCTGGGCACCGCCGCGATCGGCAACCTGCTGATGCTCGGCATCGGCGTGGACGGCGGCGTCGGCTGGTATGTGGCCGGCTCCACGATCGCCGGATTCGGGTACGGGCTGTGCTTCACCCTCGTCTCCGACGTCGCGATCTCGGCGGTGCCGCCGCATCGCGCCGGCGCGGCCGCGGGCATCTCGGAGACCAGCTTCGAACTCGGCAACGGACTCGGCCTGTCCCTGCTGGGCTCCCTGGTCACGCTCGTATTCCGGTCGAAGGGCGCCTTCGGGTCCACCCTCGGCGAAACCCTCGCCCGTGGTGACGCCGGGCTCGCGCACGCCGCCCGCGCCGCCTACGTCAGCGGGGTCCACGCCGCGATCATCGTGGCCGCGGGGCTGCTCGCGGCGATGGCGGTCGTGGCGCTGGTGTCGGCCCGGCGCCACAGTCCCGCCGATGCGGCGCCCGTGCCGCACTGAGCCTCGGCCACGCCTCTAGAGTCACGAGGGTGAGCGACCATACGCCCGCGCGGCGGGCCCGCGCGCGAACGGATTGCGACGCGGTTGTTGTACCCGACGCACAAGCCGCGGGAGGGGGATCTGCGGGCCGCGGTGGCGGGGCGCGTGGTGCTGGTGACCGGGTCCTCGCACGGGATCGGCCGGGCCGCGGCCCGCAAGGTCGGGGCCGCGGGGGCGACGGTGCTGCTGGTGGCCCGGTCCGAGGACGAATTGCGGGAGGTCGCCGCCGAGATCGCGGCGGCCGGTGGCGTCGCGCACGTATATCCCGCGGATCTGTCCGAGGCCGACGGGATCGAGCGGCTGGCCGCGGCGGTGCTCGCCGCGCACGGCCGGGTCGATGTGGTGGTCAACAACGCGGGCCGCTCGATCCGCCGGTCGGTGGCCGAGACCTACGACCGGTTCCACGACGTCACGCGCACGCTGGATGTGAACTATCTCGGCCCGGTGCGGCTGCTGCTCGCGTTGCTGCCCGGTATGCGGGAACGCCGTACGGGCCAGATCGTCAACATCTCCACGTGGGCGCTGCGGATGCCGCCGAATCCGGGATGGTCCGCCTACGCCGGATCCAAGGCCGCGTTCGACACCTGGCTGCGCACGGTCGCGACCGAGGTCGCGGGCGACGAGGTGGCCGTCACCTCGATCTACATGCCGCTGGTGCACACCCGGATGAGCGCGCCGACCGACTTCGGCGAGCTGCCCGGCCTCACCGCCGACGAGGCCGCCGATCTGATCTGTCATGCCCTGGTCGCGCGGCCGGTGGCGATCTCGCCCTGGTGGTCCGGACCGCTGAACGCCTGGGGTGAACTCGCGCGCGGTCCGGCGCATCGGCTCATGGCGCGCACCCTGCGCCGCTCGCCGAGGTCCCGGCGCGGGAAGTAGCGGCTGGTCGGGTCCGGTGACCGGCCTTAGGATCGCGGGGAGGCCGGGTGCGGAGGTGTGGGCGATGAGTGTGGCGATGGTGATGACGCTGGCGGATTCTCGGCTGCCGATCGGGGGGCATGTGCACTCCGGGGGCGTCGAGGAGGCGGTGGTCTCCGGGCTGGTGCGGGATGTCGCGTCGGTGGAGGCGTATCTGCGGCGGCGGATCCGGACCTCGGGGCTGGTGGCCGCCGCACTGGCGGCCGCGGTGTGCGCGGGGGAGCTGGATCCGGAGCGGGCCGAGGCCGAGGCGGACGCCCGGACGCCGGCGCCGGCGGCGCGGACCGCCTCGCGCGCGCAGGGACGCGGGATGCTGCGCCTGGCGAAACAACTGTGGCCCGAACAGGATTGGGCCGCGCTGGGTTCCCGGCCGCATCTGCCGACGGTGTTCGGGGTGGCCGGGATCGCGGCGGGGCTCACCCCCGCGCAGATCGCCGGGGTCGTCGTCTACACGACCATGACCGGGGCCGCGACCGCCGCGCAGCGGTTGCTGGCGCTGGATCCGGCCGCCGTCGCCGCCTGTACCGTGCGTCTCACCGCGCTGTGCGATCGGACGGCGGCAGAGGCGGTGACCGGGCTCGCGGCCCTGTCGGATCCGTTGCAGGATGTGCTCGCACAGCGGCATCTGCTACGGGGGATGCCGCTGTTCGCCTCGTAGTTGCCGAGGCGAGTTACACGCCCTTTACGTGCGTCCGTCAGGATGGGCGCGGAAGCGAAGGAGAGCGATATGCCACCACACCTGATCGACGGCGAACCGCACGACCACGGCCACGACCGCCCCCGGCGGGAACGTACCCCGGGGGAGCCGGTGCGGATCGGGATCGGCGGGCCGGTCGGCTCCGGTAAGACGGCGCTGGTGGCCGCGCTGTGCCGGGAACTGCGGGACGAACTGTCGCTGGCCGTGCTGACCAACGACATCTACACCACCGAGGACGCGGACTTCCTGCGCCGGCACGCGGTGCTGCCGGACGAGCGGATCGCCGCCGTGCAGACCGGTGGCTGCCCGCACACCGCGATCCGCGACGACATCACCGCGAATCTGGACGCGATCGACGATCTGATCGAGTCCAACCCGCCGCTGGACCTGATCCTGGTCGAATCCGGCGGCGACAATCTTACCGCCACTTTCTCTTCCGGCCTGATCGATGTGCAGATCTTCGTCGTCGACGTGGCCGGCGGCGACAAGGTTCCGCGCAAAGGCGGTCCGGGCGTGACCTTCTCGGATCTGCTGGTGATCAACAAGACCGATCTGGCGCCGCTGGTCGGCGCGGATCTCGGTGTGATGGACCGGGATTCGACGGCGGTGCGCGAGGGCCGCCCGTTCGTGTTCACGTCGTTGACCGGCGATCCGGCGGCCACCCCCGTCCTGGACTGGGTGCGGGCACAGGTCCGGGCCGCCGCCGACGCGGACGCCGCGGTTGCGCACTGAGCTGCGGATCCTCGCCCGTCCCGGGGCCTGGCCGCACATCCGCGCCACCGGCGCGATGACGGCCCGGGCCACCGCGGCCGATACCGTCCACCTGGTCGGCACCGCGGCCACCCCGGTCGGCGGCGACGAACTGGATATCGAGATCCGGGTGGCGCCCGGCGCCCGGCTGCGACTGCGCACGGTCGCGGCGACCATCGCGCTGCCCGGACGGGAAACCCCGCTGTCGGTGGCGTATTGGCGGCTCGCGGTCGGGGCCGGCGCGCACCTGGACTTCGCCCCGGAGCCGACGGTCGTCGCCGACGGCGCCGAACACCACGCCGTCACCACCGTGGACCTGGCCGCCGACGCGACCCTCCACCTGGCCGAACACATCCAGATCGGCCGCAGCGGTGAGGATTCCGGCCGCTGGCGCGGCGACCTGATCGCCGACCGCGCCGGTCTCCCGCTGCTCCGCCACCGCCTCGAGCTCGGTGCGGGCGCCCCGACCGACGACCTGCTCACCGCCCCACGGGCATTGGTGAGCATCCTCGCCGTCCCCGACGACACCCTCACCCGCACAACCGGATCGGCCGCCCTGCTACCCCTCGCCGCCGGCGGGACATTGTTCACCTGGACCGGTCCCGCCCTGGCCGCCTACCCCGATTCGATTGCGGCGCAACGTGATCCGGCCGTCGCGGCGAGTGTGGCGGACTGATTCCGCGGCACCCGCGAGGGTCCGCCCCGGGCTGCGACGCGGCCGGGATACCAGCGGCTGCCAGTGCCGGTCCGGTCGGTCTGCGCGCGGCCGGGGGTCGGTTTGTGCGCGGCCGGGGTACCGGTGGTCGCACCCGACGCTCTTTGCAGGAGGGGCGGGCGCCGAGTTCCGGCGCCCGCCCCGGTCGAACCTGTGCGGCCGGGTCAGATATCCCCGAGCACGCGGGAGGGTGCGGTGAGTCCACCCACCGCACCCACCGCGGCACCGACTCCGGCGCCGACTGCGGCGGCGGGAATCGTGACCGCCGCGGCGCCCACCGCCGCACCGAGAATCGGGCCGGCGACGAGGCCGATCGGCAGGAACGGCACGCCCGCGATGAGCCCGCACAACCCGCCCATGGCCGCCGCACTCAGCGTCAGCGGCAGGGCCGCGCTCGCACCCGCGACCGCGCCCATGGCGGCGGTGCCCAGGGTCTGACCGGCGATCCGATCGGAGCGGCTGCGCTCCATGCCGATCGAGTCCAGGAAGGTGGCGAGACCGGCCTCGGTCTGGGCCGAGGTGTCGTTGACCGTGATCGCCTGATCGCGGTTGATCCAGTTCGGCGCGTCGACCTGCACGTCACCGAAGCGGAACTTGCCCGGGGGCGGCGCGATCGGCGGTACCGGGGTCACCGGCACCGGCGTGTGCAGCGTCCCGACCGGGGCCAGGTAGTGATGGTTCGGCAACGACCGAGCCGACTGGAGCGAGCTCAGCTCGTTGTGCGGAATGTGCAGGCCCTCGTAGGGCTGCTCGTTCGGCGAGCCGGCTGCCGGCCACTCCTGCATCGCATCATCTTGTTGCGCGATCGGCAGAGTACCGGCTGCTGCGTGTGCAGTGCCGGCTCCGACGACCGCCAGGACTAGTGGGACGGCACCTGCTGCCACCACTGTGCCCACCCGATTGCGATGCGGGTTGGGCGCCCTGTGTTTACCTGCGGCCATACACGACCTTTCGTTCGGGGGAATGTCGACGCTCGACATTCGGACCAGGTCGCCGAGTGGATTGGTGCAGCTCACGACACGCCGCGAGCCGCGCGGTCGGGAGGCGGTCGCCCGGGTGGGCCGGAACCGGGGAGGGATGCGCCGATTCCGTACGGACGCATTCGAATTCGGTCCGGGACGGCGAAAGGCCGGGATCCCACAGGGGATCCCGGCCTCCGGGCCGTATCGTGCCCGGCGCTCAGGCGTCGGCGGTCGCGGGCGTCTGGGTGGCGGACTCGGCTGTGGCGGGCGAGTCGGCAGCGGACGCGTCGGCGGCCGGGGACTCCACGGCCGGCTTGTCGACCAGGGGCGGCTCGATCGCCGGCGCGTTGTAGGCATTCACACCGCCGATGACCGCGCCGACGACGGTGCCCACCACCAGGCCGGGCAGGACGGGCGGCAGGCCCGCGATGGCGCCCACGACGGCGCCGGTCGCGGCGCCGCCCAGGGTGCCGGCGGCGATCCGGTCCGAGCGGCTCGGCGCGAAACCGGCCGAGTCCAGCGTGCGGGCCAGCTGCGCCTCGGTGCGCGCCGACGCCTCGTTCACCTGACCGGCCTGCACCGGGCCCAGCCACGGCGGGACGTCGACTTTCGCATCGCCGCAGCGCAGCTTCCCGGCCGGCGCCTGGATCGGCGCCACATCGGGCACGGTCCCGGGATTCGGCAGGTGCAGGCGCTGGGCGTCGACCGGGGCCAGGCCGGTGTTCTCCGGCTCGGCCCGCATCCCGGTGCTGGAGTTGCGGCCCACGTACACCTTCGGCGCCGGGACGTCGGCGGCGATCGGCGCCTGGTCGGCCGCGGCGTCGGCATCCGCCTCGCCCGCGTCCTGCGCCCGCGCGGCCTCCGACACCGGCGGGATCGGGGCGGCCTCCGGATCGGCGGCGCTGCCGGCCGCGGCCTCGACCTCGCCCGGATCGGCGGAGGTGGCGTCGGCGGGCGTCTCGGCCGACACCGCGGGCGGCGTCCCGGCCGGGGCGTCGGCCACGGCGTGGCCGCCTCCGAGGCATACGGCGACCGGAATCGTTCCGGCGACGAGGATCGAACCGAGCGGCCGCCGACGCGGCGCCGGATCACCCTGCTGGCTTGTGCCCATGATGACCTTTCTCGTGAATGCGAACGTATTCCGAACATGACATTCGGATCCGTCCGGCGTTCCGGATTGGTGTGGGCGGTGTGGCGCGCCGCGCCGCGCGGGCGCGGATACGGGATCAGCCGGCGGATTCTTTTCTGTCCGTGCCGATTTCCGTACGGACGTCCCGCGCGTCCTCGTCATTTCCGTTGAGCGCCTCGAGGGCGAGCCGGGCGAAAACCCATTGCTCGGTGGCGGCCATCTGCCCGCGATTACGTCCGGAGAACGAGACGAACCATTGGAACACGGTGACCACCCGGCTGCGGTAGCCGATGAGGTAATACAGGTGCAGTGCCAGCCAGGCCAGCCAGGCGAGGAACCCGCCGAACTCCAGTTTGCCGATCTGGCAGACGGCGTTGAACCGGGAGATGGTCGCCATACTGCCCTTGTTGAGATAGTGGAACGGCTTCCGGTCGGCCGGGGTCTGCTTACCCTTCAGCTCCGCGGTGATCTGCTGGGCGGCGTAGGTGGCGCCCTGGATCGCGCCCTGGGCCATGCCCGGCACCCCGGGGACGGCCATGAGATCGCCGACGACGAAGACGTTCGGATATCCCTTGATCGTCAGATCGGGTTCCACGACCACGCGGCCCGCGCGATCGATCTCGGTGCCCTTGGACCGCTCGGCGAGCATCCGGCCCAGCGGGCTGGCCTGCACACCCGCCGACCACACCTTGCACGCGGCCTCGATGCGCCGGATGTCGCCGGTCTGACTGTCCTTGATGGTGACGCCGCGCGCGTCGACACCGGTGACCATCGAATTCAGCTGGACCTCGACGCCCATCTTCTCGAGCTGCGCGTGCGCCTTGCCGCCGAGTTTGGGGCCCATCGGGGCGAGGACCGCGTTGGCGCCCTCGACCAGCACCACCCGGGACTGCCGAGTGTCGATCGCCCGGAACGCCCCGGCCAGGGTGCGATTGGCCAGTTCGGAGATCTGCCCGGCGAGCTCGACGCCCGTGGGGCCCGCGCCGACCACCACGAAGGTGGTGAACCGGTCCCGCTCCTCCTGGGTGGGGGCCAGTTCGGCCTCCTCGAACGAGCCGAGGATGCGGGCGCGCAGTTCCAGGGCGTCGTCGATGGTCTTCATGCCCGGCGCGTAGGTGGCGAACTGGTCGTTGCCGAAATACGACTGCTGGGCCCCGGTGGCGACGATGAGGCTGTCGAAGGTGGTGACGGTGTCCTGGTTCAGCAGCCGGGAGGTGACCGTGCGGTTGACCAGGTCGATGTCGTGCACATCGCCGAGCAACACCCGGGTGTTGGCGTATTTGCGCACCACCAGGCGGGTGGCGGGCGCGATCTCGCCGGTGGACAGGATGCCGGTGGCGACCTGGTACAGCAGCGGCTGGAACAGGTGGGTGGAGGTCTTGGAGATCAGCGCCACGTCCACGTCGGTGCGGCGCAGATGCCGGGCGGCGAACAGACCGCCGAACCCCGATCCGATGACCACGACCCGGTGGCGCCCGCCACCGGCGGTTTCGATACTCATCTGGCACTCCCTCCAAGCCCGACAATTCGACGCGCGACGGTCACAACCGTAGTCGGCAACCGGCCGGCAGTCACGGCGAGCGCGGAGTGTCGGTACAAACGCCTCATCGGTCCGGTGCGACGGCGGTGAGTGTGGCCGCCGGCACGATCAGCGGCCCGGTGAACCGGCCCGCACCGGCGGATTCCAGCGCCGGCCAGAGGAATGCGGTGAGCCGGTCGACGAACTCGTCCGGTCGCCGGCCCGGATCGCGTCCCCAGTCCTCCGCCGACATCAGGATCGCGCCGACCGTGGCGGTGGCCCAGACGCGGGCGGGCGCGGGATCGGCGTCGACGGCCCGCAGCAACGCGTCGAAGACCGCGGTGGCCCATTCGGCGGATCTGGTGAAGAACGGCCGGGCGGCCGGCGGCGGATCGTCGGACTGCATCCGCTGCATCAGCAGGTGGTGCAGGTTCGGGTTGCCGTCGACGAAATCGCACATCAACTGGACCAGCGCGCGCAGCAGCCGCTGCCCCGGCAACGGCTGGGCCAGGATGGTGTCCGCGGCCGCGGTCACCCGTTCCATGTGCCGCTCGGCCAGCGCGTCGACCAGCGCCGGCAGATCCGGGAACACCGCGTACACCGCGGTCCGCGCGTATCCCGCCTCCGCCGCGACCTGGGCGATGGTCACCCCCGCGCCGTCGCGGGCCACCACCCGCTCGGCGGCGTCGAGCAGTTCCTCCCGCCGGACGGCCGGATCCCGCGGCGGGCCCGGCGGCCGGCCGCGGGTGCGGCTCGCCACTCGCACGGTGTCCGTCCGGGCCGCGTCTGCGCTCATGGTGGTCAACGGTATCGCGTGCGGCCGGTCGGCCGCCGGGATCGGCCGGCCACCGCAATTCGTGAGAATTCGATGAGATTTCCGGCCGCCGGCCGGTATTGCGATGCGGAAACGGATTCACCGATGAATTGTCGCCGGTCATACAATGGCGATGAATCGCGTGACGGCGCTCCCGCCGCTCACGGGCAGAATTCCGATTACCGGCGGCCGCGGACACGGACCCGGCCGCAGTGAATTCCCCGATACCCGAGCCGATTCCGCCGGGATACCCCGCGAATGTTGTGGGATGAATTCGGGGCCTCGATTGACCGATCGGAGTTTCGGGGTGTAATTGTGGTCTGTTGGTGCACCGCGCAGAAATGGAATTCGAAGGCGAACAGTTTTCTCGCGAACCCGATCGTCTCTATGGAGGCACCCATGCCGAATCCCGAGCACCACGATCCGAAATCCGCACCCTCGCAGCCGATGCCACCCACGCACATCGCCGACGAGGTCCGCGATCATCCGTTCACCGTGCAGCGGCTGGTGGAACGCCCGGTCGAGACGGTCGTGGACAGGCCCGTGACCATCGAGCGGGTCGTCGAGCGACTGGTCGTCGACACCGTGGACAAGGTGGTCGACAAGCCCGTCCGGGTGACCCGCACGGTGGAGAGGCCCGAGGTCACCGTCGTGGACGAGGTGCGGGAGAAGCCCGTGAACATCTCCCGGCTGGTCGAGCGGGCGGACGTGCGGATCACCGACAATGTGGTCGACAAGCCCGTGACCGTCGAGCGCCGCATCGAGCAGCCGACCGTGACCGTCACCGACAAGGTCGTCGACAAGCCGGTGACCGTCGAGCGGCGGATCGAGCAGCCGATCGTGAACATCGTCGACAAGGTGCAGAACAAGCCCGTCGAGATCCAGCGATTGGTGGAGAAACTGGTCGTCGCGGTCGTCGACCGGGTCCAGGACAAGCCGACCCGGGTGCAGCGCCTGGTCGAGAACCTGATCGTGGACATCCACGACAACGTGGTCGACAAGCCGGTGCGGGTGGAACGCCGCATCGAACAGCCCGTGGTCGAGATCGTCGACAAGGTGGTGGAGGTCCCGGTCCAGCGCATCGTGGAGCGGGTCGTCGAGAAGCCGGTCGAGAAGATCGTCGAGCGGATCGTCGAGAAGCCGGTGGAGAAGGTGGTCGAGAAGATCATCGAGGTCCCGGTGGAGCGGATCGTCTACCGGACCGTGGAGAAGCCGGTGGAACGGGTCGTCGACCTGGTCGTGGAGAAGCCGGTGATCCGGACGCGCGAGGTGCCACGGGAACTGGTCGTGGAGAACATCGTCGTCAAGCCGGTGGAGAAGACGGTCGACCGCGTCGTGGAGAAGGTCGTCGAGAAGCCGAACATCGTCGAGCGGCTGGTGGAGCGGCCCGTCGACCGGCCCGTCGACCGCGTCGTGGAGAAGCCCAACGTCATCGAGAACATCGTGGAGCGGCCCGTCGACCATCCGGTGGAGCGGATCGTCGAGGTGCCCAACGTCGTCGAGAAGGTGGTCGAGAAGCCGGTCGAGCGCGTCGTGGAGAAGGTGGTCGAGAAGCCCGAGATCACCGAGCGGGTCGTCGAGCGGCCGGTGGCGCGGACCGTGGACAAGATCGTCGAGGTCCCGAAGGTCACCGAGAAGGTGGTCGAGAAGCCGGTCGAGCGGACCGTCGAACTGATCGTGGAGAAGCCGAACATCGTCGAGAACCGCGTCGAGCGGCCGGTGGACAAGGTCGTCGACGCGATCGTCGAGATGCCGCAGATCATCGAGAAGGTCGTCGAGAAGCCGGTCGAGAAGGTACTCGAGAAGGTCGTCGAGACCCCGGTCCTGGTCGAGCGGACCGTGGAGCGCGAGGTCGAGATGGTGCAGGAGCGCATCGTCGAGAAGCCCGTCGAGCGGATCGTGGAGAAGATCGTCGAGCGCCCGGTCTACAAGGAGGTCGAGAAGGTCGTCGAGGTCGTCGTCGAGAAGCCGGTCTTCGTGCAGCGCGTGGTGGAGAAGCCGGTCGAGCGCGTCGTACGGACGCAGGAGACCATGTCCACCAACGTCCGCAGGTTCGCCGGCGAGGCCACCGACATCGAACCGGTGGTGCACGAAAGTGGTTCCGCCGACGTGGAATTCATCGAACGCGCCACGGGCCGGCACCCGTTCGACCGGATCGTCGGCAAGGCGTCCGACGTCCTGCCGAACGAGGAACTGACCAATATCGAGTCCCGGGAACCGGAATCCGAACGCGACCGTGACAAGGACCGCCCGCGCGGGCGGCACTGGTTGCGCCGCTGAGAGGAGTGATGATGTCGTCACTGTCACGAAAGGCGTTGTCCGGCTTCGCCGCCGGCCTGCTGACCGCGGGCGTGCTCGGCGGCGCGGCCCTGGCGGAACCGGGCGTGCCGGCACCCGGGCCGCCGCCGGAGGCGACCGGCGCGATCGACTCCCACTACAACGACCTCGGCGGCGCCTCGTCGGTCCTGGGTCCGCCGGACGGCGATGCCGCGCAGGTCGCGAACGGCGCGATGCAGAACTACCGGGGCGGCGCCATCTTCTACTCACCCGGCACCGGCGCCCAGGCCGTGTACGGCGACATCCTGAACCGGTACCGCGATCTCGGCGGCCCGACCGGTGACCTCGGATTCCCGACCGCCGACGAGACCGATGCCGGCGACGGCGTCGGCCGGGTCGAGAATTTCGCGGAAGCCGGTGGCGCCGCGATCTATTGGAGCCCGTCCACCGGCGCGCACCTGATCAAGGACCGGGTGCTCGGCGCATATCGGTCCAGTGGCTCGGTCACCGGTCCGTTCGGTTATCCGACCACGGACACGACCGACGAGAACGGGGTGCAGGCGACGTCGTTCGCCGGCCCCACCGGCACCGAGATCAGGTGGTCGCAGGCCGACGGCATCAGCACGGTGCCCGGTGATCTGGCCGCCTCGCTGACCGCGCAGGCGCCGCAGCCGCCGGCCGCCGGGGCGACGCCTCCCATCGCCGCGCCGCCCGCGGCCGCGACCGGCACCGGTGATTCGGGTGTCAACCGCTGGTGGGGTCTGCCGATCGGCCTGGCGATCGCCGCCGTGGTGGGTGCGCTGCTCGGCCTGCTCGGCCGCCGTCCCGCGCCGCGGCCGGAGGAACATCCGCTGCGTACCGCGATGGAGCCGACCGTCCGCACCGCCGGACCGCAGGGCCGGCCCTCCGCGTTCGAACAGCCCCGCGCCGCCGCGCCGGGAGTGCGCGCCGGATATCCACCGCGCAGCGAGTTCGACACGCCGCGAACCGGTTTCGAGACGCCGCGGGTCGGTGCGGCGCCGCCGGCCGGGTCCGCCCCGCGTGGTCCGATGCACCGCGATGTCCCGGCCTCGCCGCAGACCCGTCGCGGCGCCGCGGAACCGGTGGTACACCAGCGGCCGTCGTCGGAGGTCGGCGGTATCGAGGTGGTGTACGAGAACAACGCCGTCGGCGCCGGTCAGCGCAGTCATACCGACAAGAGCGATCCGGGTCCCGATGACCCGGGGATGCGGCGCCGGTGACCCGCGAGCCCGATTCGATTGCGACAGAGTTCGTTCCGTGACGACGTGAGTCGGAAGGAGGGCCGTCACATGGAGTGGCTGCTCGGATTGCTGGGCGGGCTGGTCGGCGGGAATCTCGCCGGTGCCCGGACCGGCGTGGGAATCGGCGCCAACAGTGTGGCCGGCGCGGTCGGTGGCGGTGTCACCGGCGCGATCATCCAGGCGGCGACCAGCGGTGGTCTGGACTTCGGGCAGATCATCGGCCAGGTCGGCGCCGGTGGTGCGGTCGGCGCGGTGCTGACCGCGCTGATCGGCCTGATGCGGCGCGGCCGCGGGACCACCGTGCCGCAGGGTCACGGTCGCGCGATGTCGCACTAGCGCGGCCCGCGGTGTCACACGATCGGCGCGGCCCGCGCGGTGTGACACCGGATCGGCCCGCTCCCGGGACGCGGGGGCGGGCCGATCCGTGCCGTGACCCGCCGAATCCGTATCCGCGCGGAAGTGATCCGTGCTACCAATGTACGGAGCGTACTTTTTGCGGAGGCGGAGTCATGGTCGGCATCGACGCGAGCGTGTTGGAGCGCGAGAACACTGCGCTGTTCCGGATTCCGGATCAGCATCCGATCGACCGGCTGTTGCGCCGGCTACCGACCCGGGAGCGGGTGCTGGCCACCCCGCGCGACGCCGGGCAGGTCCCGGTCCGCGGCGATATCGGGCTGCCGTATCTGGGCCGTGCGTTGCAGTATCTGCGCTGGGGCCCCGCAGAGGCGCTGGCCCGCTACGAGCGGTACGGGCCGGTCAGCTACAACCGCTCGCTCGGCGTGGACCGGGTGCTGGTCGGCGGCCCGGACGCGATCGACGAGGTACTCGGCAAGCGCCGCAACGACTTCGGGCAGGGCTGGGACACCTTCATCGGCCCGTTCTTCGGGCGCGGGCTGCTGTTGCTGGAATTCTCCGAGCACATGTACCACCGGCGGATCATGCAGCAGGCGTTCACCCGCCCCCGGCTGGAGGCGCATCTGGCCGAGGTCACGCCGGTGGTCGACGAGGCCATCGCCCGCTGGGTGCCCGAGGGTCCCGGCGGCGCTCGCGAGGTGAAGCTCTACCCGACGGTGAAGGATCTGACCCTGGAGATCGCCACCGCGATCTTCATGGGGGCCGCCGCCGGACCGGAGCGGGAGCGGCTGGGGTCCGCGTTCGTGGACTGCACCCACGCGGCGCTGGCGATCGTGCGGCACGCGGTGCCCGGCGGCGCCTGGTGGCGCGGCCTGCGGGGCCGGAAGCTGCTGGAGGAGTACTTCTTCCGCATGCTCCCGGAGAAACGCCGTACGGACGCACCGGATTTCTTCTCCGCGCTGTGCCACGCGAAAACCGAGGACGGCGAACAGTTCTCGGACGAGGACGTGGTGAACCACATGATCTTCCTGATCATGGCCGCGCACGACACCACGACCACCACCGCGACCACGGTCGCGTACTACCTGGGTCATCATCCGGACTGGCAGGAACGGGTGCGGGAGGAGGCGCGGGCCCTGCACGCCGATCTCGCCGGCCGGCCGCCGACCATCGCCGATCTGGACCGGCTGCACAACCTGGACCTGGTCATCAAGGAGAGCCTGCGGCTGGTGCCGCCGGTACCCGGCCTGGTGCGGCGCGCGGTACGCGACACCGAGGTCGCCGGTCACTACATCCCGGCCGGCACCAATGTCGACCTCGCGTACATCACCAACCACCTCTCGCCCGAATTGTGGACCGACCCACTGCGTTTCGATCCGTCCCGATTCGACGAGCCGCGCCGGGAGGACCGCAGCCACCGGTTGGCGTGGATGCCCTTCGGGGCCGGCGCGCACAAGTGCATCGGTATGCATTTCGGCGTGTTCGAGGTGAAGGCGCTGATCGCGGCCATGGTGCGCGATCACGAGTGGCGCATCCCGGACGAGTACGTGATCCCGTGGGGCTTCACCACCATCCCGTTCCCGCGTGACGGTGCGCCGATGCGGTTGCGGCGGTTGTAGATCCGATCGGCTAGCCTGCGGTGGTGTCCGCCGCCCGCGTGGTCCCCGGTGCACCGCACAGCCCGGTCGTCCTGCACGTCCCGCACGGTTCCCGGCACATCCCGGCGGCGGTGCGGGCCGCGATCGTACTCACCGACGCCGAACTGGCCGCGGAACTGGACCGGATGACCGACACCGGTACCGATCTGCTGGCCCACCGCGCGGCGCGGCGGGCGGCGGTGACACCGTGGATCGTCGAGAACACGCTGTCCCGGCTGGTGATCGATCCGGAACGGTTTCCGGACGAGCGCGAGGAGATGCGCGCGGTCGGCATGGGCGCGGTCTACACCCGGACCTCGCGCGGTGCGCCGCTGCGACATCCGGCCGCCGCGGCGGAAAAGGCGTTGCTGGACAAGTACTTCCAGCCGTACGCCGATACCGTGGCGCGGGTCGTGGACGAGCGCCTCGCGGCCACCGGCGCCGCGATCGTGCTGGACGTGCACTCGTATCCGCGCCTGCCGCTGCCGTACGAACTGCACGCCGACGGGCCGCGCCCCGCGGTGTGCCTGGGCACCGATGCGACACACACCCCGGACTCGCTGCCGGCCACCGCGCGGGCGGCCTTCGCCGCCTGCGGTGAGCTCGCGCTGAACACCCCGTTCGCGGGATGCTATGTGCCGCTGCGGCATTACGGTTCGAATCCGGCTGTCGCGGCGCTGATGATCGAGATCCGCCGGGACGTCTACCTCACCGAACCGGCCGGGCCGCCGACCGCCGGCCTGGACGGCCTCGTGGCGGCGCTGGCCCGGCTGATCGACGGTTGCTAGCGCCCGGCCAGCAACAGCTGCGCGACGTGGGTGGTGGTCTCCTCACCCTCGGTGTAGCCGCCCTGGTCGCCGAGATCGTTCATGATCGCCAGCGTGTAGCGCTCGCCCGGCCCGGCGAAACCGACCGAGTTGACCACCCAGCCGCCCTGCTCGTCGGACCAGCCGTTCTTCAGGCCCGGCCGCATCGAGGCGCCGGCGCCCCAGACACCCCAGTGCTGATTGGTGTCGACATTGCGCATCCGATCGAGCAGATAGCCCTTGTCGTCCGGATTCATGGTGTCGAGCACGTTGTTCATCAGCCGATCCAGATCGGCGGGGGAGCACTGCTGGAAACCCCAGTCCGGGAAGGGATGTCCGCCGGTGGACGGCTTCGGCACCAGCCCGGTCATCCCGTTGGCGCGGAAGGCGTTGTTGTAGGCCATCCGGTCGGGGCCCGCGTACTTGAACCAGAGCACATCGGCGGCGTTGTCGTTGGAGGTGGCCAGCATCGACTCGAGCAGTGACCGGTCCTCCGGGCTGAGCACGATGGCGCCGACCCGGGCCCGGTTGAGCAGATCCTCGGCGATGGCCAGCTTGATGGTGGACGCGGTCCAGAACATGGTGTCCGCGTTGCCGTTTCGGTACACGCCACCGGTGACCCGGTCGCGCAGCACATAACCGACGGCGCCCGGCCGGCTCGCGATGTACGCGTCGGCGGCGGCGATGCGGTTGCCCATGTCACAGTCGAAACCGTTGGCACACCCCTGCGTGTGCAGCGGCAGTGCGGCGGCCGGAGCGGCGTGCACCGAGGGCGCGCCCGTCACGAGGGCGGCGGCGACGGCGCAGGCACCGAAGGCCAGCGAGGATCGAGTGGCGCGCGAGGCGGCGCGGGGATAACGCACGGTGCATCACACTAGACGCGGCGCCCGAAAGCGGCCAACCGGTCAGCGGAAAGCGGCCAACAGGTCCTCCACCTTGCGGCCGTTGAGCCGGTAACAGTGCTCGAACGCCTCGGTGTGCCGGTCGCGTGGCCAGGCGTTCAGGATGACCGCACGGCCGTAGTGACGGGAGTTGACGAGTTCCCAGCGTTCGCCGACGCGGCGGACCGTGAACCCGGATCTGGGAAGAAGGGGAATCACCGTCGCAGACATGAACCGAACCAGCCTTTCGAATGCCGCTTGCCCCGTGAACCTCATCCTCCCCGCGGAGCACTGTGGCACATCGCGCCGCGCCGACCGGGGTGACACGCGGCGGTGAATTTCGGCCAACCGGGATTTGTGACGAACGCCACGGAAACCTATGTGTTGCTGGAAATTTGGTTCAACCGGTCATTTCGGAGAAATTGCAGTCCATGGCTAATGCCAAATGTTTGCCAGCAATATTCCTTTTGGTTTGTTTTTGTATAACCGAGTCGTACCGCGGTGTGGCGTCCGCGAGTTTGTAGGATCTTCCGGTCGACAGGCAACCGCGGGGCATCCGGTCCGGCGCGGCCGTCGGCCACACCGCGAACGCAGAGAGGCGGCAGATGGCGCTGCACATCCACCGAGCCGAGCGGGCGGACACGCTCGCCGATGTGCTCGCGTCGATGGTCTCGCAGCCGTTGCCCGATCCGTTCGCCGCGGAGGTGGTCGCGGTGCCCGCCAAGGGTGTCGAACGCTGGCTCACCCAGCGGCTGTCGCGGCAGCTCGGCGCGGCCGGTGGCGACGGCATCAGCGCCAACATCACCTTCCCGACCCCCGCGGCGCTGGTCACCGGGGTACTGGCCGAGGTCACGGGAATCGCGGTCGCGGACGATCCGTGGGCGCCGGAGCGCGTGGTGTGGGCGGTGTTGCGGGCCCTCGACGCGGCGCTGGCCGAGCCGTGGTGCGCGGTGCCCGCCCGGCACCTCGGCGCCGGCGATCCGCGCTCGCACCGAGCCGGCCGCCGCTTCGCCACCGCCGCCCGCATCGCCGCGCTGTACGAGACCTACGCGAGTCAGCGTCCGGAGTTGTTGCGCGCCTGGGCCTCCGGCGCGCCCGCCACCGAACTGCCCGACGATCTGCGCTGGCAATGCCTGCTGTGGCAACGCCTGCGGGCCGAACTCGGCACCCCCGGCCCCGCCGAGCGCCTCGCCGGTGCGTGCGACCGGCTGCGTACCGAACCGGAGGCCGTCGGCCTGCCGCACCGGCTGTCCCTGTTCGGGGTCACCCGGCTCGCCGCCGATCAGCTCGCGGTGCTGTCGGCCCTCGGCGACCACCGCGACGTCCACCTCTGGCTCACCCATCCGAGCCCCGCGATGTGGGCCGCGCTGCACGCGCTGTCCCCGATCGACGCGGCCGCCGGTGATCCGAATGCGGTGCGGCGCAACGGTGTACCCGAGGTCGACGGCAGCCCCCGCCCGGCGGCGGTGCGCGCGACGGACCACAGTGCGCTGGCCGTCGCGCACCCCCTGCTGGCCGCCCTCGGCCGCGACGTCCGCGAATTGCAACAGCGGCTCGCCGCACTCGGGCCGGTACCGGATACGCATCACGACCCGGCGCACGAAACCCCTTCGCACACCGTGCTTTCCGCTTTGCAGGCGGGCCTGCGCGAGGACGACCGGCCACCGGCTCGCCGCCCGGCCGGTGACGGCAGCGTGCAGGTGCACTCCTGCCACGGCCCGGCCCGGCAGGTCGAGGTGTTGCGGGATGTGCTGCTGGGACTGTTCGCCGCCGATCCCACGCTGCAACCGCGCGATGTGGTGGTGCTGTGCCCCGACGTCGACAACTATGCGCCGCTGCTGCGCGCCGCGTTCGGGCAGTCCCCGGCCGATGCCGCCGGGGCCGCCGCACATCCCGGACATCTGCTGCGGGTGCGTCCGGCGGACCGGTCGCAGGGGTCCGCGAATCCGGTGTTCACGGTGCTCGAACAGGTGCTGGCACTGGCCGACGGCCGGGTCACCGTCACCGAGGTGCTGGATCTCGCCGCGTCCGAACCTGTTCGGGTGCGCTGCGGATTCGACGACGACGATATCGAGCGGCTGCGCGAATGGGCCGCCGAGACCGGCGCGCGCTGGGGGATCGGGCAGCGGCAGCGACAGGCGTTCGGCCTGGACGACTTCGCGCAGAACACCCTCAACGCCGCCGTCGACCGGATCCTGCTGGGTGTCGCGGCGGGGGAGTCCTCCGAGGACTGGCTGGATCTGGCCCTGCCCCTCGACGATGTCGACTCCGGTGACGTGGATCTGGCCGGGCGGTTCGCCGAATTCGTCGACCGGCTCGCGGTGTGCGTGCGCGATCTGCGCGGGCCGACGCCCGCCGAACCCGCCGGATCCGGGCGCGCGGGCAGCGAATGGCAGCAGGTGCTCACCCGCATCCTGGAACTGCTGACCGAGGTGCCGCGCGCGCAGGCCTGGCAGGCCGCGGAGGTGCGCCGCGACCTGGTCGCCGTGCTGGAACACGCCGGCGACATCACGCTGCGGCTGCCGGATATCGCCGCGCTGCTGCGGTTGCGGCTGTCGGCGCGGTCGACGCGGGCCAATTTCCGTACCGGCGAGCTGACCGTCTGTGGCCTGGCGCCGCTGCGCTCGGTGCCGCACCGCGTGGTGGTCCTGCTCGGCCTCGACGACGACGTGTTCCCGCGCGCCGGCGGTATCGACGGCGACGACCTCCTGGCCCGCGAACCCCGGATCGGCGACCGCGATGCCCGCAGCGAGGATCGGCAACTGCTGCTGGACGCTCTCACCGCGGCCGAGGAGCGGCTGATCGTGCTCTACACCGGCGCCGATCCGGTGACGGGCGCCTACCGGCCACCCGCGGTCCCGCTGGCCGAACTGCTCGACGCGGTACGGGCCCATCTCCCCGAATCCGAGGCCGCCACCCTGGTCACCCGGCATCCGTTGCAGGCGTTCGACCGTCGCAACTTCGACGCCGCGCAGCCGATCAGTTTCGACACCGTCGCGCTGGCCGGCGCGCGCGCCGCGGCCCATCCGGTCCAACGGCCGCCGGAATTCCTGCCCGGCCCGCTGCCGGCCGCCGCGGTCGCGGATGTCGAACTGGCCGAACTGATCTCGTTCGTGGAACATCCGGTGCGGGCCTTCCTGTGGCAGCGCCTGGGCATCCGGGTGCCGGAGGAGGACGAGGAGATCGATCAGCGCCTGCCGATCGAGCTGGACGGCCTCACCAAATGGAATATGGGCGAACGCATGCTGTCCGCCCGCCTCACCGGCGTCGACCCCGCCACCCTGCGCGCGGCGGAGTGGCGCCGCGGCACCCTGCCGCCGTTCGGCCTCGGCGCGGCGGTCCTCGACGAGGTGGAGGACACCGTCGACCGCCTGGTCCGGGTGGCGCAGCCGATGCACGAGATTCCGTCCCGGACCATCGACGTGGCAGTGGATCTCGGCGACGGCCGCCTGCTCTCGGGCACCGTCCCGGACGTCCACGACGACGCCGTGGTGCGCACCACCTTCTCCCGCCTCGCCCCGAAACATCGCATGGCCGCGTGGGTCCGGGTACTCGCCCTGGCCGCGACCGAACGCAACCGCGGCTGGCGCGCGGTCACGATGGGCCGCGGCCGATTCGGCCGCCCCGCCTGGCGTTCCACCCTGACGGCCCCCAATGCCGCACTGGCACAACAGATCCTGCGCGACCTCGCCGACCTGCGCGACCTCGGCCTGGCCGGTCCGCTGCCCGTCGCCCCCACCGCGTCGGCGGTCTACGCCGAACGCCGGGCCCAGGGTGCTACCGTCGACGACGCCCGCCTCGCCGCCGACCAGGAATTCCTCGGCGGCCCCAACGGCCCTAAGGCCTTCGGCGACCACACCGACCGCTACCTCCGCTACGTCTGGGGCCCTGCCCCCCGCCTGGAGAATATGGAAACCCCGCTGGCCGAACCGGATCCGCACGGCGAACCCACCACCTTCGCGGCCACCGCGCGCCGCCTCTGGCATCCCCTGCTGGCCTGCGAATCGCAGGGCCAGCCGTGACCGACGAACTCTTCTCGCTCACCGACCTGGACCCGGCCCCGCACCCCGCGCGCCGGCGCCGCGCCACCCAGCACGCGCACCACCTCGAGGACCCGGCCCCCACCCCCGACCTCTTCACCCTCACCGGCCTGCTCCCTGCGCCGGCGGCGGACGGAACAGCCACGCCCCCGGAACAATTCGACGCGATCACCGGCGGGCCGTCCGAAACCGAGACGGCCGCAACGGTTGCCGAGACGGACTTTCCGCACGATCCGCAGGGGCCCACCGGTCGGTCGTTCGAGTTGTGCGGTGCGCTCCCGGCCGGGACGACCGTGCTGGAAGCCAGTGCGGGAACCGGGAAGACGTATGCGATCGTCGGGCTCGCGGTGCGGTTCGTGGCCGAGGCCGGGGTGGACGTCTCGCAGTTGCTGCTGGTCACCTTCAGTCGCGCGGCGACCCAGGAGTTGCGGGAGCGGACCCGGGATCGGTTCGTGGCGGTGGCGGCCGGACTGGCGGATCCGGCGGCCGCGCGCGACAGCGACGACGAGCTGATTCGCCATCTCGTACAAGCGGATCCGGCGGAGGTGCGGCGGCGGCGGGCCCGGGTCCTGGCGGCGCTGTCCGATTTCGACGCGGGCACCATCGCGACCACGCACAGCTTCTGTCAGCGCATGCTCGACGAACTCGGGCTGGCGGGGGAGCGGGATCCCGGGGCGCGGCTGGTCGACAACGTCGACGATCTGGTCGTGACCGTGGCCGACGACCTCTACCTGTCGCGGTACGCGCGCGGCGGCGCGCCGTTCCCGGTGAAGGAGGCGTACACGCTGGCGCGGGCCGCCGTGCAGGATCGGCACGCGCGGCTGGCGCCGGGCCCGGAGATCGGTGATCATCCGGCCGCGGACCGGGTCGGCTTCGCCGCCGCGGTGCGGACGGAAGTACAACGGCGCAAACAGCTCTCGGGGCTGCGCGACTTCGACGATCTGCTGGTGCTGCTGCACGAGGTGCTGTCCGATCCGGCGCACGGCGAGCGGGCCTGCCGCCGCATCCGGGACCGGTACCGGGTGGTGCTGGTCGACGAGTTCCAGGACACCGACCCGTTGCAGTGGGACATCCTGCGCCGCTGCTTCCACGGCCACGCGGCACTGGTCCTGGTCGGGGATCCGAAGCAGGCCATCTACGCCTTCCGCGGCGCGGAGGTGCTGAGCTATCTCGACGCGGTCGCGCACGCCGACGGCCGGCGCGAGCTCACCACCAACCGGCGCAGCGATGCCGGACTGCTGAGCGCGCTGGCCCACCTCATGGGCGGTGCGGCCCTGGGGCACAACGATATCGCGGTCCATCCGGTCTCGGCGGTGCGGCCGCGGACCCGGCTCGAGGGTGCGGCCACGGCCCCGCTGCGGGTGCGGTACTTCACCCGCGACGGCGCGGGCCCGAAGAACAAGTCCGGTTTCCCGGCGGTCGGCCGGCAGCGTTCCCGGGTGGCCGACGATCTGGCCGCGGATGTGGTGGCGCTGCTCGACTCCGGGGTCCGGCTCGGCGACCGGCCGGTCGGGCCGGGCGATATCGCCGTCCTGGTCCGTACCCGCGCGCAGATCGACCTGATCCGCGCCGCGCTCGACGAGGTGGGTGTGGCGTCGGTACTGACCGGCGGCGCAAGCGTTTTCGGCACCGAGGCCGCGACCGACTGGCTGTGGTTGCTGCGCGCCCTGGAACAGCCGCACCGCGGCGACCGGGTCCGGCTCGCGGCCGGCACCCCGCTGCTGGGGCTGACCGCGGCCGAGATCGACGCGGGCGGTGCGGATCTGGTGGGCCGGGTGTCCACCCAGCTCCGCGAGGGCGCGCGGCTGTTCGGCCGCGCCGGATTCGCCGCGGTCTTCGAGAAACTCGCGGCCGAGACCCGCCTCGCGCCCCGGCTGCTGGCGGTCGCGGGCGGGGAGCGGCAGCTCACCGACCTCCGGCACATCGCGCAACTGCTGGACCAGGCCGCGCTGCGGGAGTCGCTCGGGCTCACCGCGCTGACTCGCTGGCTGGCCGACCGGGTCCGCGATCCCGCCTCGGGCGCGGTGTCCGACCGCAGCCGCCGCCTCGACCGCGACGACGCGGCCGTGCAGATCGCCACCGTGCACGCCAGCAAGGGCCTGGAATTCCCCGTCGTCTACCTGCCGTTCGCCTGGGACAGCGCGAAGAATCCGAATCCGGTGACCCTGCTGTTCCACGAGGACGGCGACCGCGTGCTGGACGTCGGCGGCCCCGAGGCCCCCGGATACACCGAGCGCAAGAAGCGCGCCGAGGCCGAGGAGTCCGGCGAGGAGCTGCGCCTGCTCTACGTGGCGCTCACCCGGGCGCAATGCCAGGTGGTGGCGTGGTGGGCCCCCGCCTACGGCACGACCTTCGCCCCGCTGCACCGGATGATCTTCGGCCGCGGTCCCGGCACCCCCGAGGTCGCCGCCCGCGCCGAGGTGCCGCCGGATCAGGTGTGCGCCGAACAACTGCCGCAGTGGGCCGCCGATGCCGGTCCGGGCCTGATCGACGCGGAACGGGTCACGACGGTCGCGAAGGCGCGGCCGCGCTGGGAGCGAGCCGAAGCCGCGACCGGTGAGCTGGCCGCCGCCGTCTTCGACCGCGACATCGACCACGACTGGCGGCGCACCTCGTACTCCGCCCTCACCGCCGGTGCGCACGACACGCATGTGCCGCCGGACGAGGCGCCCGGCGTCTCCGACGAACCCGAGACCCCGGTGGACCTGGCCGGTACCCCCGAATCACCTTCCGCCGCAGCCTCTCTGATGAACGACCTGCCCTACGGCGCGGAATTCGGCGTCCTGGTCCACGGCGTCCTGGAACTGGTCGACACCGACGCCCCCGACCTCGCCGCCGAGGTCCGCCGCCGCAGCGCCGACGCCGTCACGGAACTGATGGCCGACATCGACATCGCCGCCCTGTCCACCGCCCTGCTCGCGGTCCTGCACACGCCGATGGGCGGGCCCTCGGCGAGCTCGCGGACCGGGACGCCGATGGGTTCGCTGGCGGCGGTCGCGTCCCGGGATCGCCTGAACGAGTTGGCCTTCGAGCTGC
Organism: Nocardia sp. BMG111209; assembly: GCF_000381925.1. NCBI lineage: Bacteria > Bacillati > Actinomycetota > Actinomycetes > Mycobacteriales > Nocardiaceae > Nocardia > Nocardia sp. BMG111209. The sequence goes on from NZ_KB907307.1 coordinate 913,652, forward strand.
CGCTGGCCGGTGGCGAGAATCCGGCCGCCGAGTACGCGACCCTGCATCGGATCGCCGCCCTGCTGCGGCGGCATCTGCCCGCGGGCGATCCGTTCGAGAGCTATCCGGATCAGCTCGACGTGCTCGACGACACACCCCTGCGCGGCTATCTGACCGGCAGTATCGACGCGGTGCTGCGGTTGCCCGGCCCGCGTTTCGTGGTGGTCGACTACAAGACCAACCGGCTCGGCACCGGCGACCTGACCGTCGACCACTACACCCCGGACCGGATGGCCGTGGAGATGATGCGCTCCCACTATCCGTTGCAGGCGATCCTGTATTCGGTTGCGCTGCACCGGTATCTGCGCTGGCGGCTGCCCGGCTACCGGCCGGAGGAGCATCTCGGCGGCATCCGGTACCTGTTCGTGCGCGGCATGATCGGACCCGAAACCCCGCCCGGCTGCGGCGTTTCCGAATGGGATCCCCCCGCGGCACTGATCATCGAACTGTCGGAACTGCTCGCCGGCGAGGTACCGCGATGACGGCCATCCAGCTGGCGCAGCGCGCCACCGGCCTGCTGCGCGTCTTCAACACCGCCGGGGTGCTGTCGGCCGCCGATGTCCATGTCGCGCTGCGGCTGGGCCGGTTGGGCCGCGAGTCCGCCGAGCCGGTGCTGCTGGCCGCGGCGCTGGCGGTGCGCGCGGTGCGGTCGGGCTCGGTCTGCCTGGAGCTCGCGCGGATGCACGAGATCGGTATCGACGGTGAGGGTTTCGACGCCGGCGCCGATCCGGACGCGATCGATCCGGCCACCCTGCCCTGGCCCGCGGCCGACGCCGTGGTGGCGGCGCTGCGGATCAGTCCGCTGGTGTGCGGCAGCGACGCCGGTCCGCTGCGCCCGCTGCGGCTGGTCGACCACGAATCCGGCCCGCTGCTCTACCTGGACCGATACTTCCGGCAGGAGCAGACCATCCGGGCGGCGCTGACCGACCGGTCCGGCACCCATCCGCTGGTGGATCCGGAAACCGTTCGGCGGCAACTGGATCGGCTGTTCCCGGACAGCGCCGGGCCGGGCGATCCGCCGGACCGGCAGCGGGTGGCCGCCGCGCTGGCCGCGACGCACTGGACGACCGTCGTCGCCGGTGGTCCCGGCACCGGCAAGACCCACACCATCGCCCGCATCCTGGCGCTGCTGACCGCGCATCAGGCGGCGATCCCGGGCGCCCCCGCGCTGCGGATCGCCCTGGCCGCCCCGACCGGCAAGGCCGCCGCCCGGCTGCAGGAATCGGTGCGGGAGCAGGCCGAGGGCCTCGACCTGCCGGAGCTGACCGCCGCGACCCTGCACCGGCTGCTGGGCTGGCAGCGCGGCGGCGCCACCCGCTTCCGCCACCACGCGCACAACCGGCTGCCCTACGACGTGATCATCGTCGACGAGACCTCGATGGTGTCGCTGACCATGATGAGCTGCCTGCTGCCCGCGGTCCGCCCGGACGCCCGCCTGGTCCTCGTCGGTGACCCGGACCAGCTGGCCTCCGTCGACGCCGGCGCCGTACTCGCCGACCTCGTCGCCGGACCCGTTGCGGCGCAGCCGAATCCGGTCCTCGATCAGATCCTGGGCGACGACGCCGCCCCGGCCGCGCATCCGGATGCGCTGAGCCCGCGGGAGCGGGATCGGTTGCGCGGCGGTATCGTCCGGCTGACCCGGGGCCGCCGGTTCGGCGGCCGCATCGCCGAACTGGCGGTGGCCGTGCGCGCGGGCGCCGCCGACGACGCGCTGGCGCTGCTGGCCGCCGGTGGTGACGAGATCTCGCTGTGCGCACCGGATATCGTCACCGACGTGCGGGCCGACGTGGTCCGGGCCGCCCGCGAGGCCACCGCCGCCGCCGAACACGGCGATGCCGCAACGGCTCTCGCGGCGATGGAATCGCACCGCCTGCTGTGCGCGCACCGGCAGGGCCGCTTCGGCGTCGAACAATGGGACCGGCTGGCCGCGGGCTGGGTGGCCGCCGCCGGCCTCGGCGCGGAACACGGTGGCGGGCACTGGTTTCCGGGTCAGCCGTTGCTGGTCACCGCCAACGATCACGAGGCCCGCATCTACAACGGCGATACCGGGGTGATCGTCCGGGCCGCCGACGGCGGTCTGCGCGCGGCGCTGCAGCGCGGCAACGAGCCGTATCTCGTGCACCCCACCCAATTTCCGGGTGTGACCACGGTGTACGCCATGACGATCCATCGCAGTCAGGGCAGTCAGTACGGCACCGTCTCGGTGGTGCTGCCCGGTCCCGAGTCGACGCTGCTCACCCGGGAACTGTTGTACACGGCCATCACCCGGGCCCGCACCCACGTCCGGATCATCGGCACCGAGGAGGCGGTCCGCGCCGGTATCGGCCGCCGGGTGTTGCGCGCCAGCGGATTACGCGGCTGACGGATCGTCGCCCGGATCCGGCTCGAACAACCCGGGCAGGGTGAGGGCGAATTCGAGGTCGGCGCGGCTGCCGAGGGTGACCAGGACGCTGCGGATCATGGTGATCCGCGCGGCGGCCAGCGCGGCCGGATCCGGCGGCGCGGTCGACAGCCGGTACACCACGAATTCGCAGACCTGCAGGGCGGTGTCGAGCTCCAGCGGACCGGGCGGGCGGCGGCCCAGCGCCGCGAATTTGGCGCGGACCAGCCCCCGGATGTCGTCGAAGGCGTCCTCGCGGTATCCGGAGACCGGGGAGCCCGGATCGTGCAGTTCGGCGAAGACCGGCCGCAGCATCGGGCCGTGCCCCGCCGCCCATTCCAGATAGGCGTCGATGAGGGCGACACCCAGCTCGACCGGTTCGGTGGACTGCGCGAGCGCGTCCCGGATACCGCCGACCAGGCCGTCGTTGGAGGCGGCGAGCAGGACGTGCAGCGGCTGTTCGGCATTGCCGAAATAGCGGTAGAAGGTGGGCCGCGAGATACCGGCCCCCTCGATGATGCGGGCGACGTGCAGGCCGCGCGACCCGTGCTCGGTGAACACCGCGGCGGTGGCGGCGACGATGCGGGCGCGCACCTCGTCGGCCTGTTCCGCGGTCTGCGGCGGCCGGCCGCGCCGGGTGCCGGACGCGGTCACTGCATCGCTCGTCATGTCCGCAATCCTTTCAAACCGGGGTACGGGGTTGACAACGTCGCCGGGCCGCGTATTAATCTAACATCACTGTTAACGTAACATGCGTGTTCAGATAATTACTGCGCGCTGTCCGACCGAGAGGGCCGACCATGCCGACCGCCCCGCCGACCGTCGCCGCGGCGCTGCCGCCTCCGCTGGTGCGCCGCCTGCTCGCGCACGCCGTGGCCGGGGGCGCCGGCACGGTCCCGGTGTTCGCACCGGCCACCGGGCAGCCGATCGCCGACCTGCCGCAGTCCTCGGCCGCCGATCTCGACCGGGCCTTCGCGGTGGCCCGGCAGGCGCAGCGCGACTGGGTGGAAGTGCCGGTGCGGGAGCGGGTTTCGATCCTGCGCCGCTTCCACGACCTGGTGCTGTCCGAACAGGACACCGTGCTCGACCTGATCCAGCTGGAGAGCGGCAAGTCGCGGGTGCACGCCTTCGACGAGGTCGCCGACGTGGCCGTCAACGCCCGCTACTACGCCGCCCGCGCCGCGCGGCTGCTGGCGCCGCGCACCCCGCGCGGCGTGCTGCCGCTGCTCACCCGGGTCGAGGTGCACTACCGGCCGAAGGGCGTGGTGGCGGTCATCTCGCCGTGGAACTATCCGCTCGCGCTGGCCGCCTCCGACGCGCTGCCGGCTCTGGTGGCGGGCAACGCCGTGATCGCCCGCCCGGACAATCAGACCGCGCTGACCGCGCTGTGGGCCGTCGACGCCGCCCGGCGCGCGGGCCTGCCGGAGGGTCTGTGGCAGGCGGTCCTGGGCCGTGGCGCGGATATCGGCAGCGAGGTGATCGCCCGCGCCGACTACGTCGACTACACCGGATCCAGCGCTACCGGCCGCATCATCGCCCGGCAGGCCGGCGAGCGCCTCATCGGCTGCTCGCTCGAACTGGGCGGGAAGAATCCGATGCTGGTGCTGGCCGATGCCGATCCGCGCGCGGCCGCGCGGATCGCGGTGCGGGCCTGCTTCGCCTCCGCGGGCCAGTTGTGCGAATCGATCGAGCGGATCTACGTGCACGACAGCGGGTACGACCGGTTCGTCGCCGAATTCACCACGCGCACCGAGGCACTCACGCTCGGCTCGGCCCTCGACTATTCGTACGAGCTGGGTTCACTGACCTTCCGGCGGCAGCTGGACACGGTCACCGCGCACGTCGGCGACGCGGTCGCGAAGGGGGCGACCGTACTCGCCGGCGGGCGGGCCCGGCCGGAACTGAGCCCGTACTTCCACGAGCCCACCGTCCTCACCGGTGTCACGCCGGGGATGACGGTGTACCGGGAGGAGACCTTCGGCCCGGTGGTGTCGATCTACCGCGTGAGCAGCGACGACGAGGCCGTCGAACAGGCCAACGACACCGCCTACGGGCTCAACGCGAGCGTGTGCGGCCGCGACGTCGCGCACGCCCGCGCGGTCGCCGCGCGGGTGCGGGCCGGTTCGGTCAACGTGAACGAGGGTTACCTCGCCGCGTGGGGGAGTGTCGCCGCGCCCTCGGGCGGACTGGGCGATTCGGGCAGCGGCCGCCGGCACGGGCCGGAAGGCCTGCGGAAGTACGTCGACACCCAAACGGTCGCCACCCAGCGGGCGCTGCCGATCGCGCCGCTGCCGGGCATGTCGGAGGCGGTGTGGGCGAAGACCCTGACCCGGTACTTCGGCCTCATGAAAGCGCTGCGGCAGCAGTGAATTCGCGCAACGAACGGAGCGAGGGCATGGATACGGTGGCCGGGGCGACGGTGCTGATCACCGGCGCCGCACGGGGGTTGGGCAGATCGTTCGCGCAGCGCGCGGTGCGCGAGCGGGCCGCGCACGTGGTGCTGTGGGATATCGACGCGGCGGCCCTGGCCGACACCGCCGCCGAACTGACCGCGGCGGGCGTCAGCCGGATCCACCGATACGTCGTGGACCTGTCCGATCGGCAGGCGATCGCGGCGGCGGCCGACCGCGTGCACCGCGAAATCGGCACCGTCGACATTCTGGTCAACAATGCCGGTGTGGTGCACGGTAATCGGTACTTCTGGGAAACCGCGGACCGCACCGAGATCGAACGGACCATGGCGATCAATGCCCTCGCGCCGATGCATGTGGCACTGGAATTCCTGCCCGCGATGGTCGCCGGCGGCCGCCCGGCCCGGCTGCTCACCGTCGCCTCGTCGGCGGCCCTGGTGTCCAATCCGCGGATGAGCGTGTACGCCGCGTCGAAATGGGCGGCGCTGGGCTGGTCCGATTCGGTCCGGTTGGAACTGGAGCAGTCCGGCAACGGCCACGTCCGCGTCACGACGGTCTGCCCCACCTATGTCGACACCGGAATGTTCGCGGGCGCCAAGGGTTTCCTGTTCACCCCGGTCCTACGGCAGGAGGAGGTGACCGATACCGCGTGGCGGGAGATGAAGAGGGGCGCCCCGTTGGTGGTGCTGCCGTGGACCTCCCGGCTCAATCGGGCAATCTCCGGGCTGTTGCCGGTGAAGGTGCGCGACCGGTATCTGAACGCGGTCCGTGTCTACCACTCGATGGACGAATTCACCGGCCGTGCGGTGTAATCCTTCCGGGTATTAACGCGCCGCGCCGAACAGCCGATACGCTGAGCGGACGGGCGCGGCCCGATCGGAGGGAGACGAGGGACCATGGGCCTCAGGGACATGATTCGCGGCGAGTTCATCGATCTCATCGAATGGCTCGATGACGGTAACTCGACGCTGGCGTGGCGATTTCCGCGCTACGACAACGAGATCAAGAACGGCGCGCAGCTGATCGTGCGCGAGGGCCAGCAGGCCCTGTTCGTCTACCGGGGGCAGCTCGCCGACCGGTACGTACCCGGCCACTACACCCTCACCAGCGAGAACATGCCCATCATGTCGACGCTGCAGGGCTGGAAGTACGGCTTCAACAGCCCGTTCCGGTCGGAGGTGTACTACATCAACACCCGCCCGATGACCGACTTCCGCTGGGGGACACCGCAGCCGGTGACCGTCCGCGACCCCGACTTCCGGATGGTGCAGGTCCGTGCCAACGGCACCAGCACGGTGAAGGTGACCGATGCCGAGGTGTTCCTGCGCCAGGTGATCGGCACCGAGAGCGTCGTCGACACCGAGCAGATCGTGGACCTGTTGCGCCGCAACATCTCCCTGGCCTTCTCCGACATGGTGTTGCAGACCGGCCTGGGCGCCATCGATCTGCAGGGCCGCCAGGTCGAATTGTCCGACAAGCTGCGGGAATTCGTGGCGCAGCGGATGCAGCCGTTCGGCCTGGGCGTCGACCAGGTCACCATGATCATCTCGCTGCCGGAGGAGATCCAGCAGGCCATGACCCGCGGCGTCGCCCGCGGTGTCGAGGCCAGCGGCTTCCTGAGCAACGTCGATCTGAACCGCTACCAGCAGGCCCAGGCCGCCGACGCGATGCTCGCGGCCGCCGAGAACCCCAGCGGCGGTGGCGCGATGGGCGCCGCCATGCAGGCCGGTATGGGTGTCGTGCTGGGCGGCCAGATGGCCGGCGCCATGCAGGGCGGTTTCGCCCAGCCGCAACCGCAGCAACAGCAGCCGCAGCCCGGCTACGCCCCGCCGCCGCTACCCGGCCAGCAGGCGTTCCACATCGAGCTGAACGGTCAGGCCGCGGGCCCGTACCCGCAGGATCAACTGCGCCAGTTCGTGGCCTCGGGTCAGCTCACCCCGCAGACCAACGTGTGGACCACCGGCATGGCCGCATGGGCCGCCGCCCAGACGGTCCCGGCCCTGCAGCCGCTGTTCGCCGCGCCGCCCCCGCTGCCCGGCACCCCGCCGCCGCTGCCCCCGCAGTAGCAATTCGGTCGCCGCGCGCCGCGGCGACACCACCTGCGCGCCGGCGGCCGTGTGCCGGCGCGGCGACCCGGCACACATACACCGAGACTTTCGGGGCCATCCGTGAATCAGCAAGACCACCCCAACCCCGCCGCGCCGCCACCCGGCGACAACGCCGACCCGGGCGCCCACACCGCCCGCCCACCCGCACCCGAAACGGTGAAATACGGTGCCGCCCACCAGGACACCGCCCCACCCGCACCGGACCGCCCCACCTTCCCGACCCCCGGCGACCTGTCCCAGGGCCCACCCACCCCACCCCCTTTCCCACCCGGCCCCGGCGGCAACCGCCCCCCACAGCCCCCGGGCCCCCCGCCGTATTCGAACCCGGCCGCACCTGCGCCGAACCACCCCGGTCAGTACCCGCCGGGTCCCGGCGGTAACCGCCCTCCGCTCTCTCCGGGCGCCCCGCCGCCTTCGAATCCGGGTGCCCCCGCGCCGAATCACCCCGGTCAGTACCCGCCGGGTCCCGGTGGTTACCGCGCTCCGTTGCCTCCGGGTGCCCCGCCGCCTTCGAACCCGGCTGCCCCCGGGCCGAACCACCCTGGTCAGTACCCGCCGCCCAGTGCCGTTCCGCCTCGTCCGTTCGGCGCGGGACCTGTTCCGCCCCAGTCCTTCCCGGGCGGCAACCCGGGTTACCCGCCACCGCCGCACGGTGCACCGGGGATGCCGTACCCGCCCCAGGGCGGCCCTGTTCCGCCCCGCCCGTTTTCCGGTGGCCCCGGTTACCCGCCTCCGCCGGGCGGCCCCGGCATGGTGCCGCCACCACACCCCGGCGGTCCCGCCCCGTCCCAGTACCGGCCCGGCGCGGGTCCCGTTCCGCCCCAGCCCTTTCCGGGCGGCTACCCCAACCAGCCGCCGCCAGGACCTCCCGGCGCACCCCCGCATCCGGGCTACGCCGCGCCGCCGCAGTATCGCCCCGGCGCGGGACCTGTTCCGCCCCAGCCCTTCCCGGGTGGGAACCCTGGCTACCCGCCACCCCCGCCCGGCAGCGCCGGGCCGGGCATGATGCCGCCACCCCCATCCGGTGGAGCCGGACCGAATGCGATGCAGCCGCCGGGGCCTGCCGGCGCTGGACCGGGTTCGGTGCCGCCCCTACCGGGTGGCGCTGGACCGGGTGCGGTGCCGCCGTCCCCGCTGGGTGGTACTGGCTCGGATTCGGCGTCACTGCCTGGTAGCGCTGGGTCGGGATCCGTGCCGCCGCCACTCCTCGGTGGTGCTGGGTCGGGTTCTGTGCCGCCGCCGCTGCCTGGTGGCGTTGGGCCGGATTCGGCGTCGTCGACCTCGCCGGGTGGCGCTGGGTCGGACTCGACGCCTCCGCCGCTGCCCACTGGTGCTGGACAGGGTTCGGTGCCCCCGCCGCTGCCCGGTAGTGCAGGGCTGGGTTCTGCGCCTGCATCCGAGAGCACCCGCTCGGGATCCGTGCCGCCATCCGCACCCGGTAGCGCTGCACCGAGTTCCTCGCTCTCGCTCGGCAATGTCGAGTCGGGTTCGGCACTGCCGCTGCCTGGTCGTGCTGAGCGGGGATCGCCACTGCCGCAAGGTAGTTCGAACTCCGAGCCGCCGCCGCTGCCGGGTAATGCCGGGTCGGGATCGGTCCCGCCTCCGCTGCCCGGTGGTGGCCAGGCGCCGCCGCCGCTGCCCGGTGGTGCCGGTGCCGTGCCGCCGCCGCTGCCCGGTCGTGCTGTGTCGGGATCGCCACTGCCACAAGGTAGTTCGAACTCCGAGCCGCCGCCGCTGCCGGGTAATGCCGGGTCGGGATCGCTCCCGCCCCCGCTGCCCGGTGGTGGGCAGGGGCCGCCGCCGCTTCCCGGTGGTGCCGGTGCGGTCCCGCCTCCGCTGCCCGGTGGTGGGCAGATGCCGCCGCCGCTGCCCGGTGGTGGCGGGCAGCTGCCGCCTCCGTTGCCGGGTGGTGGAGTCGGTGTGGCGCAGCAGGTTCCGGGTGGGATGGTTCCGCCGCCGCTGCCGGGGTCCGGGGGCGCGATGATGCCGCCGGTGTTCGGGGGTGTCGGTGTGGCGATCGGCGTGCCCGTGCCGGTGAACGAGCCGGAGCCCGAGGCGCCGGTGGAGTCGGCGCCGGCGCGGCCGGATCGGGCCATGTTGCACAGCACCGAGGCCACGCGGACCTATCCGTGTTCGGCGTGCGGTGGGCAGTTGATCTTCGACATCGACAGTCAGAAGTTGCGGTGCCCGAGTTGCGGTAACTACAACGAGATCACCGCGCCGCGGGAACCCGTGGTGGCCCGGGATCTACACGAGGCGATGGTGGAGCTGCGGGAGTCGCAGGCCACCACCGAGGGGCCGCAGGTCACCGGCGAGCGCGAGGTGAAGTGTCAGAGTTGCGGTGGCACAACCACATTCGTCGGCAGCCTCACCGCGACCCGATGCCCCTACTGCGCCACGCCGATTCAGCGCGACGATGTGCACGATGCGCCCGCGCGGCTGCCCGTGGACGGTGTCGTCCCGTTCCGGGTGAACGAGAAGTATGCGCGGGAGCTGGTCGAGAAGTGGGTGGCGAAGCGGTGGTTCGCGCCGTCGGCGTTCAAGAAGTACCGGCGGCTGGGGTCGCTGGCCAGCGTCTACCACGCGTATTTCACCTACGACGCGGACACCTACAGCTGGTACACCGGTGAACGCGGTGTCGACTATGTCGTCGAATATCGCGACAGTGACGGCGATCTGCAGACCGAGACCCGCACCGAGTGGTATCCGGTGTCCGGTGAGCTGGGCAACCAGTTCGCCGACATGCCGGCCCTGGCCAACGAGGATCTCGACCACGGCAAGGTGAAGGCGCTGGAGCCGTGGCCGATCCACGAGGCGACCGGTTATTCGCCGGAATATCTCGCGGGCCATCTGGCCCGCACCTACGACCGGGACGCCGAGGAGACGTTCCCGGAGGTGAAGGCCGAGATGGAGGGAATGATCGAGAGTTCCGTCCGCTCGCAGATCGGCGGCGACCGCCAGCGCATCCATTCGCTCCAGTCCAACTGGAACGCGCTGGCGTACAAGCACATTCTGCTGCCGATCTGGCTGCTGACGGTGGTGTACTCGAATCAGCCGTTCCGCGTGTACATCAACGGCCTGACCGGTGAGGTGCAGGGACAGCGGCCGTGGAGCAAGGTGAAGATCGCGGTCGCGATCGTCGTCGCGGTGCTCGTCGTGGTGCTGGTGCTCGTGGTGTATGCGAAACTGCACGCACACGGCGGCCACCACGTCAGCCATCCGGTTCGTCCGACCACCAGGCGGTAATCCATGATCTTCCTGCTGATCCTGCTCGCACTGGTGGTGATCGTCGGCGGTGTGATCGCGATCCTGGCGGTGGTCACCGCCGGCCAGCGGCGCGCGATGGCCGACGAGAACGAGGTGATCCCGGGCACTCCCACCCGGGCGCCGGCCTCGTGGGCCCGGTCGCACGATACGGAGGCCAAACTGCATCGCCGCCTGCGCGACGCCATGTCGGCCCTGCACGCCGTCGCCGCCTACGACACGGCGGCGAGCCTGTCGATGCGCTCGGGCCTGGAACAGTCGGCACTGGCGGTGGACCATCACCTGGTCGCGGTGGCCGCCCTGCCGCGGCCGCACCGCGAGTGTCAGCTCCCGGAGGTCACCCGCGCGGTGGAGACGATCGAGGCCGGTGTCGCCGACTACACCACGGCCACAACCAAACCCGATCTCAGCGCCCTCGAGGCGGACCTGAGCGCCGTCCAGTCCCGCCTGGACGCGGTCACCCAGATCCGCCGCACCCTCGACGCGAACTGAACCGCGGGCGCACCGGTATCCCCGGTGCGCCTGCGGGTTTCGAATCGAACACCGCTCACCGAATCCCGGACTGCCAGGCAGTGCCGGGTATTCGGCTGCGTCCCCTGCGTAAGGCATCGTGAGATTCTCGGAAACCTGTATGCCATCCAGATACCAACAAGTATCTTGAGGGGGATTCGGTCGCCGATGCGGGTGCGGACCGGCGGAGTAGGAGGGCGGCGTCATGAGCGACCTGTCGGAACAGCAGGAAGCCGGCCGGTCCGCGACCGGCACGGTTGCCGCGCCGGCCGGACCGGATGATTCGGCGGTCCGGCCGGTCAGGGTGTGGGCGGTCATCGGCGGTGTGCTGCTGGCGTTCCAGCTGTACGTCTGGATCCGCTGGCTGACCGGCCCGTATTTCCACTCGGCGCCCTCGGGGCCGGACGATCCGCCGCTGTACATGAAGGTGCCGCTGGTGGCGAACGCGGTCCTCGCCTGGATCGGACTGCCGTTCGCCGTGTGGTGGTTCATCATCCGGCCGTGGCGGCGTGAGCGGCGGATCACGCTCGACGGCATGATCATGGTGTCGCTGGGCCTGATGTTCTTCCAGGACCCGCTGCTCAACTATCTGAACACCTGGTGCACCTACAACACGTGGATGCCGAACCGGGGTTCGTGGTCGTCGAACATCCCCGGGTGGGTGTCGCCGGAAGTGCCGGGCCATCAGGTCGTGGAACCGCTGCTGACCAATGTGCCTGGCTACTCGTTCGGCAATCTGCTGTTCGTCATGGTCGGCTGCGCGGTGATGCGCGCGGTCAAATCACGCCGGCCCGGTCTGAGCAATGCCCGATTGATCGGTGTGATCTTCGTTTTCAATTTCCTGATCGACTTCGTGCTGGAGGGCCTGATCTATCTGCCGACCGGGTTCTACATCTATCCCGGGGCCATCCGCGCGCTGTCGGTGAACGCCGGCACCTATTACCAGTGGCCGGTCTACGAGGGCGTGATGTGGGGCGGGGTGCTCACGGCGCTGTGCTGTCTGCGCTATTTCACCGACGACCGGGGCCGCACCATCGCCGAACGCGGCCTCGACCACGTCCGGGGCGGATTCGCCAAGGTGCAGGCGACGCGCTTCCTGGCGATCTTCGCCGCGGTGAGCGCCTGCTTCTTCTGCTGCTACAACCTTCCCGCGCAATGGTTCGCGATGCATGCCGATCCGTGGCCGGCCGATGTCCGGCAGCGGTCCTATTTCACCGGCGGCATCTGCGGCGACGGAACCGATCAACCCTGTCCCGATCCGATTCTGCCGATGCCCACGAAACGCTCCGGCCATATCGATACCGACGGCCGGCTGGTCCTGCCCGCCGGGGCGGAACTGCCGAGAACGGTTCCCACGGCACCGCAATCCGGCCGGGATCCGGGAAGTCGGTGAGTACGAGGGCAATTCACCGTCCCGCCGATTACCGTCCCGCCGATTCCGGAACGCCGTCCGCTCCGGCTCAGGGCCGCACGCCGCACACGACGGTCGCCCCGAGTTCCTCGGACTCCAGCACATTCGGCGTAAGTCCGTGACCCGCAAAGATTTCCACCGCGACCGCGGCCTGCTCCTCGCCGGTCTCGACGAAGACACCTCCGCCGGGCGCCAGCCAGTCGCCCGCCGCGGCGGCCACCCGGCGGATCACGTCCAGCCCGTCGGCGCCGCCGTCGAGCGCGGTGCGGGGCTCGTGGTCGCGGGCCTCCGGCGGCATGTGCGCGATCGCCTCCGTCGGCACATAGGGCGTGTTGGCCAGCAACAGCTCGACCCGCCCGGCGAGCCCGGCCGGTAGCGGTGCGAACAGGTCGCCGCAGCACACCTCCGCACCGAACGGGGCGAGATTGGTGCGCGCGCAGGCCGCCGCGGCCGGTTCGAGATCGGTGGCGGTGAGCGCCACGCCGATGCCCGCGGCCCGCAGTTCGGTACCCACCGCGAGCCCGAGAGCGCCACAGCCGCAACACATGTCGAGCACCACACAGTCGCGCGGCGACCCGGTGCGCCGGTGCGCGAGGGCCAGCGCGACGGCCTGCTCGACCAGATATCCGGTGCGCTGGCGCGGCACGAACACCCCCGGCGTCACCGCGACCCGCAACCCGCGGAACTCCGTCCAGCCCAGCAGATGTTCCAGTGGCTGCCCGGAAACCCGTTGCGCCACAATCGATTCCAACTCATCGGCGGAGGCGGCCGCCGCGGTCAGCAGGGCCGCCTCCTCCTCGGCGAAGACACAGCCCGCCGCGCGCAGCCGCGCGACGAGCAGCTGTGGATCCGTTGCTGTCACCCGCCCATTGTCGACGGGCGTGACCGGTGGCCTACCGGCCGGGGGGCAACATCATGACCCGGCTGGCATCGATGTAGATGCCGCGCTGGGCCGGCCGGGGCGGGGGCATCAGCTGGTTCACCCACTGATCGGTCGAGGTCATCGCCCCGACCACGTGCATACCGGCGGTGATGAAATCGGCCACCGCGCGGCGGATGTGGTTGGGGGAGGTCACCAGCACCGCGTTGTCGGCCCCGGCGCCGTGCAGCAACTGGGTGCTGAACAGCGCGTTCTGCACCGTCGATCCGGCGCGGTCCTCGACCAGCACCCGCTCGGCGGGCAGGCCGTGGCCGATCAACCAGCCGGCCATGGCCGCGGCCTCCGGGACGCCGTTCTGCGGATTACCGCCCGTCACCACGACCGGCGCCCAGGGTGCGGCGATCGCCTGCAACCAGGCCGCCTCCAGCCGGTCCACGAGTTCGTCGCGCAGACTGCCGTCGGGGAGCAGCCCGTAGCCGAGCACCACGATTCCGGTGCGGTCGCCGACCAGCGCCGGCAGCGGCATCGGCACGGTCGCGACCGCGGCGACGACGGCGCCGAGCATATTGCGCGTCCCCGCGGCGGTGCCGGGATCGACGGCGTCGAGCCGGTGCAGGGCGACCTCGCGGGTGATCATGTCGCCGGTGTAGTCGGACCAGATCGCCTGCAGGGCCAGCGCCTGCGCGTCGTCGGGCGATTCGTCGAGCAGCCGGCGTAGATCGTCGAGGCCGGCGCCGTCCTGGCCGTTCATGAAGTGGGATTGCGCGGAGTTGTAGAGATCCGCCGGGTCCGCGGCGGCGACCGCGGTGCCGAATACGGCCGGGCCGGTCGCCGCGAGGGCGAGGGTGGCGAAGGTCATCGCGGCCAGATTCTTGACGCGCGTTGCGAGAGTCACAGGTCGACCTCTTTCTGACGAATGGGTCACGCCATGTGTTGCTGTCGGTTGTCTGCCGGACCGACCGAACCACGATACGGCCCAGATACCGGGCCGTCCGGCATTCCGCCACGGAGATTCACTGCAAACTTGCACTCGATGCGCACATCCGGTGCGCTGCGCGCGGACCGCGGGGCCGCGCCCGATAGGGTTTCGGACGTGGACACGACTTCGCTATCCGGTAAGGAACTCGCCGCCGCCGTCAACGCCGATACCAAGGAGCGCGCCGCCGCCCTCGCCGCGCGGGGCGCCGCGCCGCGGCTGGCGCTGGTGGTGGCCAACGACGACCCGGCCAGCGGCTGGTATGTGAAATCGCTGGAGCGCGCCGCCGCGCGGCTCGGAATCGAAAGCACCACAACGAATCTCAGCGTCACCGCGAGCGCCGAGGAGATCAAGGCGGCGCTGCGCGCGCTCGGCGCCGACCCCGCGGTCGACGCGGTCATGTTGCAGACCCCGCTGCCGCCCGGGGTGACCCTGGCCGCGGTGAGCTCCGAGATCCCCGCGGTCAAGGACGTCGACGGGGTGAGCCCACTGTCGCTGGGCCTGCTGGCCACCGGCCTGCCCGGTTTCCCGCCGGCGACCGCGGAGGCGGTGGTGGAACTGGCGAAGTTCCACGACATTCCGCTCGCCGGAAGGCATGTCGCGGTCGTGGGCCGCTCCAACGTGGTGGGCAAGCCGCTGGCGCAGTTGTTGCTGGCCGAGAACGCGACCGTGACCGTCTGTCACTCCCGCACCACCGACCTGCCGGCGGTGACCTCCGCCGCCGATGTCGTGGTGGCCGCGGTCGGCCGGGCCGGCCTGATCACGGGCGCGCACGTGCGCGAGGGTGCGGTCGTCATCGACGTCGGCACCAACGAGGGCCCCGACGGCAGCATCGTCGGCGATGTCGACGCGGATTCGGTGCGCGGCCGGGCCGCGGCGCTGAGCCCGGTGCCCGGCGGGGTCGGCCCGGTCACCACCGCGCTGCTGATGCGGCACGTGGCCGAGGCCGCCGAGCACGCCCGGCACGACAAGGCGAACGGCCGGGGCTGATCGAACCGGCGGCCCGGGGTCGATCATGCGAACGGTTCGAGGCCGACCACGCGAAAAGCCCGGCGGCCGTAGGGCATCCGGGCCTTGCGTGGTGCGCCGCACTCACCAGTGCGAGCTCACTACATCGCCGACGTTGACGTTGTCGTAGTACCACGCGGCATCGTCGGGGGCGAGGTTGATGCAGCCGTGGCTGACGTTCTGGTTGCCCTGCTCGTCCACCGACCACGGCGCCGAGTGGACGAAGACGCCGTCCCAGGTCAACCGCACGGCGTATTCACCGGTGATCAGGTAGCCGTCCGGGTCGTCGAGCGGGATGCCGATGGTCCGGGAGTCGAATTGTATGGTGCGGAACTTCTCCAGCACCGGGAAGATCCCGTCCGGCGTCTCCCGGCCCGGCCGCCCCATCGAGGCGGGCATCACCCGCGGCGGTTCGCCCGGCAGATTCACCGTGAAGGTGTGTGCGGACATGTTCGCGTCGGCGCTGATCCCGCCGTCGGTCGCGAACTGGGTGTGCGTGGTGCCCGCGTCGACGGTGATCCGGCTGGCGATCGGTAGCCCGCCACGCGGATTCCAGACCACCTCGCGATCGCTGTTCCAGCTGAACGTGCCGTTCAGGGTGTCGACCGCGGTCAGGGTGTCGACCGCGGTGGCGCCGGTGGCGGTCACGGCGACGGATCGCTGCGCCCGGCCCCGATCACCGACCGGCTCGGCGAACCGGATCGTCACCGGCGCGGCGACGCCGACGGTACTGCCGGCGGCGGGTGACACCGAGGCCACGCGATCCACCGCCGACGATGCGGCGGACGCCGGATTCAGCGGCGACGCCGCCGACGCCGGCGTCACGAGCGACGCGACCGGCACCCGGGTCGCCGCCGCCGGGACCACCGCCGGCCTCGCATAGACCACCGGCAGGTTCGCCACGGCGGTCGCCGACGGTGCGGCGGCCGCAGTCGCGTTGCCGGGCAAGATGATTGCGAACGCTGTGATCGCGGTCGCCAGGAACAGATTCCGCATCGTGTCCGGCATGGCTTCCACTCCTCCGAGGGGCTTGATTATCAGACGCTCAATTTAAAGTCCGATGATCGTGCCGCGTCCCTCGTCAGGTGCTGTTCGTGACCGAAATGCCGCTTTCGCAAGCACTTTCGTCGCAATCGGCGATGCGGGGATGCCCTCCGGTTACCGCGTCGTAACCGCGGTGACGACATCGGTGTGCAGCGCATCGGCGCGCGCGACGATTTCCTCGATCGTCCGCAACGCTCCGGCGAACTCGGCGCCCTCACCGTCGGCCAGCGAGGCCACATTGATCGCGATGTTGAGTTGCGAGCTGGTCGCTGCGGCGCGGGCCGCGTCGGCCGCGGCGCCGATATCGGTGATCACGTTCGGGTTGCCGATGGGGAGCAGATCGGCGGCGAGGCTGAGTACCTCGTCGGCCTCGGCGACGACCGCGGCGGGTACCCGCGCGGCCTCGAGCAGCGCGGCGGTCACGGCGGCGGTGCGGGCGGCGGCCTGCTCGTCGGTGTCCTTCGGCAGTTTGTAGGCCGCGCCGACCGCGGTGAAGGCGGCGGCATCGGCGTCGGCCAGCGCCAGCGACCTGGTCCGGGCGGCGTCGGCGGCGGCGATGATGCGGTCGACGACCTCGCGATGCGCGACATCCTTGGCCCGGGTGGTGTACCGGGCGACCATCGCGACCAGCGCGGCGCCCTGCGCGGCGTGCAGGGCGGCGACCGCGCCGCCGCCGGGTGCGGGGATCTTGGCCGCGAGATCGTCCAGATAGCCACCCACCGACGCTCCCGCGAATGTCGAAATCGACTGCGGCGACGTGGTTTCGGTAGACATGGACGGCCCTCCTGGACGAACGGTCGGTGCGCACCGGATGATGCGCGTCCGAGCACTACGGTACCGGGTGCCGGGCGGCTGCCCGCGACCACCCGAACCGGGCGCGCGGGCGCGACTCGAGGTTCACCTCGAGTGCGCGGGGGTTGTCCGAGACCTGCGACGCAGCGTGGGTATGGTCGGGTCATGCGTATCGGATTGGGCATCAACTATGCGGGCGGTTTCAAGGAAGTGGCCGCCGAGGTCGCAGACCTGGAACGGGCCGGTCTGGACATCGTCTTCGTGCCCGAGGCGTACTCTTTCGACGCAGTGAGCGCGCTCGGCTACCTCGCCGCCCGGACCGATCGGGTGCAGCTGGCGTCGGGCATCCTGCAGCTCTACACCCGCACCCCCACGCTCACGGCCATGTCGGCCGCCGGGCTGGACTACGTCTCCGACGGGCGCTTCATCCTCGGCCTCGGCGCGTCCGGCCCGCAGGTGATCGAGGGTTTCCACGGCGTGCCCTACGACGCGCCGATCGGCCGCACCCGCGAGGTCGTCGAGATCTGCCGCCGGGTGTGGCGCCGCGAGCGGCTGGAGTTCGAGGGCAAGTACTACCGGGTGCCGCTGCCCGCCGAGCGCGGCACCGGGCTGGGCAAACCGTTGAAGCTGATCAATCATCCGGTGCGCGAACGCATTCCGGTGCTGCTGGCCGCCCTCGGCCCGAAGAACGTGGAGCTGGCCGCGGAGATCGCCGAGGGCTGGCAGCCGATCTTCTTCCTTCCCGAACGCGCACAGGATGTCTGGGGCGACGCGCTGGCGGCCGGCCGGGCCCGCCGCGATCCGGCGCTCGGTGAGCTGGAGGTGTTCGCCGGCCCCGCCCTCGCCATCGGCGAGGACGTGGCACCGCTGCTCGAGTTCGTGAAACCCCATCTGGCGCTGTACATCGGCGGTATGGGCGCCAAGGGCAAGAACTTCTACCACTCCCTGGCCACCAAGTACGGCTACGGCGCCGAGGCGGACCGGATCCAGGAGCTGTACCTGGACGGCAAGAAGGAGGAGGCCGCGAAGGTGGTGCCGGACGACCTGGTCCGCGACGTCTCGCTGATCGGCCCGGCCGGATTCGTGAAGGAACGGGTGGCGGCGTTCGCGGCGGCCGGTGTCACCGTGCTGAACGTGGTGCCGATGGCCGCCACTCCCGCCGACCGGGTGAAACTCATCGAGCAGTTGCGCGAACTGGTCTGAGCCACGGGCGGTTCGGCGGGCGCGGCGGCGAATTCAGTTGCCGCGCAACGCGCCGAGCGCCTCGTCCAGCGTGCGGTGCACGGCGAAAACCTGATCCAGATTGGTCATCTTCAGCTGGCGGCCGGTCGCCGGTCCGTCGGCGACCACCACGATGCGGGTCGAGCCGGCCCGCTGGTGCGCGGCGACGAGGGCGGCCATACCGGCCGAGGCCAGGAAGCTCACCTGCGACAGGTCGATGATCAGCGCCGCGGGAGCGCCGCCGAGCGTGGTCTCGATCGCCGTCTCCAGTGCGGGAGCGGTTGCCAGGTCGACCTCGCCGGCGACCGTCAGCACGGTCGCCTCGTCCTGCACGGAGACCGAGGTGGTCATCGCATCGGCGAGGGGATACGCGTCTCCGGAAGTATTGGTCACAACAGAACAATCTGCCATGAACCAGCGCTTCCCGCTGCATCGTCAGGCACATTCTTCGTCCATTTTCCGCCATCCGAGATGTGAAAAGCCCTGGTACGGAGTTTTTTCCGATTGTTACCACCGGATAGCTGGCAAATGGGTGTCGGCTGTCACATGTGGGTCAGTGCCGAGGTCGGGGCGGTTTGCCGGGGCTACACCCGGCCCGCGGCGGTGACCGCCACCGCGGGCAGTTTCGCTATCAGCCGAACCCGGGTGCCGATGCCCGCATTGTCGATGATCAATTCGTCGGTCAATGCGCGCATCATCGCGATACCGCGGCCGCGATGGCCCGGATCCTCCGGTTGCGGCCGCCAGATCCCGGCATCGGTGACCTCGACGGTAACCTGTGCCATCGTGCAGTCGGCGACGATCAGCACCCGCCCGAGCGCGCCGTCGAGATAGGCGTGCTCGATACTGTTGCTGCACGCCTCGTTGGCGGCCGCGACCAGGTCCAGGGCCAGTTCGTGCGGTACCGCGGCGCCGGTGAGCCAGGCCGCCAGCGACCGCCGGATCGCCGACAGCCGGTTCGCCTCGGCCGGCAGGTCCAGATGCAGCGCGCGCGGCGGCTGCCGGTAGACCACCATGGCCACGTCGTCGTCGTAGCCGACCGCGGGACGCAGCCGCGACAGCACCGCGTCGGCCACCTCGCGCGGCAACAGCGTTGCGGCGCCGGATAATTCGTCGGCCAGCAGATCGAAGCGGTCGTCGATGCCGGTGCCGCGCTCCTCCACCAGGCCGTCGGTGAACAGCACCAGGGTCGAGCCCGGCCCGAGTTCGGTGGTGGCCTCCGGCCGCCGCGGCGGATCGAAGGTGGCCAGCGGCACCGACCGGCCGCCCTCCAGCAGCCGGCCCTTACTGCCCGGCGCGGCCAGCACCAGCGGCATGTGCCCCGCGCTGGAGTACCGGACCACCCCGCGCACGGGGTCCAGGATGGCGGCGCACGCGGTGGTGCACATCGCGCCCGGGATCCGCGCGGCGACCGTGTCCAGTTCCGCGAGCAACTGGGCCGGACCGGCCCCGCGCAGCAGCAGAGCCCTTGCGGCCGTGCGCAATTGGCCCATCACCACGGCGGCCGACAGACCTCGGCCGACACAGTCGCCGACCACGATGCCGATGGTGCCGTCGCGCAGCGGCACCAGGTCGTACCAGTCGCCGCCGATCTCCAGCGGCGGCAGGGCGGGCTCGTAGTGCACCGAGAACCGCGGCGGCAGCTCGATCGGGCCCAGCATCGCCCGTTGCAGGGTCAGTGAGGTGGACCGGGCCTGGTCGAAGTTGCGGGCCCGCTGCACCGCCAGGCTGACCTGGCCAACCAGCAGCGAGAACAGCGCCCAGTCGCCCGGGGTGATGGCGCGCGGCGCGGCGAACCGCAGCCACAGCGCGGCGTCGGCGGTCTCGGCCAGCGGCGCGACGATACCCTCCGAACTGGCGGCGCCCTCCGGGATGGCGAACATGGTGCGGCCGGGCCGCACCCGGGCCCGGTCCAGCAGCACGCGGGCC
Organism: Nocardia sp. BMG111209; assembly: GCF_000381925.1. NCBI lineage: Bacteria > Bacillati > Actinomycetota > Actinomycetes > Mycobacteriales > Nocardiaceae > Nocardia > Nocardia sp. BMG111209. Next base: position 933,625 of record NZ_KB907307.1, read on the forward strand.
TGCGCGTCGAGCACCTGCCGCGACGGCGCGCCCTCGCCGCTGGACATGTACAGCTCCGGCCCGGTGTGCCGGTTCGGCCACACCGACACCACCGCCGCCTCGGCCCCGGTGATGCGCCGCAGTTCCTCCAGCCCGACGGCCAGCACCTCGATCACGCTGGTGGCCGCGCCGACGGCGGTGGCCAGCTGCGAGACCGCCTGGTCCCGGGCCTGGGCGTCCTGTTCGGCGGTGACGTCGCGGATCGTGCCGACGTAGATCTGCTCGTGGTCCTCCGGCCGGACCAGCGTCGAGGTGCTGACCGCGAGCCACAGCCGCCGTCCGTCGCGGTGCCGCACCGGCAGCATGAACCGGGCGGTATCGCTGGTCGTCAACGTCGCGCCCAGATCCGGATAGCCGGAATCGTGCACCGACCACGGATGCGGTTGCGGATAGGGGACCCCGTCCGGGCCGTATCCGGTGAGCGCGCCGAAGGCGGAGTTCACCTCGGTGATGGCGCCGTGCGAGTCGGCGACGAAGAATCCGTCCTGCAACGATTCCACCAGCGCGGTGCGGAACGCGTCGCGGCCCTCCAGATCCTCCACGCGCAGCCGCTGCTGCTCGTAACTGCGTGTGCTGTCCAGGAATCCGCGCGTGGCGACATCCAGCGCGGCCAGCGTCTGCAACAGGAATTCCAGTGCCGCTTCGGATTTCAGGCCCTCGCGGTCGAGCAGCCGGAAGTGGTGCTCGGTCAGGTCGAGGATGCTGACACCCTCCACCAGTGCCCGGCGGCCCAGTTCGTACCCCTCCGCGAGGGTGGTCTGACTCGGCGAATCCAGGTGCAGCCGAAGGGCGTTCGCGTAGTCGCCGCGGAAGGCCGCCAGCATCGTGCTCACGACGCCGCCACCGTGTGCCCGCGGTGCCGGGCGGCCAGCGCCAGCGCGTCGTCGGTGTCCTTGGCGTGCACGGAGACGATCGCATCGGTGATGTCGGCGGTCGAGGAGGCCATATCGATCGCCTCGACGTATTCGTCGACGATGCCGTCGGTGCACATCAGCAGCAGATCGCCCGGCCGGACGGCGACGGTCTGCGTCTGCAGATTCGGCGGGAGCAGATAGCCCACGATGCCGCCGGTCAGCAGTGCCGTGGCCCGTACCACCGGTTTACCGGGACCGGCTGCCACCACCCGGGATTCGACGTTGCCGACGCCGAGCCACTGCAGCCGGTCGCCGGCGGTGAACATGGCCAGCGAGACCGCCGCACCCCGGGTATCGGACATCGCGCGGTGACACAGCAACATCAGCACGTCCAGCGGTTCACCCCGATTCTCGGCCAGTACCTGCACGGCGCGCGCGGCGGCGTCGGCGGCGGCGTTGCCGTGGCCGAGCCCGTCGAGCACCGCGAACAGCACCGAGCCACCGCCGGCGTCGAGTACGACGGCCCGATCGCCGGAATCACGTTGTCCCGGCAGCGCCCGGCCGGTGACCGACCACTCCACGGTGCCGACGAATCCTCCCTCATGCACCGGCGGGCACCCACTTCCACATCTCCACCAGCGTCCCCTGCCCGGGGGCGGAGTCGATGTTCAGCCGGTCCATCAGCCGCTTGGCGCCGGGTAATCCGAGTCCCAGGCCGCGCCCGGTCGAATATCCGTCCTCCAGCGCCCGGGTGATGTCGGGGATGCCGGGACCGCGGTCCTCGGCCTGGATGATCAACGCACGTCGCCCGTCCCGATCCGCCACGACGATCCGGATCTCGCCGGTGCCCGCATAACTGGTGATGTTGCGGGCGACCTCGGAGATGGCCGTCGAGATCATGGTGATGTCGGTGAGCGAGAAACCGAGTTTTGCAGCCAGTTCTCGCCCGGCCTGACGTGCGGTCACGATGTCGTTGGACACCTTCACCGCGATCACCACGTTGTCAGCGGCCACGGTCACGACCATCTCGATCGCGGCGGCGCAGCTGTCTGTTCAGCCAGGCCAGACCCTCCTCCAGGTCCAGGGCGGTGTGCATGTCCTCGAAGGTGAGGCCGAGCTGAACCATGGCGAAGGCCACCTCGGGCTGCAGGCCCACGATGACGGTCTCGGCGCCGCGCAGCTTCGTCATGTGCGCGATGGTGCGGATCGAGCGCGCGGCGAACGAGTCCATGACGTCGATCGCGGTCACGTCGACGATGATCCCCTGCGCGCGGTACTTGCTGACGTACTTCATCAGGTCGTCCTGCAGACGCTCGGTATCGGCATCCGTCAGCGCCGACTGGACGGATGCGATGAGGAATGTGCCCTGTTTGAGTATGGGTACCGGCATCGGCTCGCCCGCCGTTACCGTCCGTCGCGCTCGGTGACGCGGGTGACGTCGTATCCGAGGAGCCGCTCCGCTTCTTCGATGCCTCCCTGCAGGTCGCCGACCGCGTTCATCTTGGACAGGTCCAGGCCGATGGTGACCAGGGTCAGCGCGATCTCCGAGGAGAGCCCGGTGATGATCACGCTGGCGCCCATCAGGCCCGACGCGTCGACGGTCTGGACCAGATGGTTCGCGACCGTGGAATCGATCGCCGGCACACCGGTGATATCGATGACGACGACCTTGGCGCGGTTGGCCCGGATGGCGCGCAGCAGCTGCTCGGTGAGCTGGCGGGCGCGCTGGCTGTCGAGCACGCCGATGATGGGGAGGATCAGCAGCTGCTCGCGCACCTGCAGCACCGGCGTGGACAGTTCGCGGATGGCTTCCTGCTGCTGGCGGATGACGCGCTCGCGCTCCTGTACGAAGGAGACGGCCACGGTGTTGGCGATCCGGTTGGCGGCCGGCTCGTAGGCGTCGAGCACGCGCTTGAGCAGATCGAAGCTGGACTGGTATTTCTCGAACAAGCTGCGCGCCAGCACATCTCGCAGCAGGAGCACGATGCCGATGACCTCGTCGGTCTCCACGCCCCGGGGAATGATGCGCTCCGACAGATCCCGCGCGTAGGCCTGCAGGGCCTCGACGCTACCGGTCTCGAGCACCTCGACGTAGTTGTCGTAGATCGAGGTCGCCTCGGAGAAGATCTCCTCCGGCGTCATGGCGGTCAGCAGTTGGACGTCGGTGATGCGGCGGGCCCATTCCTCGCGCAGCTCGGTACGATTCTGACGCAGGTGCTCGACCAGCTGCGGAAGCAGATTCTCGACCGGCACGGTCGACAACGAATCCGCCGAGAGGCCGATGGACACGTCGGACATGGAAACTCCTGCCCCTTTCGTAAGGGTAGGTCTGGTGGTACTCGTCAAGTTTGCTCGAACGGGCGTCTGCTGTCACCGACAGCAGCGAGCCTAGTCTTACTCGGTACCCGATGGGGCACAAACCAAACGTGTAACCGACGGAGATCACGCCGGCCGCGCCGGAGATCACTCCGGACTCAGCCGATGCTGCCGTTGTGCTGGCCGCGCAGATCGATACGCGGTGTGTGCCGATCGGCGGTGCGCCGATGATGCGCCAGCAGCGAATCGTAGATCGCGGCGAGTTCGATGAGCTGCTCCCGGTCGAGGACGTCGATCATGTTCCGGCGCACGCTCGCCACGTGTGCGGGGGCGGCCGCGGCGAGCACCTCCGCGCCCTTGGCGGTCAGTACCGCGGCCGTGCGCCGGGCATCGTCGGGAATCGCTTCGCGCGCAACGAGTCCGCGCTTCTCCATCCGGGTGATCTGATGCGACAGCCGGCTCTGCGACCACTCCAGCACCGCCGCCAGATCGGCGAAACTGCGCCGGTGGTCGGGCGCGTCGGCGAGGCGGGCCAGCACGGTGTACTCGACGTAGGTCAGATTCGAGCGGCGCGAGGTGTCGCGGCCGACGGCGGCGGCGATCAGGTCGCGGGTGAACACGAACCCGAGCCAGGCGCGCTCCTCGACCTCGTCGAGCCATCGGGGTTCGGTCACGGATCCTCTCCAGGTCGCTGCGTCGGGGCGGTTGTCGGGCTGCGCTCCGGGTCAGTCGACAGTTACACATTTCGCGTTGAAGGTGCAACCTTTTAGCTTGGCGCGCACGAAGATTAGGCTGGCCTGATCTCGTCGCGGCACCGCGTGCTGGCTAGAGTCGCACTGCTTGGATTCACCCGGCTGATGTGAGCCCGATCGCTGTTGCCGCGAGCCCCTCCACAGCCCACAGTGCAAGGAGTGCGAAAAGTGTCAGCGCCCGACTTCCTGTATTCGGACCTGCTGCCGATCGGGGCGGACGACACCCCGTACCGGCTCGTCACGACCGAGGGCGTCAGCACCTTCACCAGCGGCGGACGTACCTTCCTGCAGGTCGAGCCGGAGGCGTTGCGGCTGCTCACCGCCGAGGCGATGCACGACATCAGCCACTACCTGCGCCCGGCGCACCTGACCCAGCTGCGCCGGATCATCGACGATCCCGAGTCCTCGGGCAACGATCGCTTCGTGGCGCTGGACCTGCTGAAGAACGTCAACATCTCCGCCGGCGGCATCCTGCCGATGTGCCAGGACACCGGCACCGCGATCGTCATGGGCAAGAAGTCCGAGGGCGTGCTCACCGGCGCCGACGACGCGGAATGGATCTCCCGCGGCGTGTTCGACGCCTACACGAAGCTGAACCTGCGCTACTCGCAGCTCGCCCCGATCACCATGTGGGACGAGAAGAACACCGGTAACAACCTGCCCGCGCAGGTCGAATTGTATTCGGCCCCCGGCGATCCCGCGCATCCGGCCTACAAGTTCCTGTTCATGGCCAAGGGCGGCGGCTCGGCCAACAAGTCCTTCCTGTACCAGGAGACCAAGGCCGTGCTGAACCCGGCCGGGATGCTGAGATTCCTCGACGAGAAGATCCGCTCGCTGGGCACCGCGGCCTGCCCGCCGTACCACCTCGCGGTCGTGATCGGCGGCACCAGTGCGGAATTCGCGCTGAAGACCGCGAAATACGCGTCGGCGCACTACCTCGACACCCTGCCCACCGAGGGTTCCATGGCCGCGCACGGCTTCCGGGATCTCGAACTGGAGGAGGAGGTCTTCAAACTGACCCAATCCTTCGGTATCGGAGCGCAATTCGGCGGCAAGTACTTCTGCCACGACGTGCGGGTTATCCGGCTGCCGCGACACGGCGCCAGCTGCCCGGTCGCCCTCGCGGTCTCCTGCTCGGCCGACCGGCAGGCGCTGGCGAAGATCACCGCCGAGGGCGTCTTCCTGGAGCAGCTGGAACGTGAACCGGCGCAATACCTTCCGGAGCAGACCGACGAGATCCTCGGCGGCGATGTGGTCCGCGTCGACCTGAACCGGCCGATGGCGGAGATCCGCGCGGAACTGTCGAAATACCCGGTGAAGACCCGGCTCTCGCTGACCGGCCCGCTGGTGGTGGCCCGCGACATCGCGCACGCCAAGATCAAGGAGCGGCTCGACGCGGGGGAGCCGATGCCGGAGTACCTGCGCGACATGGCCGTCTACTACGCCGGCCCGGCCAAGACCCCGGAGGGTTACGCCTCCGGATCCTTCGGCCCCACCACGGCCGGGCGGATGGACTCCTACGTCGACCGGTTCCAGGCCGCGGGCGGCTCGTTCGTCATGCTGGCGAAGGGCAACCGGTCCGCGCAGGTGACCCGGGCGTGCAAGGAGCACGGCGGGTTCTATCTGGGTTCGATCGGCGGGCCGGCGGCGCGACTGGCGCTGGACTGCATCAAGAGCGTCGAGGTGCTCGAATATCAGGAACTCGGCATGGAAGCGGTCTGGAAGATCGAGGTCGAGGACTTCCCGGCGTTCATCGTCGTCGACGACAAGGGCAACGATTTCTTCGCGGAGACCCAGAAGCCGATCGCGCTGACGGTACGCACGCGCAGTTAGCGCGGCCGGTCAGGGGACGGGCCGTCCGGGGAGCGGGTGGGGGCCACGCAGGTCAGCAGGATCAGGGCCGCGGGGCCCAGCACGCCCGCCAGCGACAGGACGACGTTCGCTGTCATCGGGACCGCCATGACACCCTCCTCGCCGTCGGGCAAACGCACGCCGCGTCCGGCTTCACGGTAACGGCCGGGCCCGGCGAGATCGCCGGGTAATGCGTGATCCGGTCCGGATTGTCGCTTTGCCGATACCATCTCCGGCATGTTGCGACGGAGTGTGGGTGCGGCGGCCGTGGCCGTCACGGGGGTGACGGTGGTTCTGCTGCAACCGGCGGCCGGGTCCGCCGCCGACGGCCTCGGGGGACTGGATCCGGTGCTGGCCGGCGCCTACACGCTCGCCGAACAGCAGGCGCACGCCGAGGGGGTGCCGCTGTGGATCAACTCCGGCTACCGCACCCCCGCGGAGCAGCAACAGCTGTGGGAGGACGGGATCGCCACCTACGGCAGCCCGGAGGCGGCGCGGCACTGGGTGCTGCCGCCGGAGGAGTCCACGCACGTGCAGGGCCGGGCCGTGGACGTCGCGCCGCAGGAGGGCGCGAACTGGCTGGACGCCAACGGTAATCGCTGGGGCCTGTGCCGCACTTATCAGAACGAGTGGTGGCATTTCGAGGTGGCCACCGCGCCGGGTGCGTCGTGCCCGCCGATGCTCCCCGATGCCGGAGATCGCTGAGAAGCTGTCCGGTTCCGGCTGATTCGCCCGGCGCGGTGGAATCGGTCTGGGTCGAACGGCTGCGGTGCACGTGGGGATTCGGCATCCTGGAGTGTCGGTGGAGGTGCCGGCGTCGGGCCGGGCGGTGACGGGATGGAGGGTTCGAGTGGCCGAGGCTGTGGGATCCGAGCGCGGCCGGGCGGGCGGCGTGCAGTGCCCCCGCGGCTGGCTGCTGGTGGAGCTGCCGAGTGCGCTGCTGCTGGCGGTCTTCGTCGGCACCGGCTGGCTCGGCTACGCGCGCCAGGATCACCCGTCCGATCCCTCGCCCGCCGTGGTCAGTCCCGCCGAGGGACCGGACGCGTGGTCGCGGATCATCGGTCCGCCGTAGCGAATTCGCGACGACCGCGCGGGTGGGCCGGGTTCAGACGGTCAGGCCCAGCGCACCCGCGACCGCGCGGGTCAGGCGGTCGGTGGCCTCGTCGATCGACCAGTGCCGGTGCTCGGTGAGGTCGTACACCACGCGCTCGTCGAAGATCGTGATCCACAGCAGGACGGCGTAACCGATATCGGGTTCGGCCGAGCGGCCGTCGCGGGCCAGCGCGTCGAGGACCCCGGCGAGGGTGTCGTGCAGGGCGACGATGGATTCGTCGCCGGCGGCGAGCCGTTCCACGAATCCCTGACTGCTGCGGATGTATCGGATCGCGGCGCCCCACTGGGTGGCCTGTTCCACCCAGGTGCGGCACACCCGCCGGAACCGCTCGGCGGGCGCGAGGCCGTCGCCGATCGCGCCGAACGCCTCGAGCAGTTGTTCGATCGCCCGCCGGTGGAAGGCCTGCATCGCGTCCTGCGGCGTGGGGAAGTGGCGATAGGCCGTCGCCACCCCCACCCCCGCCTCGGCGGCGAGTTCGGGAACGGAGAAACCGACCCGGCCGGCGGTCAACAGACTGCCGACCGCGCCGACCAGCAGTACTCGGCTGCGTTGCGCGTCGCTGCGGGTGTTCACGGGCACCTCACCATCCTGCGTGAGTCCGGTGCGACCGCGCCACGAGGGTGGGCGGATTCGCGCGCGTCGCCCCGGTGTGACCGGCGCCACGATCCGGATGTTCGCCTCCTGTAGAGAAGTTCTTCTCACTTCTCTATTCTCTAAACGAGAAGATCTCCTCGATTCGGAGGTTCGATGAGGGTAGCGGCTCCGGGGGCACTGCTGGTGCTGATCATGGCACAACCCAACCTGGCGACCGGGATGATGCCGTACTACCGGCATGCCTGGGCGCTCGCGCCGCTGCTCATCACCGTCATTTTCGCCGCGTACCTCCTCGCGCTGACCCCCACCCTCTCGCTGCTGGGCACCCCGTCGTCGCGCACGGCGTGGTGGTGGCGCATCGCCGCCGGCAGCGCCTGCGGAGTCGGCGCGGATTGCGCTATGGCACTGGCACATTCGGCCTGGGTGGCCTGCGCGGCGCGGATCCTGGCGGGCCTGTCGGTCGGCCTGGTCACCGGCTCGCTGGCCGGGCTGATCCTGGAGCGCCGCGGTGAGGGCGGCCGCACCGCGATGGCCAGCGCCACCGTGATCGGTTCGGCCCTGGGTACTTTCGCCGCTGCGGCGGTCGCGCAGTATCTGCCCGCCCCCGGGGTGACCGTCTACGCCGGGCACGCCGTACTGCTGGCCGGCGCCGCAGTGATCGTGGTGTCCGATCGGGCGGTCCGGCCCGCGTCCGGCGAAAGTCGTTCCGGCGCACGGTCGGTCACGGCGGAACCGGTCGTGACCGGATATCTGGCCGGTATCTCCGCCTGGGTCTCCGCCGGTCTCGTGGTGGCGCTGCTGCCGAGTTACGGCGCGGAACTGCTGGGCACCGGCAACCTCGTCCTGCCGGCGCTGCCCGTGGTGGTGTACCTGGTGACGGCCTGGCTGGCGCAGCGTGCCGTACTACCGAATCGTCTTCCCGCCGAACCGATCACGGCGCAGGTGATCATCGTCGCCGGGGTGCTGATCGCGGCGGCGGTCGCCTGGCTGCCGAGCCTGCCGCTGTTGCTGTGCGGTGGCATCGTCGCCGGCGCCGGGCAGGGCCTGGCCTACCGCGCCGGGCTGCGGATCGTGAGCGCGTCGGCGCCGCCGGAGCATCACGCCCGCCTGTCGTCGCGCTTCGCCGCCGTCGCCTACCTGTGCGCGGCGGTCGGCACGATCGCCCTCGGTGTCGTGGCCTCGCTCGCGTCCCTGCGCGACGCGGTGCCGGCCGGGGCGCTCGTCCTGATCATGATCGCCGCGGCCACGGCCGCCGTCCGGCGGCGCGCGGCGTCGCGCGCCGCGAATGTCCCGCTCGTCACTCCCACAACCGCATAATTCACGTTTTCGGAAATTCGGCCCGAATCGGGTCCGGAACAGAGTTCCGACGTGTCCGGAATTGCGCACGGAATCGACCGCCGTGCGCATTCCGCCTGTCCGAAAACTGTTGTCGCACAATGGATCCCGCGTAGAAGTGGAAACCGGTTCGTTACACTGGTTCACCGGCCGACAAAAACTGGTTGGTTCACTGGAATGCGTATTCGAAATACATTTCGTGAACGGATTTCCCTCATGACGACATCCACCCGGGTCGGTACCGCAGCGCTGCGCCGGACGACCTCCTTCCGCGTGCGCAGCACCGACGCCTCGAATGCCGCGGCCGTCCCCGACAGCGGGCTCAAACGCAGCCTCGGGCGCGTGGATCTGATCGCGATGGGGGTCGGCACGATCGTCGGCGCCGGCATCTTCGTGACCACCGGAATCGCGGCCGCGACGAAAGCCGGACCGGCGATCATGCTGTCGTTCGTACTGTCCGGGGTGATCTGTGTCCTGGTCGCCCTGTGCTACAGCGAATTGGCCGCGATGACACCGGTTTCCGGCAGCGCCTACACCTATACCTATTCCACGATGGGAGAGGTGCCGGCCTTTCTGGTCGGCTGGAATCTGCTCCTGGAATACGCGGTGGCGGCCGCGGCCATCGCCATCGGCTGGTCCGGATTGTTCGGCGCGGCATTGAATTCGCTGTTCGGCGTGACATTGCCGAAGGCGATCGCCGGCGGGCCCAGTGACGGCGGCGTGATCAACCTGCCCGCCGTGCTCATCGTGGCGTTACTGGTCGCGGTGCTGGTATTCGAGGTGAAAGTGGCCGCGGCCGTGGTGAAGACGCTGGTGGCGCTCACCATCGCGGTGCTGGTGCTGGTGGTCGCCATCGGCGTACCGCATCTGCACGGCGGCAACTGGACACCGTTCATGCCCTTCGGCATCCACGGGATCGCCGCCGGTGCGGCGCTCGCGTTCTTCGCCTATCTCGGGTTCGACGTCGTCGCCACCTCCGCCGAGGAGACTCGCGATCCGCGCCGCAACCTGCCGTGGGGCATCATCGGCTCGGTCGTGATCGCCACCGTGCTGTACGTCGCGGTGTGCGCGGTGCTGACCGGCGTCGCGCCCTATCAGAGCCTGAACAATTCGGCCCCGGTCGCGACCGCGCTGGCGGCGATCGGCGCCGGCTGGATCGGCAAGGTGATCCTGGTCGCCTCGGTGATCGCGCTGACCAAGGGCCTGCTGATGGTGTTCTACGGCCAGACCCGGCTGGTGTTCGCGATGAGCCGCGACGGACTGGTGCCGAAGGCGTTGTGCCGCACCAGCGCCCGTGGCGTCCCGGTCCGGTTGGCCCTGGTGCTCGGCGTCGTGATCGCGGTGGTCGCGGGCCTGCTGCCCATCGGCACGGTCGCCGAACTGGTCAACATCGGCGCGCTGTTCGCCTTCGTCATCGTCGCCCTCGGCGTGCTGATCCTGCGCCGCACCGACCCCGACCGGCCGCGGCCGTTCCGGACCCCGCTCATGCCGCTGGTGCCGCTGGTCGCGATCGCCGGATGTATCTGGCTGGCCACCACATTCGAGGCGCTCACCTGGCTGCGCTTCGTGATCTGGAGCGTGGTGGGCATCGCGCTGTATCTCGGTTACGGCCGCCGGCATTCCGTGGTCGGCCGCACCACCGGAGCGGAGGTCACCGCGTGACCGCCCAGCTGGACAGCTTCTATCCCACCGGCGTCACCTTCGGAACCCTCGACGAGATCCACCGGGCCGCGGCCGCCGCCCTGCCCGCCGATGTCCTCGACTTCGTGGAAGGCGGTGCGGGACAAGAGATCACGCTGCGCGCCAACCGGACGGCGTTCGAGCGCTGGCGGATCCTGCCCGAGCCGATGAGCGGGGTCGGCGCACCGTCCACCGCGACCGAACTGCTCGGCATGCCGCTGGCCACCCCGATCCTCACCGCACCGTTCGGCGGGGACGGATTGTTCCATCCCGACGGGCATCTCGCGGTCGCCCGCGCGGCGGCCGGGCGCGGCGCGCTGGCGATCGTGCCGGAGGCGGGCAGCTTCTCCTACCGGCAGGTGCGGGAGGTCGCACCGGCGGCGGCCCGCATCGCCCAGGTGCATCCCTTCGCACACGCGGGAGCCGTTGCGGCACAGGTGCGGCGGCTGGGGTACCAGGCGTTGTGTGTGACCGTCGACTGCCCGGTCGGCGGTTTCCGCACCCGCAACATGGGCAACCGCTTCGATCCGGACCAGCGTTTCTTCGCCGGTAACCTGACCGGGGCCGACGGCGCTCCCGGCGTCGCCGAGGTCTTCGGCCAGTTGCTGAAACGCGGTGCCACGGTGTGGAACTGGGAGCAGCTGGCCGAGGTCGCGGGCCGGTTCGGGATGCCGTGGATCGCCAAGGGGGTACTCACCCCGGCCGCCGCCGAGAAGGCCCTGGAGATCGGCGCCGCCGGTCTGGTGGTGTCGAATCACGGTGGCCGGCAGGTCGATCCGGCGCCGGCCAGCCTGGACATGTTGCCGCGCATCCGCGCCGCCGCCGGACCCGGCGTCCCGATCCTGCTGGACAGCGGGGTCCGCACCGGCGCGGACATCTTCGTCGCGCTCGCCCTCGGCGCGGACGCGGTGATCATCGGCCGGTCCGCCCTGTACGGGCTGGCCGCGGCCGGCGCCGCCGGGGTCGACCGGGTCCTGGAGTTGCTCACCGAGGAGCTGCGCACCCTGATGATCCTCGCCGGGGCCGCCACGGTTTCCGATATCGGCCGGGCCCGGGTTCTGAAGGCGGACTCGTGAGGCCGGCCGCGGTGGCGGGACCACCGACTGTGGATTCTCGTGGATCCGATCCGGTGAGGAGGCGGATCGTGAGGGGATCCGTTGCCGCGGAGACGGTCTCGTGAGCGCACCGCGCTTCCCGGCGGCACGGTGCGGCGGTGGACTGCTGTTCACCGCCGGGCTGGCCGCGGTCGACCCGGCCACCCTGCGGCCCTCGTATCCGAGCTTCGACGAGCAGGCGGCCGAGGTGTTCCGGCAACTGGACGCCGCACTCGCCGAGGCCGGCAGCACCCGCGAACAGATCCTGAAACTCGACTGCTATCTGGCGGATCGGCAGTGGTTCCCCGCGTGGAACACCGCCTTCGCCGCGTACTTCCCGACGACCGCACCGGCGCGGATCACCACCGTCACCACCCTGCCCATCGACGGGCTGCTCATCGAGATCCAGGCGATCGCCGTCGCCTCATCCCAGAAAGTTCGATCATGACCGCAGTGACCCCCCTGATCCATCAGTCCGCCTCCACCACAGCCGAATTCACCATCCGCGACGTCATCGAGGGCCAGACCGCCGGCTACCTGATCGTCGCCGCCGACGATTGGGGCTGGTGGACCGCCCTGCTCAGCGGCGAATCGATCGTGCCGACCACCGGCATCCAGCAGACCGTCGCCGACGGCCTGATCCGCGCCGGTTTCCTGGCCCGTCGCGGGCACCGCTACCAGCTCACCCACACCGGGCACGACGTCGGCAAGAACCGCGGCTTCGTCCGGGTGGCGGTACGCGGCTGGGAGCCCACCTTCCGGCAGGTGTCCGGCAGCGCGCATCGCGAACACATCTCGGCCGCAACCGATCCCGGCGCGGTGGCGCTCGGCTGTTCGGATATCGCCCGGCGGCGCCCGGAATTCTTCGCCGGTATCGGACATGCCATCGCCGCCGGAACCCCGGGCTGCACCGTCGATCTCGGCTGCGCCGACGCGGGCCGCGTCACGGCCCTGGCCGGCCTGGCGCCGCACGAGCGCTTCCTCGGCGTCGACATCGAGGCGGGAGTGATCGCCGACGCCACCGCCGAACTCGTCACGAAGGGTCTGTCGGACCGCATCACCCTGCTGGCCGGATCGGTGCAGCCCGAGGCCGAGCCGCCCGCCTGGCTGGACGCGGTGGACCGCGAATCCGTCACCACCGCCATGTCCTTCTTCCTGCTGCACCAGCTCGCCAGCGACGGCGGCGGCATCCTGCCGGTGCTGCGCGGCTGGATGGACTGGTTCCCGAACCTGCGCCGCCTGGTGATCGGCGACGGTTATCTGGTCGAGGCCTCGGCCTGGGCGCAGCAACCGTGGTTCTCACCCACCTACGAGATCTACCATTCACTGACCGGGGTCCGGCTGTGGACCCGCCAGCAGTACGAGTCGGCGTTCACGGAACTCGGCTGGTCCGTCGCACGCCGGATGGAGGACCACACCATGTTGGTGACCACGATCCTGGAACGCGAATGACGACCGCCCCCGCGCTCCCGCCGTTCGAGGTCGACACCCGCGCCGCGGTACTCGACCAGTTCATCGCCGACGAGACCGGGCGCGCGGGGCGGCGCCCGCTCGGGGTGGTGTACGCGAAATCGCTCGAGGATGTGCTCGGCGTCGTCGCCTGGGCCCGCGACACCCGGACCCCGATCATCGCGCACGGCGCCGGAACCAGCCTGGAGGGCCACCTGCTGGCCGCCGGCCGGGAACTGATCCTCGATCTCTCGCAGGCGGATTCGATCCTGAAGATCGATCCGGCGGATTTCACCGCGACGGTGCAGCCGGGCGTCACCCGCACCCGCCTCAACGCCGCGACCGCCGAATACGGCCTGCAGTTCACCGTCGATCCCGGCGCGGACGCGTCGCTCGGCGGTATGGCCGCCACCAACGCCAGCGGCACCACCAGCGTCCGTTACGGCGGGATGCGCGCCAATGTGCTTGCCCTGCAAGTGGTCTTCGCCGACGGAAGCCATGCCCGCCTGGGCCGCGCGGTCCGCAAATCCGCCAGCGGCTACGGCCTGAAGGATCTGCTGATCGGCTCGGCGGGCACCCTCGGCATCATCACCGAACTCACCGTCCGCCTGCACCCGATCCCGGAATATTTACGCTCACTGCGCATCTCGTTCCCGACGATCGAGACCGCGGTGGCCGCCGCGGTGGACATGCTGGGCCTGGCCCTGCCGGTGAGCCGCCTGGAACTGGTGGACGGGCCCAGCATCATCGCGATCAACGCCTACCGCGGCACCACCCACCCCGAAACCCCGGCCCTGTTCATCGATCTGGAGGCGGCCTCGGCCCCCGCCGCGGCCGCCGACGAGGCGGAGATCCGCCGCGTCTGCGAGACGAACGAGGCCCTGCAGATCGTGGTGG